>NZ_OY764901.1:362500-662500 GCF_963668665.1 uncultured Anaeromusa sp. | reverse complement strand
AGAGTATGGAGACGTCCATGTAGCGGTGCTGGACAGCCAGATGGGAGAAGAACGGGCCTTTGTGCCGTACAGTCTTTTTTTGCAGCAGGAATGGCTGAAAAAAGATTTGGCTCATAGCCGCAAGTCTTGGAATATTGTATTGACGCATCGCCCGTTTTACGGCAATCGCAAGGCAAAGGATTCGGCCATTCTTCGCAACGCTTTTGTGCCGATTTTGCAGGAAGCCAAAGTAGATGTCGTCTTCACGGCGCATGAACATGTCTATGCTCGCTCCGTTCCTCTAGATGGCAACGGGAACGGTTTTCCTGGCACTGTCCACGTAGCTACTGGGCGCAGCGGCGCCAAAACGTATCCAGACCCGGCGCGGCAGCCTTGGAATGAAAGCTTTTACAACCCGCTGGACGAACCGAACTATCTGACGGTGGAGGTTGGTCACACGATGCTGCTAGTCAAGGCGTTTAAAGTTAGCGGTGCGTTGCTCGACATGTGGAGCCTTCATAAGCTGCGTCCTGCAGCCAATCAGTACAGTATTTTCTAGGAGCCGCTAATTTATTCGCAGGTTGCGCCAGCGCGGCCTTTTTCTCGTCGGACTTTGTCAGAAAATCTCGGCATAGCTCCACTATGCCTGCGGTTTTCTTTCGCGTCTGACGAAAAAAATTCTCGTGCTGGCGAAGTGCTCATTAAATCAGCGGCTCCTAAAGTTCAATTTGAAATTCGTAGTCCTCATACGTACCCTCTCGTGACTCTGGTTCTCCTGTTCAATTTCCCGTAACTCCGTTCCCCGCGTTTTTCAATCGCCTAAGTTCCTTCAGCAGAAAGAAGCCGGTTAGGCAGGCGGAGCCAAGATCGGCTATCGGACCTGCTGTCCAGATGCCGTTTAGCCCCAACCACTGAGGAAGCAGGTAGACAAGAGGTATGAGCAGGATGAATTGGCGCAGCAGATTGAAAACAATAGAGTAGCCGGCCTTGCCTATCGCCTGAAAATAGTTGGCGCCAATGATTTGAAAGCCGATGATAGGAAGCATGGCCAGGAAAATGCAGAGCCCTTCCGAGCCGATACGGATGAGTTCAGGATTGTCGTTAAACAAGCGGACAAGCGCTTCATGCCCGGTAAGGACCACCGCTAGCCCGACGATACAAACTAAAGTGGCGCTGCCGGCGGCGAGCTTGATGGCTTGGAGGACACGACTGTAGTTCTGGGCGCCGTAGTTGTAGCCGACAATGGGCTGTACGCCCTGGCTGATGCCGAGAACCGGCATTAACAGCAGCATCAGCACGCGGTTAACGATGCCGAAAGCGGCGATAGCCAGATTGCCTCCATAGGATAGCAAGGTAAAATTGAAAATAACGATGACCAAGCTGCTCCCCAGCTGCATCAAAAAAGGGGCCATGCCGATGCGGGAAATATCGAGGACCAGCTTTTTTTGCAGCGGCAAACAGGCGCGGCGCAGGCGCAGCGTGCTGCGGCCATAGAGAAAATACGTTAGTACCCAGACAGTAGCAACAAACTGGGAAATAACGGTAGCCCAGGCGGAACCGGCGATGCCCCAATGGAAGACAAAGATAAATAAAGGATTGAGCGCGGTATTGAGCAAAGCGGCGATAAGCATGGTATAAAGCGCTGTTTTAGCATCTCCCTGCGCA
This sequence comes from uncultured Anaeromusa sp., assembly GCF_963668665.1. NCBI lineage: Bacteria > Bacillati > Bacillota > Negativicutes > Selenomonadales > Sporomusaceae > Anaeromusa > uncultured Anaeromusa sp. The sequence continues at coordinate 660,856 of NZ_OY764901.1, read as the reverse complement.
CGAATGAGGCCGTTGAGGCCGAAGCTGATATGCATAAAAATGCTGCCGCCTAAAATGATGCGGGTAAAATCCATGGCGTAAGGCAAAACTTCAGGACTGGCGCCGAGCCACTGCAGCAGTTCTTCTAAAAAGAGCAACGCCAGGCCGGTAGTGGGCAGCATAATTAGACAGAGCAGAGTCAAAGCATTGCCGAGGATGCACTCTGCGCCTTGCTTGTCGCCAGCGCCTAAGCGCAGGGAGGCGATGGAAGCAGCGCCTAGACCGACAAACATGCCCAGCCCCATAAGGATGGTCATGAGTGGGAAGGCGATCGTGACGGCGGCCAGCGCCAATTCACCAACGCCTTGGCCGACAAAAATGCTGTCCACAATATTATAGAGGGCGTTAACAAGCATGCCGATAATAGCCGGCAGCGAGCAGCGCCAAAGCAAGGGGCCGATGGGCTCTTTGCCCAAAGCTTCCGTATGATTCATAGGTTCGTCCTCCTTTGGTATCTCTGGTATTATAGCTCGTTTTATTTTTTGTTTAAAGGAAAATCAGTAAAGTTCATCTAAATGACACAGAAAAAGTAAAAAATAAAATGAAAAATACTCTTGCCAAAAAAGTATTTAGAAAATATAATAAAAGACAGTTGGTGAAAACGAGAACGCAGTTCGATAATAACGAACAAAGGGTGTGCGTATGAATAACATGCAATTTGATGAAGGCGAGCGATATATACAATCGGTATTCCGAGCGCTCAAGATTATGGAATTTGCCGGCGAGCAGGGGCGTACGGTGGGGTTGACGGAAATTAGCCGAGGTCTTGGCTTGAGTAAAAGCACTACGCATGGTATCGTGGCGACGCTGGAGCGTTGCGGATATCTGCAACAAGATGTGGAAACAGGAAAATATTCATTAGGAATCAAGCTGTTTGAACTAGGGCAGGCTTATATGTCCAACTTAGACTTGCGGGAAATAGCGCTACCGTACCTGAGGGAGCTGGCGTCACATTATCAGGAAACAGCTCATTTGGCGGTGCTGTCGCGGGGCGATGTGATTTATATCGACAAGGTGGATGGGCCGTTGTCGATTGGCATCAATTCTCAAATTGGTGGCCGCAATCCATCGTATTGTACCGGTGTGGGAAAAGTCTTATTGGCAGACTTAACTGATGCGCAAATTGCCAAATTGTACGAAGGGAAACCCTTTGTGCGCTATACAGAAAAGACGGTAGTCTCATTGGAACAACTACTCCAAGCTGTTCACTCCATTCGTAATCAAGGCTATGCTTTTGATAAAGAGGAATTTGAAATCGGTTTGCAGTGTGCGGCGGTGCCAATTAAGGATGCAGCTGGGAATATTGTGGCAGCCATTAGTTTGTCAGGTCCGGCGCATCGTCTTACGGATAGCAAGCTGGAGCAAGTCGTATCTCGGATGCTGCAAATGGCGCGACAGATATCAGGGCGTCTTGGTTATCGCGGCGGCGAGATCTAATCTGTGAATAGTTCTCTGCGATAGGCTCAGTAATAGAATAAATAAGCATGACAACAAAAGCGAACTGCGTTCGATAATGACGAACGAATAAATAAATTAGTGAACATTGTTCGATAATAACAAACAAAGGAGCGGTGGTTTTGAAACAGCAAAAATTAAAAGCGGCCATTATTGGCCCAGGAAACATTGGAATCGACTTGATGATCAAATTGCAGCGCAGCCAGCAGATTGAATTGGTGGCGATGGCCGGTATTATTGCAGAGTCCAATGGCCTGCAGATGGCCAAAGAAGCAGGGTTGGTAGCTACGGCGGAAGGTATTGACGGCGTTTTGGCTTTAGGAAATGTGGATATCGTTTTTGACGCGACTGGTGCGGGGCCGCATTTGCGCCATGCGCCGCGGCTCAAAGAAGCGGGTATTTTCGCAGTGGATTTAACTCCAGCGGCAGTTGGGCCTTATGTGGCGCCAACGGTAAATATGGATGAGCATTTACTTGAGGGCGTTTGTAATGTCAATATGATTACCTGCGGTGGTCAAGCAACCGTTCCGATTGTTTACGCTATTAATCAAGTTGTGCCGGTATCTTATGCTGAAATTGTAGCGACATTGAGCAGCAAAAGCGCAGGGCCTGGAACACGGCAGAACATTGACGAATTCACGCAGACAACGCGTAATGCGTTGGTACAGGTTGGGGGCGCGAAAGCTGGTAAAGCACTCATAATTCTGAATCCGGCGGAGCCGCCGATTATGATGCGTAATACGATCTATACCCGCTGCGCAACGGACAAAATGGAAGAAGTTCAGGCGTCTGTTGCAGCTATGGTCGATCGCGTACGGCAGTATGTGCCTGGTTATCGCTTGAAAGTGGCGCCGTATGCCGATGGAGAACGTATTGTCACCATGGTGGAAGTGGAAGGCGCAGGAGATTATCTCCCTAAATACTCAGGCAATCTGGATATTATTACATCAGCGGCGGTTGCCGTGGCGGAGCGCTATGCGGAATTGAAGCGGAAACAGGGAGGTAACTAATGATGATACGTCTGATTGATACAACTTTGCGCGACGGCATGCACGCCGTTAGCCATCAACTGACTCCGGAACAAATGGCAGCCATTGCTGCGCAGCTTGATGCTGCCGGCGTCTATATGATGGAAGTAGGACATGGAGACGGCTTGGGCGGCTCCAGTTTTCAATACGGTTTTGCCAAAGCGCATGAGCTGGAATACTTTAAGGCCGTATCGAAGGTATTAACGAAGTCGAAGTTGGGAGCACTGTTGATTCCAGGAATCGGTACGATTGAAGATTTGGAAGCAGCTATGGAGTGCGGTGTGAACACGGTGCGCGTAGCTACTCATGTGACCGAAGCTGACACCGGTGAACAGCACATCAAATTTGCTAAAGCCCATGGTTTGGAAACGATTGGTTTTTTGATGATGTCCCATATGGCGGAACCGGAAAAAATTCTGGAGCAAGCCAAACTGTTTGAGAGCTATGGCGCTGACGTAGTGTACATTACCGACTCGGCCGGGGCTCTTTTGCCGGAGGGCGTAAAAGCGCGAATTTCTTTGGTAAAAGAAAACCTGTCGATTCCCGTGGGCTTCCATGCTCATAATAATTTGGGCTTGGCCGTAGGCAACACCTTGGCGGCGCTAGACGCAGGCGCATCCTATGTGGACGGCACTTTGGCCGGTATGGGCGCAGGCGCAGGCAATACACAGTTAGAGGTGCTGGCAGGAGTGCTGCAAAAAGGCGGCTATGAAAGCGGTGTCGATTTCTATACGCTCATGGATGCCAGCCGCGACTTGGTGACGCCTGTGATGCATCGGCCGCAGGTAATTTCGACCGAAGCGCTGGCGATTGGCTATGCAGGAGCATATGGCAGCTTTTTGCTGCACAGCCGTCGGGCGGCGGAAAAATTCGGTGTTGATGCCCGTGATATTTTAATGGAACTGGGGAAACGGAAAACAGTCGGCGGTCAGGAAGACATGATTTTGGACGTAGCCATCGAATTGGCGGCAAAAAAGGCTTGAGCCGCTGCAACCAGCGGTTGGCAATAGACAGTGAAAGGGGCGCATGAAAAAGTGAAGTATCGTAGCAGTGATGTGCTGGCAAAACCGGACTGGAGCTTTAACCGGAGCGTGTTTAAATCCCTGGGATATTCAGATGGAGATTTGGATGCGCGTCCCATTATCGGCATTGCAAATTCCTGGAACGAGTTGGTCCCAGGGCATGCTAATCTTCGTCAAGTGGCGGACAATGTGCGCAAAGGCATTTATCGAGCGGGCGGCAGTGTAGCAGAATTCGGGGTGATTGCTGCTTGCGACGGCACGGCTCAAGGGCATGCAGGAATGCATTATATTCTGCCTTCGCGGGATCTGATTGCCAATGATATTGAGGTTATGGTGGAAGCTCATCGCTTGGATGCGATTGTACTCTTAGGCTCTTGCGATAAGATTGTGCCAGGCATGCTGATGGCGGCGGCCCGCCTTAAGATTCCGGCCATCTTTTTGCCGGGCGGCCCCATGCTGGGCGGCAAGGCGTTTGACGGGCGCAAATCTGACTTGACCAGCATGTCCGAAGGATTAGGCATGCTTAAGTCTGGCAAGATTGACCGGGATACGTATGACCACCTGGAAGAGGTTTGTGGACCTACCTGTGGTTCCTGCGCGTTTTACGGTACCGCTAATACCATGTGCTGCATGGCTGAAGCCATGGGTATGTCTTTGCCTGGCGCGGCTTTGATTCCCGCAGTGTACGCAGAACGTCTGCGTATGGCGGAGGAAACCGGCCTCGCTATTGTCGGCTTGGCGAAAGCTGGCATTACCGGGGATAAAGTTATTACGAAAAAGGCGTTGGAAAACGCTATTCGCGTGCTGATGGCGACAGGAGGTTCTACGAACGCGGTACTTCACCTGTCAGCGATAGCCAATGAGGTGGACATCGACGCTGATGAAATGATGCAGGCCTATGATGCTTTGAGCCAGACTACACCACAGGTGGCTAAAGTCAACCCGGCTTCTAAATACGATATGGAAGATTTCTACCTTGCTGGCGGCATTCCCAAGGTTATGGAAGAAATCAAGCACTTGCTCCATGCAGACTGTCTGACAGTTAGCGGCGAGACAGTAGCGGAGAACCTAGAGCACTATCAATATAAATATCCCTTTAATGAAGAGGTCATTACTACAGCGGCAAAACCGTTCAACAGCTTAAAAGGACTGGCCATTCTACGGGGTAATTTGGCGCCGGAAACAGCGGTAACCAAGCCTGCTGCTATTGACCCGGCCATGCACACCTTCTCGGGAACGGCAAAGGTGTTCAACTCCGAAGAAGAGGCCGAACATGCTATTTTGAACGGCGGCATTCAAGCGGGCGATGTAGTGGTTATTCGCTATGAAGGCCCTAAGGGCGGCCCGGGGATGCGCGAAATGTACAAGGCTATGAAATATCTTTACGGTATGGGCTTAGCTAAAAGCACAGCTTTGGTCACGGATGGCCGTTTTTCTGGCACGAATAACGGTTGCTTTGTGGGGCATGTTTCACCGGAAGCGGCAGACGGCGGCCCGATTGCTATTGTGGAGAACGGCGACAAGATCACCGTTGATATTCCTAACGGTGAGGTGCAGCTCCATGTAACGGAAGAGGAAATAGCTGCTCGCCTAGCTGAGTGGCAGCGTCCGGAGCCCAAATTTACGAAAGGGTATCTTGGTATTTACTCGAAAATGGCAACGTCTGCAGCGAAAGGCGCTGTCTTGAAACTGTAAGCGTAAGAAAGGGAGCCGCTCCCGGGGAGCGGAAGCGGCTCTTCCTTAAGCGGAGACTAAAAAAATTTGCCTTAGAAAGAAAGAAAATTCACTACTTAAAACAAAATTCAATAAAACGCAGGAGGTACTATATGAATGCAACCGTAGAAAAGAACAGCGTCGACCTCGATTTTGGCAGCCGCGTCATCAGCAAGGTCGCTTGGCGTTTGATTCCATTTTTTGTTTTGGCCTATTTGCTTAATTTTATTGACCGCGTGAATCTCGGCTTTGCCGCATTGCAAATGAACCGTGATTTGGCCTTGACGGCAACTACCTTTGGTTATGGCGCAGGCATTTTATTTATCGGCTATCTTTTCTTTGGCGTTCCCAGCAATATTGGCTTGCAGCGGTATGGGGCCAAGCGATGGCTGGCGTTTTTGCTGATCATTTGGGGCGCTCTTTCCGCCAGCATGTCTCTGGTGGCTAACGTAGAACAGTTTTTGGTGATGCGCTTTCTGCTTGGCGCAGCGGAAGCTGGATTTTTTCCGGGCGTTATTTTTTGCCTGACCCAGTGGTTCCCGGCGGCGTATCGGGCATCTATTACGTCTCGTTTTATGTTTGCACAGCCCTTAGCCTTGATGATTGGCTCCGCCGTATCCGGCTGGTTATTGACTCTGGATGGAACCTGGGGTATTGCGGGTTGGAAATGGATGTTTGTTTTGGAAGGCATTCCGGCTTCGTTAGTAGGTATTATGGGATATTTTTATCTGACCGATAGTCCGGCGAAAGCCAGTTGGCTGAAGGAAGAAGAAAAACAATGGCTGATTGACACGCTGAAAGACGAAGAAGACCGTATTGTGGCGAAAGAAAAATACTCCATGTGGCAGGCAATGGCCAATCCTAAAGTCTGGATCTTGGCGTTGATCTATGTTTCGCAAGTTATCGGCGTTTTCGGCGTAAATATGTGGCTGCCGCAAATTGTGAAAAGCTTCAGCAACGATATTTCAACAACTTCTATCGGTTTGATTGGCGCTATTCCCTTTGTGGTGGCTGCGGTGGGCATGTTGCTTATCGGCAGAAGCTCGGATAAATTCCAAGAGCGCAAATGGCATATGATTGGCGCGATGGTCTTAGCTGGGGGAAGTTTGGTTCTCTGCGGCTTTGTTAATGGCAGCTTGGCCTTGTCTATCTTCCTTATTTCCATCAGCAGCATTGGCTTTTACGGCTGCATGCCTATCTTTTGGACTATTCCTCCTACTTTCCTTGTGGGCGCGGCAGCGGCGACAGGGATTGCTTTTATCAATGCCATCGGCAATCTGGGCGGCTTTTTCGGCCCTGTTGCGATTGGCTGGATCAAGGATTATACAGGAAGCTTTACAAGCGGCTTGTATTTTATGGGCGGGGCGGTTCTTGTGGGCTGTCTTTTGGCTCTGGTTCTATACAAAATGGCGGAGAAAGATGGAGAAGCCGTCAAATCGTAAGGAAAGATATGCAAAGGAAGAGGAGCGGCCTTATTGGCCGCTCCTCTTTGGCTTTGTGTAGTGCTTACTTTAAAATATTTACCAGCCGGCCGATGCCTTCGATTTCGATGACGACTTCGTCGCCGGCTTTGAGCCAGACTTGTTTTGCTTCGGGATAACCTAAAATAACGCCGCTGGGCGTGCCTGTAAAGATGAGATCGCCCGGTTTCAGTGTCAGGTGCTGCGAGAGATAGCTGATGACAGTGGCGCAATCGAAAATCATGTCGCAGGTGTTGGAATGCTGGCGAATTTCGCCGTTGACGCGGCTGGAAATCTCAAGCTTGGCGGGATTCAGGGAATCGGCTGTAACAACACAGGGACCGGTAGGTGCGAAGTGGTCGCAGGTTTTTCCTAACAGCCATTGGGGTGTGCGCATTTGTAAATCACGGGCCGAAAGGTCGTTACCGGCGGTATAGCCGAAGACATAATCAAGAGCTTTTTCCTTGCTGACATTGTTGGCGGTTTTGCCGATAATGACGACCAGTTCTGCTTCATAGTCCACTTTAGAAGTGCAAGGAGGTATCGGAATTTGTTCCTGGTGCGCTGCCAAGGTGTTGTTGAACTTGCTGAAGATCACCGGTACGGTGGGCAAATCGGCTTTGCATTCCGCGCTGTGCGCGGCGTAGTTAAGGCCGACGCAGAGAATTTTTTCAGGTGAGGCGACGCAAGGCGCATAAGTAATGGCATCGAGGGGAAGAACAGTCGGTTTGGTTGCCAAAAGCGCTTGCAACTGGGAAAGAGCGACTTGGCCTCCGGTGATGGCTTCCTCCATGGTCCGCGGTGCAGACAAAGATGCGGCCTCAGCGGCTGTGACGACAGGGATAACGCCGTTTTCCTCCAAGATGCCCAACGTAGGTTTACCGTTTTGGTAGAAGCTGACAAGTTTCATGGAACTATACCCCCCTATAAAATAAAGAATGAACTCAGCGTAACAGAGAGAAGAAAATGGTTCAGGGGGACGGTTCTCCTGAACCATTTTCAGAGTGTTTTCTTACAGTACTTCCTGTATACGATTATAGCATGAAGCGTTAGTTAAAAAGAATGGCTATTTGCAGGGGGCAGCCATGCATTAAAATAACTTGACGAAGCGGGATGCAAAGCGCAAAGTAGTAGGTAAGAAAACCGAGAGGTTGGGCGTTATTCAGCAGCTTGATTGCATTCCTTCAGTAGGGCGATAGCTTCGTCATCGCTGGTTTGACCAAACTCTTGATAATGTGCGCCGACAGCCCAGAAGAGCTGAGGCTGCAGGGGGCAGACCACAAGGTCGACTTCACGTGCTAGGGCATCAATGGTTTCTGGCGGTGCTACAGGTACGGCGATGACGATTTTTGCCGGCTTTAATGTTTTCAGCCAGGTAATGGCTGCCTTCATCGTGTAGCCGGTGGCGATGCCGTCGTCTACAACAATGGCGGTTTTGCCGCTCACTGCGGGCGGCGTAGCGGTGCCAGTATAGAGGATCATGCGTCGGTTCAGTTCGGCGTGCTGTATGGCGATAGACTGCTGCAGGTATGCCTGCGAAATATGATGCTGCTGAATGGCCTCCTGGTCGAGGACGGCCGTGCCGTCAGGCATAACCGCGCCGATGGCTAGCTCGCTGTTGCCGGGATGGCCGATTTTCCTCGTTACCAGTACGTCCAGCCGCGTCTTAAAGTGAAGGGCAATGGGGGCGGCCGTGACAATGCCGCCTCGGGGGATGCCCAGGATGCAGAGCGATTCAAAAGGGTAAGTGCTGAGCTTTTCGGCCAGCTGCTGCCCTGCGGTCCAGCGGTTCTCATACATTTTTATCACATCCTTGTAATGTCATTTACCTATGATAGGAGGGGTGATTTATGAAAGAATCGAAAGGCTTGGTCAAGATTGCAGATGGCGCGGCGACAGTGGAAGGCTTGCTGGTAGTGCCGGAGAACGCCAAAGGGGTGATTTTGTTTGCTCATGGCAGCGGCAGCAGCCGCTTTAGTCCCCGCAACAATTTTGTAGCCGATCTGTTGCAGCAGCAGGGGCTGGCTACCTTGCTCATGGACCTGCTGACGGCGGAGGAAGATGCCGTTTACGCCAACCGTTTTGATATTTCGCGTCTGACCCGGCGCTTGGTGGCGGTTACCCAATGGGTTAAAAGCCAGCCGCTGCTGCAAGAGCTGCCGCTGGGGTATTTTGGCGCCAGTACCGGAGCTGCCGTGGCTTTGCAAGCGGCAGCGGCCCTGGGAGAAACCGTGGCGGCCATCGTTTCCCGCGGAGGGAGGCCGGATCTGGCGGGCAATGCGTTATTGCGTGTGCAGGCGCCGGTGCTTCTCTTGGTGGGCGGTGAAGACATGACGGTCATTGCGCTGAACCGCGCCGCGTTGTCCCAACTGCCCTGCCTGAAAAAACTGGTGCTTGTTCCCGGCGCAGGCCATCTGTTTGAGGAGCCGGGCATGCTGGAGGAAGTGGCCAGGCAGGCCTGCGCCTGGTTTCAAGAGCATTTGGCGGCCAGCAGAAGTCTTAGCCCTTCATGACCCCCAGGGGTTGGAGCTTGATCTTTGGTTGCATTAAGTCTAACTCAAGGTCGATGACATCATAGAGGTCTTTTGTGGCAGTTAGGCATGATGGCGATATAGGTGGTAGGCAAGGGGCCGCTTGGCGAGGTGTTCGATCTGCTGGCGGGCGCTTGCGTCAATATTGGCGGCCCAGGAGTAAACTGGGATTCTGGCTTCGCTGCAATCCCATTGTTCTATGAGGTTCCTCCTTGGAATGCGCTGGCTTATTTGTCGAAGCAAACGGACTAAGTTTAAGTAAAAGATACGCCGGATAAGTGTAAAATCCTTCCAAGCAAATTACGGCCTCCGTATGACGGAGGCTGTAATTTGTTTTTCTGACGCAGGGAGACGGTTCGCTATTTATTAAAATAACTTGACGAAGCGGGCGGCAAGGAGCAAATTAGTAAGTAAGAAATGAGTGAGGAGGCGAAAGCGTATGCGCATGATCGATTTGTCGCAGTCCCTGCAAGTGGGCATGCCGGTGTATCCGGGGACGCCTGCGCCGGATTTTTCAACGGTGGCCACCGTAGCAGCCAATGGCTATCAAGTGAAGAAAATCGCAATGAATACCCATGTAGGCACCCACATGGACGCGCCTGCGCACATGCTGGCAGATGGGAAAACACTGGATGTGTTGCCGTTAGAGCGGTTTGTGGGGCGGGCGGCGGTATTGGATGTGAGAAATTGCGCCGGAGGTGTAATCGGCATAGGGGAGCTGCAAGAGCAAAAGGAATTATTGGCGCAAGTTGACTTTGTTTTATTTTGGACAGGCTGGAGCCGCTACTGGGGTCAGGAACAGTATCTGCAGCAGTATCCGCTTTTAACAGCGGAAGCGGCGGCTTGGCTGGGTAAGTGCCAATTAAAAGGGGTGGGAATTGATGCCATTTCTTTTGATGCCATCGATAGCAAGGATTTTGCGATTCATCAACTGCTATTGGCACAGGAGCTGGTGCTGATTGAGAATTTAACCCGCTTAGAAGACGTGCAGAGCGGTGTGGACTTTTTTGCTCTTCCTTTACCTCTCAGCGAGGCGGATGGTTCGCCGGTGAGGGCCTTTGCTTCGCAAACAGAAGTGATATAATTAAAAATAAAAATGAGCAAGAAGAGGTGCTTTGTTATGGCGGCGAAACCGGACTATAAAAAATACGGCTTTATTCCCCAGCGGCAGAAGGGCTTGCTGCTGATGCGCCTGCGCAACTGCGCAGGCAATGCAACATCGGAGGATTTGCGCAAGATTGCGGCGCTCGCGGAAAAATTCGGCAGCGGTGAGGTGCATTTTACGGTGCGCCAGGGCGTAGAGATTCCCGGCGTGCCGGAGGAGCGTTTTGAAGAGGCCTTGCAGGCTATTTTAGACGCAGGGCTGCAGCATGCGGTCTGTGGTCTGCGTGTGCGCCCGGTCATGGTTTGTCCTGGCAACAGCACTTGCCCGTACGGCCTGGTGGATACGAACAGCCTGGGAAAATTACTGGATAAAGACTATGTAGGCAAGGATTTGCCGGCTAAGACGAAGTTTACGGTTTGCGGCTGCGCCAATGCTTGTACGAAACCGCAAGGGCATGATGTGGGCTTCCGAGGAGCAGCGGAGCCGCTATTGAAAAAAGAGAGCTGTGTGCGCTGCGGCGCCTGTGTGAAGCGTTGTCCGGCGAAGGCTATGTCACTGGAATCCGGTGAATTGGTTATTGATTATCAAAAATGCCTGTCCTGCGGCGTTTGCGTTCGCTTGTGCCCCAAGAAAGCGCTGGAAATTGGGCGGGAAGGCTATCATATCTATGTCGGCGGCAAAGGCGGGCGTTATACACAAGAAGGCAAGGTTGTCGCGGAATTCATCACCGAAAAAGAAGTACCCAAATACCTGGACGCCATTTTGGCAGTGTATGAAGACATTGGTGAAAAAGGCCAGCGTTTGAACGCCGTTATGTCTCGCTATGGGTTACGGAATTTCCAAAAACGGATAGAGAAAAAATTAGGAGAACAGTAAGTTTTTTATGGGATCTTCTAGAAGAAGCAAGAAAGGCCGCAGTAGCGGCCTTTCTTTTTTGTCTCCCGTAATCCTCGGCCGTGCCCTTCGGTTATCACTGCGACTTTTTTCTTTTGACAGGGCGAGGCTTCTTTGCTACGATGGTCTGACACTTGAAAGAAGACTAAGGAGAATGCTGTGAGAACATTATCGTTATTTAAATTGGCCTGGCCTATTTTTATTGAACAGGCTCTCATTATTATGGTGGGAGTAGTGAATGTATATATACTCAGTCGTTATGATAGTTCAGCGGCTGCGGCGGTGGAAGGGTGCACGCAGGTCCTCTGGAATGTATTTTTGGTTTTTGCCGTTATTTCGCTCGGGACCTCGGTGCTGGTAGCCCAAAATGTTGGTGCCGGAAATCGCGAACGCATTGATAAGACGGCGGCTGTATCGCTGCTGTTCAGCTTGGGACTGGGACTATCCGCCAGCGTTGGGCTGACTCTTTTTGGAGAAGAGTTACTGCTCTTTCTGGGCTTATCAGAAGGGCTGTTAGCGCATGCCAAAACCTATTTACTGTTAGTGGGCGGTTTTGTTTTTCTAGACGCCCTGTTGTTTTCCAGCGATGCCATTCTGAAGGGTTTTGGGCGCACCAGGCAATGCTTGGCGGTGACGGCGACGATGAATGTCCTCAATCTTTGCGGCTCAGCGGTGTTGGGCTTAGGATTGTTTGGTTGTCCGCCTTTAGGCGTTCTTGGGGTAGCCCTGGCGGCTGTCGGCAGCAAGGCGGTGGCGGTCGCGTTGGTGCAAGGGTACTTATTTACCCGCCTCTTGAAACCTGCGATTTTCCGCCATTTGCTTACTTTTCCATTTTTGGAGATGCGTCAAGTGCTGAAAATAGGTTTCCCCGCAGCGATGGAAAGCATGTCCTACACCTTGAGCCAGACGGTGCTAATGGCGCTGATTTTGTCGTATTTAGGTTCGGAAGCCTATGTAGCGCGTACCTATGCTTGGTCGGTCATCAAAATGGCCTTTCTTTTTTCCTTGGCTATCGGCCAGGCCAATGTCATTATGATCGGCCAGTTGGTGGGCGCCGGGCGTTTTGACGAGGCGGCGCGCGTAGGCATGCGTAATTTTCGCATTGCTTTCGGTGCGGCCTGGGTGCTCGGCTTTGGATTGTTTGTGGGGCGTACGGAGTTGATGCGTATCTTCACGGCGGAAGAGGCTATTATCTCCTTGGGAGCGCTAGTGTTTATGATTGACGCGTTTTTAGAGCCGGGACGGACTTTTAACATTGTACTTATTTCCGGTTTGCGCGGCGCCGGGGATGTGCAATTTCCCGTGGTGATGGCGGTTTTATCCATGTGGAGCGTGAACATTGGCTTGGGCTACTATTTAGGCGTTGTTTTGGGCTATGGGCTGCCGGGTATCTGGGCGGCCATGCTTGTGGACGAATGGATTCGCGGTCTGGCTATGCTCTGGCGCTGGCGCAGCGGTGCTTGGCGGAGTAAAGCCTTGGTGTAAAAAAAGTTAGAGAAGCGAAGAATAAACAAGAGAACCAGAGTGACCAGAGGGTACGCAAGAGGATTCTGGAATCGAAAAAGCCATCGGCGCAATATGCAGTGCCGATGGCTTTTTTGCAAGTAGAATTATAAAGTGGAAATCGTACCCCTCAGTTGTACCCTCCCGCGACTCTCGTGACTCTTGTTAGGTGACTTCTATTTCTCAGTCGAACTGCAGGCGGTAAGCGATGATATCGTCGACCGTCACAACCGGCATGGCGTGTTTTTGGGCAAAAGCGGCGATTTCCGGCAGACGGGCCATAGTACCGTCAGGATTAGTGAGTTCGCAGAGAACGCCGGCTGGTGCTAAGCCTGCAATGCGCATGAGATCCACGTTGGCTTCGGTGTGACCGGGGCGATCTAAAACGCCGTTTTTTCGGGCGCGCAGCGGAAACATATGTCCGGGCATGCGCAGATCGGCGGCGGAAGCGTCAGCGGCAACAGCGGCTTTGACGGTGGCGACACGGTCTGCTGCGGATACGCCGGTAGTCACGCCTTGAGCGGCTTCAATGGAAATGGTGAAGGGGGTCTGGAAACTGCTGGTGTTGTTTGCAACCATCATCGGCAGGCCTAACTGGGCGGTTTTTTCTTCGGTGAGACACAGGCAGACAATGCCGCTTCCTTCGCGAATGAGCAAGGCCATTTGCTGTGGTGTCAAGCTTTGGGCGGCAAAAAAAATATCGCCCTCGTTTTCCCGGTCCTCATTATCGGTGACCAGGACGCCTTGTCCTTGACGCAAGGCGGCGAGCGCGTTTTCCACCCGTTCTGCGGGTGTGCCAAAAGAGTGAAGTAAAGATTGATTCATAGTAATACTCCTCCTTAATGCTAAGTCGGACTTACCAGAATCAGGGCCAGAAAGAGACAGTAAAAGCAACGCAGTAAAACAAGCCGGACGAAAAAGCGCCGGAACTTGCCAATGCGTTAGCAACTGCCTTATCCTCTTCTATCCGGACTATAACCGTCGGCACTGGCTTGCTACCAGTTCTGCTGACCTTCTTGCTTTAGGCAAAAAGCGCTCGCGGGCTCCCCGGCTGTGCCGGGATACCGCCGATGGGGAATTTCACCCCGCCCTGAGAATAAGTTCGCTTGCTTTTAGTATACTCTTTTGGGAGCGGGTGTCAACTCGCAAAAGCAGGCAGGAGTTTGCGGCGTACAGAGGGAATATAGGAGAACTACTAATTGGGGAGGCTATTATGGCAGACAGGCAGAATGAGAAAAAAACGTGGAAAGATCACCTGACAACGGTCATCGCGGTTACGACACTGCTTTTGGCGGCGTGCGCCACGATTGCTTCGTTTAAGGCGGCTGGATATGGAAATCGCATGGTGCTGGCGCAAAATCGCGCTTCGGATCAATGGGCGTACTATCAGGCAAAAAGCATCAAAGAAACGCAGTATCAAGTGCAGCGAGACTCCATGGCGGCTTTGATGCCCCCGGAAGTGCGTACAGAAGCGGTTGTTAAGCAAATAGCAGTCTATGAAGAGGAAATCAAACGGTACAAAAAAGAAAAAAATGAAATTATCCAAGATGCGCAGAAACTGGAAGCGGAGCGAGACGCTGCCAGCCAGTATAATACAATGTTCGGCCAGGCGTTGATGTTTTTGCAGGTGGGCATTTTGTTGTCGTCCTTGTCGGCGATCAGTAAAAACTATGGCTACTGGAGTGTGGGCGTTGTTGTGGGGTCCATTGGCATCGGGTTCTTTTTTTATGCTTGGCTGGTACTGTAGCAGATTGACTCAGGGGGACTGGTTCAGCAGAACCGTCCCCCTGAACCAGAAGAAAGGTGGTTGGGATGAAGTTTTTGAAAGAACAATGCTCTTTAGCCGTTGCGGCGTTAGCCTGCGCGGCCTTATGGACCGGTTGGCCTTCTGCTGCGTTGGCGCATAGCGAGAAGGGGCCTTGCCAAGATTGCATGTCGGCGGAAGAATTCAGACTGGCGGATGTGCGCCATTTTTTTCCGGCCGCCCTGGGGCAGAGTTGGAACTATATTGGGTATGGACAAGAGTTTGCCGGTTTTACGCGGACGGTGACGCAAGTCAAGGATGGGCGGGTGCAAGTAGCGGACAATAATGGCGGGGCGCAGGTGGCAAGAGTCTTTTCCGTGACGGAAGAGGCTGTAGTGCAGCAAGTAGTGCTGAGTGAAAGTGAACCTGCGGGAGACTTGCTTGCCGCTAAGCCTAATCAAGAGCTACTGCTTCTTAAGGGACCGCTGCAGCAAGGCGCAACCTGGGAAGACGGTGCTTGGAGCTATCGCCTGCTTAGTGTTACTAAGACGGTGTGGGTGCCGGCGGGATTATTTTCCGGCGTCGTGGAGGTGCAGGCGCGCTCCTTGACTAGGCCCAACGAGGTGCTGGTAGCCTGTTATGCGCCGGAAGTAGGATTGGTACGACGGGATTATTACAGCGGCGACGGGACGCAAATCAGTGCGCAGCTGCAAAGTATGAGTGTAGTCGGACAGAACGCGCTGCCGCAGGAGAAAATATCGTTGCCTGATTTTTTTAGTGGTGTCGTGAAGCAACAGGCATCGGAAGAGGTAGCCGCCGAAGTTCGTTTTGCTCGAATTCGCACGTTAAAAGATAAAGGGCATGAACACTATGCGGCTATTGTCGATATTTATCGCGCTCCTGCCGGTTTTAACGGCGATCCGCTGGCGATGCCGGAAAGCTGGAAAGCCGCTGGCTGGCAGGTGACGATAGAAGCTGCCTATCAGGCGCAGTTTCAGCGTAAAATAGAAGGCGGCCAAGCGAACTATTTGCTGGCGGAATGGCTGCCCGCGAAGGAAAACTATCCGAAATAATGAAGAACGAAAAATGAGTAAAAAACGAACAAGAGAATCAGAGTGACCGGAGGGTACGACGGAGGATTCGTTTAACAGAATCTCTAATAAAAAAGGAAGCAGGTTTTCGGCCTGCTTCCTTTTTCGGCGAGTTCCATTTGTAACTTTACCGTTAAGGAGCTGATAATTTAATGAACACTCCATCAAAACGAGAAAATTTTTCATCAGACGCGAAAGAAAACGCAGGCATAGCGGCGCTCTGCCGAGGCTTTCTGACAATGGCTGATGGAAAAAGAGCCGTTTTGATGTGAGATGTGAATAAATTAGCAGTTCCTATTTCTTTAGCTTTTGGAGGACATCCAAGGTGATATCCGTGCCCCCTAAGGCGACGCTGTTTTTGTAGATGACTAGAGAGAAGCCTTTTTCATCGGCGACGGCTTTCATGGCGACTTGAATGCTGTCGGCAATGGGCTTAAATAGCTCTTGGCGTTTTTGCGCCAGTTGCTTGCCAAGCTGTTGGTCCAGGGCTTGTTTGTCTTGGTCGCTCAACCCGGCGGATTTTGTAGTAAACTCTTGGCGCAGTTGTGTTTGCTCGGTTTGCAGGGCTGCGTTGGCTTGAGCTACATCGGGATGATTGTTGATTACATACATAATATCCACGACGCCGACCGGAAGTTCTGCGGCGGCTGCCGTCCCGGGAAGAGACAGGCAAAGGGCAAGAGCTAAGGCTGTGAAATAGGCTTTAAAACAAGCTGACCATTTCATAAATGTAGCCTTCTTTCTGTTTTTATTTTTAGCAAGACCACTAGGATGACTATTATACAAACTATACGGCTTTAAAATTGCTTATGTCAAGATTAATCCCAAGATTGAACAAGAGTCTCGGGAGTCACAGGAGGGTACGCAGGAGAAGAACAAGGCACGTGATTTTAAACAGGAGTAGAGTGAGTAAAGGGAGGGCTCGATAGAGGCGGTGGCGGTTATTTTGGTTCAGGGGGACGGTTCTCCTGAACCAAAAACGTGCATCCCGTAACCCTCCGTCTTATCCTCCGATTCTCATCGCGACTCTTGCTCAATCCTCATCTTCTCACATTGTGCTGTTACTTGCAGAAGTACGAAAAAAGCCCGTCCAACAGGACGGGCTTTAAGGCGTTTTTTAGGAGAAGAACATTTTCAGGTCGTCTTCTACATTGGTAATGCCGCCAATGCCGAAGGTTTCCACGAGAACCTTGGCGACATTAGGCGAGAGGAAGCCAGGCAGCGTAGGACCGAGGTGAATGTTTTTAACACCCAGGTACAACAGCGCCAGCAGTACGATGACGGCTTTTTGCTCGTACCAAGCAATGTTGTAGGAAATGGGGAGCTTGTTGACATCGTCCAGGCCGAAAGCTTCTTTGAGTTTCAAAGCGATAACGGCCAAGGAATAGGAGTCATTACACTGACCAGCGTCCAGAACCCGGGGGATGCCGCCGATGTCGCCGAGAGGCAGCTTGTTGTAACGGTATTTGGCGCAGCCAGCGGTGAGAATGATGGCATCCTGCGGCAGAGCTTTAGCGAACTCGCTGTAGTAGTCGCGGCTCTTCATGCGGCCATCACAGCCAGCCATAACGAAGAAGCGTTTTACAGCGCCGCTTTTTACAGCTTCAATGACTTTGTCAGCCAGGGCCAGCACTTGGTTATGGGCAAAACCGCCGACGATTTCGCCGTCTTCCAGCTTGGTAGGCGAAGGACACTGTTTTGCATGGGCGATAAGCGCCGAGAAATCCTTGGTTTTACCGGCTTGGCGAGGAGCAATCTTTCTGAGCCCTTCAAAGCCGACAACACCGGTAACATAGACGCGATCTTTATAGCTCTCTTTAGGAGGCACCAGACAGTTAGTGGTCAGCAGCACAGGACCGTTGAAGGTTTCGAATTCTTTATCCTGCAGCCACCAGGAGTTGCCGTAGTTGCCGACAAAGTTGTCATATTTTTTGAAGAAGGGATAATAATGAGCCGGCAGCATTTCGCCGTGAGTGTAGACGTCAACGCCGGTTCCTTTGGTTTGCTCCAGCAGTTCTTCAAGATCCTTGAGATCGTGGCCGCTGATAAGAATGGCCGGGTTGTTACGTACGCCAAGATTGACCTTGGTGATTTCCGGCGAGCCGTAGGTAGTGGTATTGGCTTTGTCCAAGAGCGCCATAACGTCCACGCCGAATTTACCGCATTCCATAACCTGGGCAACTAGTTCATCCGCGCTAAGCGCGTTATTGGTGGTGGCTACCAAGGCTTTTTCCATAGCGGCGAAAATAGCGTCGTCCGCATAGCCCAAAACATAAGCGTGCTCGGCGTAAGCAGCCATGCCTTTGACGCCGTAAATAATGAGTTCCCGTAAGGAACGAACATCTTCATTTTCCGTGGAGAGGACGCCGACCGTAGCCGCCTTGGCTTCAAACGCTTCTACGTTGTCAGCATGCCACAACGCGCTGTCGTGAGCGGCTTTAGGCGTCAGGCCAGCTTTGATTAAGGCGTTTTTGACATCTTCGCGCACTACCAGGGCTTCCTTGATCCAAGCGACAAAACGTTCTTTGTCGAAGTTGGCGTTGGTGATGGTGGCAAAAAGGCCTTCCATGATGAATTTGTCCGCTCCGCCTGTAGGCAGCTTGGCTTCGCGGGCTTCCAAGGCATACGCGGAAATTCCTTTAAGGGTGTAAATCAGAAGATCCTGCAGATTGGCTACATCCGAGGTCTTTCCGCAGACGCCGCGCATGGTGCAACCGGTTCCTTTAGCTGTTTCTT
This sequence comes from uncultured Anaeromusa sp., assembly GCF_963668665.1. Lineage (NCBI taxonomy): Bacteria > Bacillati > Bacillota > Negativicutes > Selenomonadales > Sporomusaceae > Anaeromusa > uncultured Anaeromusa sp. Next base: position 642,535 of record NZ_OY764901.1, on the reverse strand, counting down.
GACACTGAAAGCAAAACATTGACATAGTGTTCCCTCCTTATAATATACAAAGTGACAGTAAATCCGTGTGAAAACTGCTGAAGTTATAGGTAATGCAGTTCTGTTGACAAACGTAGTATACCAAGGAGCTTTACGCGGCGTCTGTGATGCAGGTCACATAAACCAAAAAATGCTGCAGAAAAACATAAGGTCTGAATTTTCCGTCTAAAGCATTTTAAGAAACAATTTCGACAAAGAAAAGTATTTTCCTGCTAGAATTATTTTTACTTTAAAGGGCACGGAAAATGGAGGGGCGGTGCAGCGTTAAGAACGCTGTTTGCCTGCAATGTAGCGGGTGGTGATGGCGGCAGCATTTTGGGTATAGAGAAAATGCTGCAACTGCTCTACAGGGGAAGCCGTTTGGAGATGTCTTGCTGGCTGCAGCACCAGCGCGTCTAGCTCAGAGCCGGCTTCGAAGCTGCCGACCTGCCCGAAAAAACGGCCGCCTCCTTTAGTAGCCAGGTAAAATGCTTCACTGAGAGTAAGCGGCTTTTGCGATGCATCCTGCAAAAAGGCCAGCTTGGAAAGCTGCACGGCCCGGACGATGGCTTGGGGCATGCTGAAAGTGTGTCCGGCGCCGACGTCGCTGCCGAGGCCTACCGGAACCCCTGCGTCCAGGAAGCGCCGTGCTGGCATGATGCCGCTGCCTAGGTTGAGGTTGGAATCAGGGCAATGCACGGCAAAAACTTGTTTTTCGCGCATGCGCTCTAGCGCGGCCTCGCTAAGGTGCACGCAATGCGCCATGAGCGTCGGCATTTGGCCGAATAAGCCGTAGTAGTCATAGACATCATGATAGCCGGCTCGCTCTGGGAAGAGCTGATTCACCCAGGCGATTTCTTCTTTGTTTTCGGACAGATGGGACTGCACCGGCATTTGATAGCGCGCCGCCAGCTGTCCTAGGCCTTGGAGCAGTTCGCGACTGCAGGTGGGCGCAAAACGCGGCGTAACGATACCCCGCACCAAGGGGCCTTTTACATAGGAAGATAGGAACGACTCGGCATTTTCCAGGGCTTGGGTCGTTTCTTCTTTAAGATACTCAGGACAGTTGCAGTCCATACTGACTTTGCCTACATAGGCGCTCAGGCCGTATTTTTCTAAGGCCTGGCAAAGCAACCGAGCGCTTTCCTCGTGAATGGTAGCCCAGGTAACAACACGGGTCGTTCCCTGTTGCAGCAGTTCGGCGGCGAAAGCATCATAGATCTCGTGAGCGTAGGCAAGGGAAGAAAAACGCTGTTCTTCAGGGAAGGTATACGTTTCCAGCCAGGGTAAGAGCGGCAAATCGAGCCCCAGACCTCGCTGGCGGAATTGTGCAGCATGGGTGTGCAAATCTACAAAACCGGGAATTAGCAAGTGGCCGCTGTAATCGGCGATGGGGGCGCCTGCGTACTTCTCCGGCAGTTCCGGCGTTAAGGATACGATGCGGCCTTGGCGGACTGCTAAATAGTGTTCCTTGTGGCAAGTAAACGAGGCGGCCGAGGGGGTATGAAGGAAAGTTCCCTTTAAGATGCTCAGGTCATTTTTGTTCATGGAAGATGCACCTCCTTACTAATTTTATGATACAGCAAATCGCTTCGATAATAAAGAAAGACTCTGTAATTGTATACAATTGTACAGGGGCAGGAGTATAAGCGCGGGCGGAGAATAACATTCACGTACAACTATGATAACAGTAAGTGTGGCGGAGGAGAAAATGATGAGTGAATTTGTAAATGTGACAGCCGTAAAAGAAGCTAATATCTACTTCGAGGGCAAGGTGACCAGCCGGACGCTGCTTTTTGCGGACGGTACGCGCAAAACCTTGGGCGTTATGCTGCCTGGAGAATATGAATTTGGCACCGATGCGGCGGAATTAATGGAAATGCTCCAAGGAGAGATGGACGTACTGCTGCCGGGAGAAAGTACCTGGCGGACGGTCAAAAGCGGCGATTCCTTCCGAGTGCCTGCAAAATCTAAATTTCAACTGCAGGTAAAGCAAGTGGCGGATTATTGCTGCTCGTATTTGCCGGAATAAAGCAATCCAAGAAGCAGGCTTTTCAAATGGGAAGCCTGCTTTTTCGTCCTGCGGACCGGCTTGCTCCAATAAAAGTCTCAAATACAATCACCGCCGCCGCAGCCTCATTGAGCCCTCACTTTCCTTCTCCTGCATATCATCCCGCGACGCCTGTTCGGCAGCACGAAGAAATATTTGACTTTTCTGCCTACGCAGAAGGGATTCAACATAGGTGCAAGGAATTTAAACTTAATAATGAAGGCGGATTTTTTGCATGGAAAAGGAGGGGCCGCATATGCTTAAAAATGAGTGGAGCCGGTTGACGCCGGGTAAGATTGTTGCCGCATATGTGCTGGCAAGCTGGCTTTGGATTGCAGTCTCGGATCAGCTTTTGTATGCCTTGCCTTTTCCAGAGCATATGAAAACATTAGTGGCGACAGCAAAAGGCACGCTCTATATCCTTGCTATTGCGCTGATGCTGTATGGCCTTTTGCGCGGCTATACCCGGGAAGTGGAGCGTTCCGGGGCCAAGTTCGCCAAAGTGTTTCAACAGGCGGTTGATGTGATTTTGATTGTTCGCATGCAGGATTTGCAGCTGCTGGAAGCGAGTTCGGCTTTTTTTTCAACCTTCGGCTATTCCCAAAGTGAGATGAGCCGCCAGTCCTTCGACAAAGCCCGCTTATGGCAAGAGGGGAAACAATGGCGGCAAATGGTGCAAACCTTGACAGACGAAGGTTCGGTGCGGGGGCAATTGGTATCTTGGCAAACGAGGAGCGGTGAAGTATATTCTGGCCGCTGCTATGGCGATACGCTGGAATTGAATGGCGAGCCGTGCTTGCTTTTAGTCTGGCATAATGTGACGGAACAGTTGCAGGCGGAGGCGGCGCTGGTAGCTTCGCGCAACTATCTGGATAAAATCATTCAAGCCATTCCCGACCCTGTGTTTGTCAAAAACCGGGCGCACCAATGGGTGCTCTTTAATGAAGCGTTGTGTCGTATGATGGGGAAAGAAGCGACGGATATCCAAGGGAAAAGCGACTATGATTATTTCCCGCCGGAAGAGGCAAAAGTCTTCTGGGACCAAGATGAACGGGTGTTTATTAACGGCGGGGAAAGTGTAAATGAAGAAACCTTTACCGATGTAAGTGGAAATAAATATACGATTGTAACAAAAAAGAAGCTCTACACGAACGAACAAGGGGAGCCTTTCATTGTTGGGGTCATTCGCGATATAACGCTTTTGAAAGAAACGGAAGAAAAGCTGCGGCAAGCTAAAAATGATTTGGAATGCAAAGTGGAAGAACGTACGCAGGAACTCATGGCGATGAATGAAGAAATGATTTCTGTAAATGCCGAGTTGATTACGGCCAAGGAGGCGGCGGAAGCGGCCAATTTGGCGAAAAGCTTTTTTGTGGCCAATATGTCTCATGAAATTCGTACGCCTTTGAATGCGGTGCTAGGTTTTGGGCAGTTGTTGCAACGGGATGAAACGCTTTCTCCAAGCCAAAAGGAGCACTTAGAACGCATTCATACGGCAGGGGAACATTTGCTGCGCTTGATCAATGACATTCTGGAAATTTCGAAAGTGGAGGCTGGTCGTACGGAATTGCAGCTGGCGCCTTGCTCGCTGGATAAGCTTTTGCGTGAGGTGGAGCAGATGTTCCGCCTGCGCTTAGAGGAAAAGGGGCTGCGTTTTGTGCTGGAACGGGGCGAAGCCGTACCGGAGCGGATTATAACGGATGAAGGCAAGCTGCGGCAGATTTTGCTGAATCTAATGGGCAATGCCGTGAAATTTACCCAAGAGGGATTTGTGGCGCTGCGCGTGCAAGCCCAGGAAGCGGGAGACGGTTATGTGCGGCTTGAACTGGAAGTGGAAGATTCCGGTTCTGGCATGAACCAGGAAGAATTAGAACAGCTCTTTAAGCCGTTTCAGCAGCTTCACGCTGGCAAGGCTCAAGGCAGCGGCACAGGGTTGGGCTTAGCCATCAGCCAGGAATATGCGAAACTCATGGGCGGGAGAATTGTAGCGCACAGTCAGCGCGACGCGGGCAGCCTCTTTACGCTGCAGGTACTTGTACAACAAGCTGGTGATGAAGAGATTGTAATGGAAGAACGACGTGTTTTGCGTGTTATAGACAAAAAGCCGAAAGTACTGCTGGTCGATGACGAGCATGTAAACTGCGAGCTTTTGACACAGCTGCTGCAGCCGCTGGGCTTTCAGACGCGCTGTGCCCAGCATGGGCAGGCCGCGTTGGAACTGTATGAAGAGTGGAAGCCGGATTTGATGCTTTTAGATATGAGGATGCCGATTATGGACGGACACGAGGTCCTCAAGCGCATCCGGCTGAAAGACGAACAGGTGCCGATTATCGCTGTTACGGCGAGCAGCTTTCATGATGAGCGGCAGAAAATATTTGACGAAGGCGCCAATGATTATTTGAGCAAACCTTTCCGCGAAGGGGAATTACTGAATAAAATCAAAACAGCCCTTGCGGTAGAGTATCAGTATGCTGAAGAGGAACCGCTGACGCTAGAAAAGACCTGTTTGGAAAAAGTACGCCGCGAGGAGCTTGATTCGTTACCGTTCGAACTGCGGATGGAGTTGTATAGGGCGGTGGAAAGCGGGGATTACTATTTAACCTTGAATCTCTTGGAGGAAGTCAAAGTATTGGATAGTGAATTGGCGGAAAAACTGGCAAAAATGGCGCGGGCTTTTTCTTTTGAAACGATGTTGGAATTGCTGCAGCCGAAGGAGGGCCTTTCGTGAAGCAAACGATGTTTAACCGTCAACCGTTATTGCTGGTAGTCGATGATATGCCGGATAACTTGGAACTTTTGGCGAGGATGTTTAAAGAAGAAGGCTATCAAGTACGTTTGGCGCCGTCTGGGGCGTTGGCGCTGAAAGCGGTGCAGGTGCAAGCGCCGGATTTGATTTTACTGGATATCAATATGCCGGAAATGAATGGCTTTGAGGTTTGCAAGCGGCTGAAAGAACAGGAACAGTGGCGGCAAATCCCCATTATCTTCATTAGCGCTCTAGGCGATGCGAAGGCAAAATTGGAGGCTTTCGAAGCCGGCGGCGTAGATTATGTGACCAAGCCGTTCCAGTTTACCGAGGTTGAGGCGCGGGTGCGCACGCATTTGCAGCTGCATTTTTACCAGGAAAATCTGGAACAAATGGTGGCGGCCCAGGTCAAGGAGATTGCCGATACCCAGTTGAGCACCATCTTTGCGTTGGCAAAATTGGCCGAGTCTCGCGATGACGAAACCGGCGATCACTTGGAACGGGTGCGTACTTGCTGCCGCTTGCTGGCGGAAGCCTTGCTGCAGCTGCCGGAGTGCGGTGAAGTAACGGATGAAAGCTTTGTGCGGACCATGGAGCAAGCCAGCTCGCTTCATGACATTGGCAAGGTTGGCATTCCCGATGGAATTCTGCTCAAGCCGGGCCGGCTGACACCGACGGAATTTGAAAAGATGAAAGAACACACGTTGATTGGCGCGCATACCTTGGAATCGGTGCGCGAGCGGTACCCTCACAATATGTTTTTGGCCACGTGCATTGAAATTGTGCGCTGGCATCATGAACGGTGGGATGGGGCGGGTTATCCGGACGGCTTGAATGGCGGCGTGATTCCGGTTTCAGCGCGCATTATGGCGGTAGCTGACGTATATGACGCTCTTCGTTCGCGTCGTTGTTACAAGGCGGCGTTAAGTCACGAAGAAAGCCGGCAGATTTTACAAAAAGGCAGCGGCAGCCAGTTTGATCCGCTGGTGATCAAAGCTTTTTTGATGGTGGAAGCGGAAATTGTGGCGGCCTATGAGGCCATACAGGAAAGTAATTCGGATTATGAGTGAAAGTTACGGTGCGCGGCAGTTGCTGCGCGCCGTAGCTTTTCTTAAGGAGGGGGAATGGTGAAGCCTTGGCAACGCGGACGAGGACCTCTTGCGTTTATTTGCATGGCTGTAGTGGGACTTTGCTTGCTGTCTTATTGGCTGCCTCAACCCAGAGCTGCAGCGCCTTATAGTCGTATCGTACTTATGGCGGATGCGCACTTGCCGGTGCGAACCGAAGTGGTGCAGGATGTGGCGAAACAGCTGCGAGTTAAGGCGGCTAAGGAAAAGGCGCTGCAAGATATTAATGCTTGGGAAGATGTAGCGCAAGTGGCGGTGCTGGGCGATATTACGGCGGAGCGGGGCACGGTAGAAGAATATGCGTATGCAGTTCGCTATTTCGATGCGCTGAAAAAAACGCTTTTTCCTATGGTGGGAAATCATGACTATATGTATGCGGATACACTTTCGGAAAAGGGAAAACGCCTGCGGGCGGATGCAAGAGAACGTCAGGAAAAACTGGAGCGCTTTAAGGCGGCGTTTCATTTGCCGGAAGTGTATTATAGTAAGCAAGAAGCAGGCTATTTGTTACTGTTTCTTTCGCCGGACTCCCTAGACGGCAAGTATTTGACAGAACTTTCGCCGCGGCAGCTGGCCTGGGCGCAACAGCAGCTCGAGGCCAAGCCGCAGCTGCCGACCATCGTCTTTTTTCATGCGCCCTTGGCGGGAACACTAGCGCCATATAATAAAGAAGCCAATACGCCTAATTTTATCGCCCAGCCGGAAGCGGCGCTGGCGGAGCTTATTCAAAGATATCCGCAAATTTTTCTTTGGGTGTCAGGGCATACCCATACGCCGGCGACCAATGCCAGCTTCGCAGCGCCTGTCAATGTATATGCAGGACAAGTGACCAATATTCACAATGCCGACATGGATCGGGAAACCATCTGGACGAATTCGCTCTATTTATACCCGGACCGGGTGGTAGTTAAGACCTTCGATCATAAAAGAGGGGCTTGGCTGGAACAGCTAGAGCGTACTATTTATCCGATGCAGATTTCTGAACGGTAGTGATATTCTTAGAAAATGGGGTAGCAGTGTTTGGCTGCGTTAATTAGCTAAGGCTGTTTATTTGCGTGTTGAAAAAAGGTTGAACTGGTTAAAAGGAGTAAGCGGAGATGAGGCGGATTTTGGAAAAGTCCAAGTTGGCAATATTGGCTTTGGGCTTGGTTTTGGCAGGGTTGTTGGCTGTTGCTGCGGTGACGTATTGGGAATTCAATGAAGTCATTGAAGCGGAATTGATTAATACGATGGAAGTGCGGACACAGGAGTCGGCCAGTCATATTAATACGCTTTTAGCGGGACAACTGGGAGAAGTGCAGGAAACGGTCAATAGTCCGGTGTTGGCGCAAGTGCTGCGTCTGAATCCACAACTCGATTTTTCGAGACGCGACGAGTCGGTGGAGTTGATTGATGAGTTGAACCAAGCTCGTTGGAAGTATGTCTCGGCGGCTTATCCGCAGCAATACGCTGCGCTGCATATTATCAATGCCTTAGAGACGGATGACTGGGGCCGGACGGAACAGCTGGGTCATTTGCAGGCGCGCTATTATAATGTGAGAGAGGGAACTCTCCGTACGGATGCTTGGGCTAAGGCGGCAGCGGAGGAAGCCGGACGGCGTTATACCGGGAGGACGCCGTATGACGCCATTTTTAAGCCAGCCTATTCCGAGGCGTATAATCGAAATATGGTGCTAATGATTGCTTGGCGCAAAGACGAAAGCGGCAAAGTTGTGGCTGGAGCTGCTGCCAGCTTGGCTATGGAAGCTATTCAAAAAATTGCGCAGCAAGCTATTTATGGACATAACGGGTATGAAATGCTGCTGGCAGCAGACGGAACGTTTATTGTTCATCCCCGCGACGAATGGGTTATGCGTCAAAATTTAGGAAATGTAGACGATGTCAATCTGGAACAGTTGCAGGGGCTTATCGCCGAGGGGCGCTCCGGCTTTCTTCGTTATGACGAGAATGGAGCTAAGAAGATTGTCTTTTATCATCCCATTCCGGTAGCCGGGTGGACCTTGGTCAGCGTGGTAGACGAAAAAGAGCTGTTTATGCCGGCGGACAAATTGTCCTTGCTGGTATTAACCATTGCGGGCATGTTGATTTTGGGCGCCGTCATGACGGCGGGCATGGTATTCTTAACGGTCAATTGGCGTCGCAGCAAGCGGGAACAAGAAATGCTGCAAATGCGCAATGAAGAGCTGAAGCAAACACAAGAACGGTTAGTAAGTCTGGACCGTATGAAAGACGATTTTTTAGCGCAGGTATCTCACGAACTGAAAACGCCCCTGCATGGCATGATTGGTTTGGCGGAGAGTACGCGAAACATGGCCGCAGAGACTCCGGTGTTGGAAAATCTCGAAATTATTTGCCGGAGCGGCAGTCGTTTGGCGAATTTGGTAGATGAGATTGTTGATTTTTCGGTTTTGAGAAATCACCAGGTTATCTTGCATAGAAAAGCGGTATCGTTGAGAGATATTGTGCAGATGGTGCTAACTTTGGAGTCTTTTTCCGCCCAGGAGAAGGGGATTTTGTTGGAAAATCAAATTCCTGCTGGGCTGCCGTTGGTTTATGGAGATGAAGAACGCTTAATTCAAGTGTTTCATAATTTAGTTCGCAACGCTATTAAATTCAGTTATCCGAAGAGCAAGGTAAAAGTGGCTGCTCGCATAAGTGAAGGAGATGTTATTGCAGAGGTGCGCGATGTAGGCATAGGCATTCCCCAAGAACAGCTAAAGCTTATTTTTAATCCCTTTGAGCAAGGTAGCGGTCCCGGGAGCGGGCTGGGGTTGGGGCTATATATTTCCCAAGGTCTGCTGGAACTGCATCAGAGTACCTTGGAGGTGTTCTCCAAAGTAGAAGAAGGATCTTGCTTTTCTTTTACGCTCCCGGTTTGGCAAGAAACGGAGCATGTGCCAGCACGTTCTGAGATCGTTGCAGAGTCTAAGGAACTGCCAAAACTGGCGCCGCCAGCGTTGGCAGCGGCAGAGCAGCAAGAAGGGCAAAGCGGTCCCATGATTTTAATAGCAGATGATGAGCGAGTCAATTTAGAAGTGATCCGTCAGTATTTTCGAGATACAGGATATCAAACGACTTGCGTGGGCGATGGGCAGGCGGTGCTTCGTGAAATGGAGCTGCGCTCCTATGCCTTAGTTATTTTAGATATGATGATGCCTGGCTTGAATGGCATTGAGGTTTGTCGTGAAATCAGAAAGAACCACTCAGAACGGGACGTTGCGGTTATTATGGCAACGGTGCGCAATCGTCCTGAAGATATTGCTGCTGCGTTTGCGGCAGGAGTAAATGATTATATTGCTAAGCCCTTCCATCGGCAGGAATTCTTAGCGCGCGTGGAAGCGCAGCTTCATACACAAGAAGCCTATGATGCGGAGCGGCGTATTTATGAAGCGGAAATTGTGGCCTTGCAAGCGCAGATACAGCCTCATTTTCTCTATAACACGCTGAATACGATTATTGGGTTTTGCCGTACTCAGCCGGAGCAAGCTGCAGAACTGTTGGAGGAATTGAGCAGCTATCTGCAAGACAAATTTCGCTTTAACGCCATGTCCATGATTCCCCTGCAGCAAGAGTTGGAATTGATCCGCTCGTATGTGGCTATCGAGAAAGCACGCTTTGGTTCTAGACTGCAGGTAGTGTTTCAAGTGGTAGAGAAAGTGAATCCGTTGATTCCGCCGTTGATTTTGCAGCCTTTAGTTGAAAATGCCGTAAAGCATGGTGTGTGTTCTAAACGCGAAGGCGGTACGGTGCGTATCTCTGTTTGGGAAGAGGAAGGCGGAGCTATGCTGCGTGTAGAAGATGATGGTCCTGGCATGGAAGAAGCTGCCTTGCAGCGGCTGTTGGATGGAAAGAATGTATCGGACGTGGGGATTGGCTTGCCCAATATACATAAACGGTTGCAGCGGCATTACGGCAAAGGGTTGCACGTGATAAGCAAATTACAGGAAGGTACAGTGGTTACCGCTTTTATTCCCAGGAACGCCAAGAAAGGAAGTGGCAGGCATGATTTCGACAATGGTGATTGATGATGAAGAAATGGCGGTGAAACAACTGGAATTTCTTTTAGGACAGTACCCGGAGCTGCAGCTTTGTGCAGCGGTCACCGATCCAGTAGACGCTCTGGAAAAGGCTGCGCTTTGTCAGCCGGAACTAGTTTTTTTAGATATTCATATGCCTGAGGTAAGCGGCTTGGAAGTGGCGGAAGAGTTGATGTGCTTATTGCCAAAAACGTATATCGTATTTGTCACGGCCTATGATGAATATGCGTTGCAGGCTTTCGAATATAACGCCATTGACTATGTATTGAAACCGGTGACGCGCAAGCGGCTGGAGAAAACGATGCAGAAAGTATTGCTGAACTTGCAGGAGGCTTCAAAAGAAAAAAACGGAAGTGGAGCGCAGTTGGCTAAGCTGAGGAATCTGCGCAAGGAAGGCTCTGTGAAGATCATTGCGGTCGAAGAAGAAGGGCGTATCTTACTGTTGCAGTATGACGACGTCATCATGTTTACGCCGCAAGGCCACGGAGCGCTGATTCATACGAAAGATAAGGTCTATCGGACTCGGCAATCTATGCAGTACTGGGAAGAAAGGCTGGAGGAATTCAATTTTTTTCGCTGTCACAAGAGCTATTTAGTGAATTTCAACCGCATCGAAAAACTGCTGCCAATGTTCAATAATACGTATTTGCTTAAGTTGGCCGATTATCCCAAAGAGATCCCGGTCAGCCGCAGTAAAGCAAAAGAATTGTCACAAATCCTAGGCTTGTAAAGAGCCTGGGATTTTCTTTTTGCAGAATATAACGGATAATTTCAATATTTGACACAAAAATGCAAAAGCTTCGCTTCTTTCTTTTGACATCCTTATACTGAAGGCAAAACCGGAAACAAATCAGAGAATTGAGAGAAAGAAGGGGTTTGCATGGCTAAAGTGATCAAATGCGGGGAACTGTTCTGCGCCGTTGATGGGAGCGTGCGGAAAAATGCCGTCGTAGTTGTCGAGGAGAATCGTATTACGGCGGTACAGAATGCGGAGCAATATGCTCAAAAGCCAGAGGATGAGGTTTTGGATTTATCAGATCAATTTGTAATGCCAGGTTTAATTGACACTCATGTGCATTTAGGATTCGGCGGTAAGCCGTCGCTGGTTGAAGTGCATGAAGCGCCGGAACTAGTAGCAGTCAAGGCGATAAAGAATGCACAGCTTGACTTATTAGGCGGTTTTACGACGGTTAGAGATGAAGGGTATCCCACTCTTACGGGCTGCGCGTTGCTGCGAGAAGCCATTGATGGCGGCGTGTTTTCAGGGCCCCGTATTTTTACGAGCGGCATGTATATTACGCCGACCGCCGGACATCTGGATTTTCGGCATGTTGATGAAACCTCTGGCTTTAAATCCTTCAAGCCTATTAATATTGCCGATGGGCCTGAGGAAGTGCGAGCGGCAGCCCGATACATGCTCAAATATGGTGCTGATCAGATCAAGGTACTGGTAACCGGAGGCGTTTTAAGTCCTGGTAATGAACCTGGCGAGCAAAATATGAGCGTAGAAGAAATCAGGGCGGCAGTAGAAGTGGCGCGCATGCACGGGAAAATCGTATCCGCCCATGCTCACGGTACGGCTGGTATTCACGCAGCGGCGGTTGCTGGCGTTGATGTAGTGGAACATGGGACTTTAGTAGATGAAGAAACCATTTGCATTATGGCAGCAAAACAGATTGCCATTGTGCCGACCTTTATCGTGCTAAAGGTAGTTTCGGAAAAAGGGCCTAAAGCAGGTATTCCGGACTTTGCCGTCCGCAAAGCGGCTGCTATGGTAAGCTCGCATTTGAGCAATATCAAAAAAGCCTATGATGCTGGTGTGCGTATTGTTTTCGGCACCGATTGCGGTACGCCGCTGACGCCTCATGGTATGCAGGCAGGCGAATTCGCTTTAATGGCGCAGGCGGGTATTTCCCCGGAAGATGTGCTGCTGGGAGCTACGCGTTATGCAGCGGAACTTTTGAAGTGGGAAAAGGATTTAGGGACGCTTGAGGCGGGCAAGTTAGCTGACATCGTGGCGGTACCGCGTAATCCGCTGCAGGATATGAGCGCGATGCAGGAAGTTTCCTTTGTGATGAAGGACGGCGTGGTTTATAAGCAATAAGAAAGGAAGGTGAAGATTTTGCAACAGCAAGGAAAATGGTTTTACGGCTGGTGGGTTGTAATTGGCGGCATCTTAATTATGGCGGTGATGCATTCGCTGCTGACGACATGCTGGGGCTTGTACGTGAAGCCAGTAACGGCGGATATGGGTTTTAGCCGAGGGGCCTTTGCGCTTTGCAGTACCATTATTTCAGGGGTAACTGTTTTTCTATCTCCGTATATGGGAAAATGGCTGGCGAAGAAAAATACACGCTTGATTCACAGTATCTGTATTATAGGCATGGCACTTTCCTATGCGGCGTTTTCTTTGGCCACATCGATTACGCATTTCTATATTATTGCCTTTTTTATGGGCGCTTTTTCTTGCGGCGCCGTGGCTTTACCGGTCTCGATTATTATTACCAACTGGTTTGTGAAAAAAAGAGGGTTAGCTATTAGTCTGGCTTTGGCGGGCAGCGGTTTTGGCGGCGCTGTCATCAGCCCGATCATGACGCAAGTCATGCAAGGCTACGGCTGGCGCGAATCTTTTGTGGTTTTCGGTATTTTGATGGTAGTTGTCAGTTTGCCGATGGCGTTGTTTGTAATGAAAAAAACTCCGGAAAGCATGGGCTTGAAACCTTATGGAAGCGAAGACGCTCCTGCTGCTAAAACGGAAAAAGCAGTGAAACTAAGTGTAGATACTCCGGATATTTCGCTAGAAGAAGCAAAAAAACAAGGTTTCTTTTGGGCATATATATTTGGAATTTTCGCTTTGTGCTTTGTCGGGTTTGGTTCGCTCAGTCAGTTGGCGGCGTATTTGGCGGATGCCCATGATCCAGTGTTTGCGGCGGCAATGCTGTCGTTGTTCTTAATTGTAGTGACACCGGGAAAAATTTCTCTGGGCTGGGTGTATGATAAGTTCGGTACACGTCTAGGAACCGCGTATATATGTATTATCTTTATTCTTTCGTTTGTCTGCATGCTTTATCCGGAGTCAAAGCCATTGATGTATGTTATGGCAGTTTTGTATGGTTTGGGCATTTGCAGCGGTACGGTTTGCCCGCCGGTAATCACGGCGGCTATGTTCGGCTCCAAGCATTACGGAGAAATTTACGGGTTTGTCAATTTGTTCGTCTATGTGGGAGCGGCCTTGTCAGTGCCGGCTATCGCGTTAGTGTACGACCAAACCGGTTCGTATTATATGGCGTGGTTGCTATGCATTGCATTGTGCGCGGTTTCTCTAGTAGCGTTGCTGTATAGTGATCGTCAATGTCGGGTGTTTATGTCCAAACGGCTTCGGGAAACAGCGTGACCAACGTAGGAACAGCTTTCTTTTCCTCTAGAATAATTATGAGTGGGCGAACTGTCTAAAGTATGGTAAGATACTGGCAGATAGTCTGTGGGACTGCAAAACAAAGCTAGGGGAGAGACATATGTCGCGAAGCAAGGAAGAACTGGCCGGCATCAGCCATTTAGGAAGCCAGAATACAAAGTATCAGTACGCTTATGCGCCGGAGGTGCTGGAGGCGTTTGAAAACAAACATCCGGGCAATGACTACTGGGTAAAATTCAACTGCCCGGAGTTTACCAGCCTTTGTCCGATGACAGGGCAGCCTGATTTTGCCACTCTTTACATCAGCTACATTCCTGGTGAAAAGATGGTGGAAAGCAAATCGTTAAAGCTCTATTTGCTCAGCTTCCGCAACCATGGAGATTTCCATGAGGATGTAGTGAACATTATTATGAAGGATTTGTTCAAGCTGATGCAGCCGAAATACATTGAGGTATGGGGGAAATTTTTGCCGCGAGGGGGAATTTCCATTGATCCTTACTGCAACATGGCTAATGGCGAAGCAAAGTACGAAAAGCTGGCTTGGCATCGCATGGAGCAGCATGACCTCTATTGTATGGATAAAGTAGACAACCGTTAAGGTCCGAATCCTGCAATTTGCCGCCGTCGTTTTGACGGCGGCTTTTTCGATGTTTATAGCCCCTCCATGGCGCATCCAGCGCCGTCGCCGATTATCGTTCAAGCCCTGTTCTCCGGCCTGTTCTATCGCTCTTTCTTTGTGTGTCGAAAAATGGTAAAGTATACAGTATTGCAGCTTACAGATGGTTGACTTTACCAGATAAAAGAAGGATAATTGTGAATACTATGGAAACAAAAAGCGCTGCAGGCAATACACAAGGGGGTACAGTTCGCGGTGAAAGGAAAAGAATTTGAAGAAAATTTAGAACGAGGGTTAAAGGAACGGCATATTCAGCTAATCGCTTTAGGCGGAGCTATCGGCGTAGGCTTGTTTTTAGGCTCGGCAACGGCGATTAAGACAGCGGGGCCGGCGCTTTTGCTATCGTACATCATTGGCGGCATCTTTATTCTGTTTATTATGCGCTCCTTGGGGGAGCTGGCGGTAGCCTATCCGGTCAGCGGCTCTTTTAGCGCCTATGCCAACAAGTTTATCGGTCCGTTGGCAGGCTATATTACCGGATGGACCTATTGGTTTATGTGGGTAGTGACCTGTATGGCGGAGATTACGGCGGTAGGGGTGTATGTGCAGTTTTGGTTTCCCGACGTGCCGCAGTGGATTCCGGCCATGCTGGCCTTGGTGGCTATGACCATTGTCAATGTGGTGGCGGTGTCCGCCTTTGGGGAGTTTGAGTTTTGGTTTGCCATGATTAAAATTATTACCATTTTGGTGATGATTGTCGTTGGGGCGATGATGATTTTCTTTGGCCTTGGCAACGACGGGATTCCGACGGGGTTGACGAATCTGGTTGCCCATGGCGGCTTTATGCCGATGGGCGTTGAAGGCGTTGTCATGTCCTTGGTGATGGTGATGTTCGCCTATTTGGGTATTGAACTGGTCGGCGTAGCTGCCGGGGAAGCCAGTAATCCGGAGAAAACCATACCCGCGGCGATTGACAAGGTGTTTTGGCGCATTTTGGTCTTTTACGTAGGGGCCTTGGTCGTTATTATGAGTCTCTATCCTTGGAATCAACTGGGGACCATCGGCAGTCCCTTCGTCTTTACCTTTAAAAAGTTGGGCATCGCGGCGGCGGCGGGCATTATTAACTTTGTTGTGTTGACGGCGGCTCTTTCTTCCTGTAACAGCGGGATTTTCAGCACCGGCCGCATGCTCTATAACCTAGCGCTGCAGGGCAAGGCACCGGCTTGCTTCGGTAAACTGAGCAAAAACCGCGTGCCGCTCAACGGCATTTTGGTGTCTTTTTGTTTCTTGTTTATCGGCGTAATTCTGAACTATTTGGTTCCGGCGCAGGTGTTTGTTTATGTGACCAGCGTGGCTACGTCGGGCGCCCTTTGGGTGTGGGCGATTATTTTGATTGCGCAGATGCGTTTTCGCCAGAGTCTGACGCCGGAGCAGGTAGCGAAGCTAAAATACCCGTCCTTGTTGTATCCGGTGAGCAACTGGGCTACTTTGGCGTTTCTGGTCTTTGTAGTCATCGTCATGGCCTTTGACCCGGATACGCGCGTGGCCCTCTATGTAGCGCCGGCCTGGTTTGGGTTGCTTTTGGCCTGTTATTATGCTTTCGGCCTGCATAAGCCAGCGGAAAAGCCTTTGGCCCGTGCGGCGGGCGGTAGGAATTAAGATTCGGACTGGAAATAAAGCAGCAAAGGGCGGTCGAGAGAAGCGCGTTTTCTCTTGATCGTCCTTTTTAATATTGTTCAATCTCTCGGAAAGATTTGACAAAAGGGAATTGTGCAGCTGTGTCGAAAAGCATACGGTAAGATAGATAATACTTTGGAGGCAAAGATGGGGCAAAAACGGTTGCTGCAAGAAGCGCTGTCTTGTAAAGGCAAACTGGCCTTGCTAGGGACCTCTAGTTTGGCTGGCGCCGTTTTAGCGGTTGCTCAGGCGGCGCTTATAGCAGCACTTTTAGACGGCGTTTTTCTGCAAGGAAGCAGCCTGGAAGAACTACATGGGCAGTGGCTGCTTTTGGGCGGCGTGCTGTTGTTGCGAGTGCTGGCGTTTTGGGGCGGTGAATCTTGTGGCGCGTATTTGGCGGCGGCCATAAAGACTTCCTTGCGGCGGCGGTTGGCGGGGCAGCTTTTAGCCATGGGGCCGGTACGTGGGGCCAGCGAAGCTACGGGTGAGCTGTTAGCCGTCTTAGGAGACGGGGTAGAACACTTAGAAGCGTACTTTGTGCGCTATTTGCCTAGCCTCTTTGCGGCGGCGGCGGTGCCGCTGTTAATTTTAGCGGTTATTATGCCGCGGGACTGGCCGTCGGCGCTTTTGATGCTGGTAACGGCGCCTCTTATACCTATTTTTATGACGCTCATTGGTCGGATGGCGCAATGGCGTACTCGTAAACAGTGGGATCGCCTGCAACGCCTTGGAGCGCATTTTTATGACATGCTGCAGGGCATGCTGACTTTGAAGCTTTTTGGCCGCAGCAAACAGACTGTGAAAAGTGTTGCTTCGGCTAGTGAGGATTTTCGCGAGGTGACCTTGGATGTGCTGAAAGTGGCCTTCCTTTCGGCATTGGTGCTGGAACTATTGGCGACGATCAGCACGGCTTTGATTGCCGTGGCGGTGGGTTTGCGTTTGCTCTATGGAAGCATGGAGTTTTACGATGCTATGTTTGTGCTTCTTTTAGCGCCGGAGTTTTACCAGCCGCTGCGGCAATTGGGAGCGCATTTTCATGCGGCCTTGGCGGGGAAAGCGGCGGCGGAGCGCATCTATTCGTTGTTGAAAGCGGAGCAGGCGCCGCAGCAGGAGCCGGAAACTTGGCGGTTTTCCGGGCCTGTAACAGTGGCGTTGGAAGATGTGTCGTTTGCGTATGAGGGCGGTGCAGAGGTGCTGCGGCATGTTTCACTGCAATTGCAGCCAGGGAAAATAACTGCTTTGGTGGGAAGCAGCGGCGCTGGTAAAAGCACGATAATGTCTTTGCTCTTAGGCATGATGGCGCCTGCAGCAGGCTGTATTCGCATCAATGAACGTGTCTTGAATGCGGCGGGAATTGAAGCGTGGCTGCGGCATGTGGCATATGTGCCGCAACAGCCATATTTGTTCCAGACCAGCTTGTTTGAGAATATTCGTATGGCCAAGCCGGAGGCGTCGGCGGAAGAAGTGGAAGCGGCGTTTGCGTTGGCTGGCGGAGCGTCCCTGGCGGCTGTCTTGCCTAGTGGTTATGAGACGATGTTAGGGGCGGGCGGCGTGGAGTTGTCCGGTGGCGAAAGGCGGCGCGTGGCTTTGGCGCGGGCTTTTTTGGCGGATGCGCCGGTATTGCTTTGCGACGAAGCGACAAGCGGCTTGGACCCGGAGAGCGAGGCCGCTTTGCAGCAGGCTTTTGAGAGACTTTGTCAGGGAAGAACGGTGCTGGTTATTGCCCATCGTTTAGGTACGGTGCGGCGAGCGGACCAAATTGCTGTTTTGGAAAGCGGCCGGATTATTGAGGCGGGAAATCATAAAGAATTACTGGCGCAGCAAGGGGTCTATGCGGCGTTGTTATCTGCTGCCAAGGGGGCGAGCGCATGAGGTCGCTGTGGACGTTGCTGCGCTGCTTGCCGAAGCCTTGGCTGAGTATGCTGCTGGCGCTGCTTTTGGCTTGGCTGACTGGAGCGGCTGGCCTGGGTCTCTTGGCTGCGTCGGCTTGGCTGATCGCGATGGCGGCGCTGCATCCTTCGATTACGGTTTTATCACTGGCTATTGTTGGCGTGCGGTTTTTTGGGATTGCCCGAGCTGTTTGCCGCTATGGCGAGCGTTATGTCTCGCATGACGCTACGTTTCGCATTTTGGCGCATTTGCGTGTATGGCTGTATCGACGCATTGAACCGTTAGCGCCGTTTTATTTGGGGACGCAAAGCGCGGCTTCCTTGCTGGACCGCTTGGTAGGCGACGTGGAGGTCTTGAAAGACTTATTTTTACGTGCTTTTTTGCCACCGGCAACGGCGTTTTTTTCTTGTCTGGCTTTTGCTGTTTTTTCGTGGTTCTTTGTGGGTCCTTGGCCGGCTCTGGTGGTGTTGGGGGCGTACTTGACGGCGGCGGTAATTCTGCCGTTGTGGTTGGCCGGTTCGTGGCGGCGCGGCGCAGAAGCTGTGGCGGCAGAGCGGGAATGCTTGCAGACGGCGGCTGGTGATTTGCTGGGCGGTTTAGGAGAACTCTGGGCTTTTCGGCAAACTCGGGAGCAAGCGCGGCTCTTGGGCGCAGCGGCGCAGCGGCTAGCTATAGCGCAGCGCCGGCAGAGCCTGCTCAGCGGAGCGGGGGAAGCTTTTGGCATGGCTGTAGGCTATGGCGCGCTATGGCTTTTGTTATGGGGAGGCATTCCCTTGGTACAAAGCGGGCAATGGTCTGGCGTGGACTTATCGGTGTTAGCCTTAAGTGTTCTCGCGTTAGGAGAGTTTTTTCTGCTTATGCCGGCTGCAGCTCGTTATCTAGCCGATGGCGCAGCGGCAGCCGAACGAATTTGGGAGACTGCCGCGCGGCAAAGACCTGAAAAAGGAAAAGCGGTGTGTGCAGGCGGTAAGCTGGAGGTGCAAAATCTGTCGTTTGCGTACGCTGATAATTTGGCACCGGCTTTGCAGGAAATTTCTTTTTCGTTGGAAGAGGGGAAAAGCATTGCTGTTGTTGGCGCCAGCGGCGCTGGCAAGAGCACGCTGGTGTCATTGCTGCTGGGCTTTCGCCAGCCGACGGGAGGAACCATTTCTCTGGGAGGAATGGCGGCGGACTCTTGCTGTGAGGAAAGCTGGCGCAGCCATTTTGCCGTAGTACCGCAACAACCTTATTTTTTTCATTTGTCCTTAGCGGACAATTTGCGGGTGGCTCGCCCGGAAGCGTCCCTAGATGAGTTGCGGTCGGTGTTGGCGCAGACGCAGATGCTTTCTTGGCTGGAAGCCGAGCCCCAAGGCTGGGAACGTTCCGTCGGCGAGGGAGGAGGCGGCCTTTCGGGCGGACAACGGCAGAGGCTGGCTATTGCCAGGGCGCTTTTGAAGGAGGCGCCTTATTGGCTGTTGGATGAGGCGACTGCCGGCTTGGATGCGCTGACGGCCCAAGAAATTATCGCTTTAATGCGGCTGGTAACGGTAGATAAGGGCGTCCTGTGGATTACGCATCATCTGCAGGGGCTGGAAGCCGTAGATGAAATTATTGTTTTGCAGCAGGGGCGCATTGTCGAGCGAGGCTGCATGCGAGAGCTGATTGAAAAGCAAGGCGCCTTTTATCGTATGTGGATGGCGGAGAAGGAAGCTTGTATTTGAATTTGCGGAAAAATCATGCTATGCTGATTCGAGAAGGTTTTATGGTGGAACGTCAAAGCAAGGAGTGTTGAGACGATTATGTCGGAATATACCTATGTATCTCAGAAAAAATGTCCCATTTGTCAGAATGAGTTCGAAGCAACTCAGGTGAAAAGCCGAGTGCCTATGCGAGTGCAAGATACGGACTTCTGCACACATTTTAAAGATTTCAATCCTTATTTTTATAGTGTTTGGGTGTGTAATCATTGCGGCTATGCCGGTGCAGACAGTTGGTTCAGCGAACCGGGGCCGGCGGCGGTAGAAAAAATTCGCGCGTTCTTAGCTGGCAGGGATGTGCATCTGGATCTGGGCGGAGAGCGTACCTTTGAAAAAGCGGTTAACGCTTACAAGATGGCGATTTTCTATGCGGAACTTGTGAAGGCTCCAGCAAGCAGGCTGGGCGGGCTGCTGCTCAAACTGGCCTGGGTCTACCGCTTGGAAGGCAAGCAGGAAGAAGAGTGCGGCGTACTGGAAAAAGCGGTGGCGGCTTATGAAGAGGCTTTGTCGAAGGAACGGATGCCTATTGGCAATATGACGGAAGTGACGCTGACGTATCTGGTCGGCGAATTACTGCGGCGCCTTGGCAATTACCAGCGGGCTAAGCTGTATTTTAATCAAGTGATTTCTAATCCCCTGGCCCGGGGAGAGCGCAATGTCTTCAAAATGACACGTGATGCTTGGAATGAGATCCGTGAGGAAGAAAAACGGCAGAAAGAAGAAGAAGAAGCTCAAAAAACAGAGAAAAACATGGCTTGAACGGATTGTAATTTTTGCCGAACTTATGTATAATAAATCTCGGCGGTTATCAATGCCGCATCTTTGGGGGCGTAGCTCAGATGGGAGAGCGTTTGGTTCGCATTCAAAAGGTCAGGGGTTCGATTCCCCTCGTCTCCACCAAGTAATCTACCGTCTATTGATAAAACGATTTTTATCAATAGACGGTTTTTGTTTTGCCCGAAAGTGCTGTATTTACGGCGCTTTCGGGCTTTTTTGTTTTCCTCTACAGGTGTTTTGCAGGCCTTTTTCGGAGGGCCGTTGGATTGCACCAGCTTTTGTCGGCGGCTTACTTTTAACGATTTCAAAGGGGGGGATTGAACCTTGTCGTTAAAAGATAACGGTCAAGGTAAAAAAACAGCCCACCCGAAGGTGAGCCGTAGAAATTAAATATTATGCTGTAATTTCCGAGCCGTTTTTAAATTTGAATGTACCATGGCCAGGATGGAGAAAATCAGGAAGCCTTGTTCTGGTCTGTTCTAATTAAGGGATAAAACCACGAACCACTTCGGCGGCACTCTGTTTTTTTTAATGGTTTTGCTTTGGTTGTTGACCTTGCCCTAACGGGAAGTTGTATACTAATCTTAACCTAGGTTGCTTGGAAAAAATAAGTCTTGGGGGTAATTTGATGCTGCCTATAGGAGAATTTTCAAAAATATGTAATGTTACAACCAAAACACTAAGATATTATGATGAAATCGGGTTGCTTAAGCCGGCTATTGTCAACGAGCATAATGGCTACCGCTACTATGATGTTGCGCAACTCAAAACGATTCTTTTTATCAACAAACTGAAAACGTATTGCTTCTCGCTAGAAGAAATAGAGGAAGTGTTGAGAGACCAAAGCGAGGAAAAATTATCTCGACTGATCAGGCAAAAGCAAAAAATTATTCGTGAAAAAATGGAAAACTATAGTTATGTCCTACATCAACTCAATGAAGATATTCTAAATTTGGAAAGAGGTATCGACATTATGGCATATTTAGATAACATCAAAGTAGAACTGATTGAAACAGAACCAAAAAATATTCTGTCTTCACGGCAAAAAATGAGTGTTGATGAATACTGTAAATATTTCGGGAAACTGTTTGCAGCTATAGCAAAAGAACAATTGACATGCATTGGAGCACCTATCGCTATTTATCACGATGAAGAATTTGATCCAACCAATAATGATACTGAAATTGCCATCCCTATTGTTGAAAGAGTAAAAGGAACCCGTGAATTAGCTGGCGGATTATGTGTGAAAGGGGTGCATAAAGGTCCGTATTCAGAGTTGCCGTCCACATATGCAAAAATAGTGCAGTGGATGGAGACTGAGAAATACAAATTAGTCGCTCCACCCTATGAAATTTATGTAACAGACCCTGAAAAGACGATTTCTCCAGAGGATTATATTACCGAAATATATTTTCCCGTGAAGAAGTAAAATAAAGACGAGAGGCCTTTGCTGTGAAGGTCTCTCGTCTTTATTTGAAAATATGTAACTGAATAACTCAACTTTCGCACCTCAAAAATAACTTTGAAACTTTGCTGTTCTTAAACCGGAATACCATTGTGTTGTCCTGAGCCATGTTGCGTGTGTTGCGATGACGGGGTATGTTATAATTATATCCAGATAATTGCACTCGTTTTTATAAAAAACTTAAGAGGTGAGTAAATGAGTCAGGAAATAGACAAAATTATTTATTCCATGATCCGTGTATCTAAAAAACACGGGCAGAAAGAAGTCCTCAAGGATATTTCGCTCTCTTATTTTTACGGAGCAAAAATTGGTGTCCTGGGTCTGAACGGATCCGGCAAAAGTTCGCTCCTCAAAATACTGGCTGGCGAAGATCAGAGTTTTGAAGGTAAGACCGTTCTCGCTCCCGGCTACACCATCGGTTACCTTCCTCAGGAACCGTTGGTGGATGAAACCCGCACCGTGCGCGAGGTGGTGGAAGAAGGCTTAGTGGAACTGGTTCAGATTCGTGACGAGTACGAAGCCATCAACGCCAAATTTTCCGAGCCCATGGAACCGGATGAAATGGACGCGCTTATCACCCGCCAGGGTGAAGTGCAGGATATTATGGACAGTAAGGACGTCTGGGAACTGGACTCCAGGCTTGAAATGGCCATGGACGCCTTGCGCTGCCCTCCGCCGGACACATCGGTTTCGGTGATTTCGGGCGGTGAACGCCGTCGTGTGGCCTTGTGCCGCCTACTGCTGAAAAACCCGGACATCCTGCTGCTGGACGAACCTACCAACCACTTGGACGCTGAATCGGTATCCTGGTTGGAACGTTTCCTGAAAACTTTTCCCGGTACGGTAATTGCCGTAACCCATGATCGTTACTTCCTTGATAACGTGGCTGGATGGATTCTTGAACTTGATCGCGGTCGCGGCATTCCCTGGCAGGGCAATTACTCTTCCTGGCTGGAGCAAAAGCAACAGCGTCTGGCCAATGAAGAAAAAAGCGAATCCGAACGTCAGAAAACCTTGGCCCGCGAACTTGAGTGGATCCGCATGGCTCCCAAAGGACGCCACGCCAAGAGCAAAGCCAGGATCAACGCGTATGAAGCCTTGCTTTCACATGAGTCTGAGCGCTTGGGCAAGGATTTGGAAATATACATTCCGCCGGGTCCGCGCTTGGGTAAGATCGTCATTGAAGCCGAAAATGTCAGCAAAGCTATGGGCGACAAGATGCTCGTGGAAAACATGAACTTCATGATTCCGGCTGGAGCCATCGTTGGTATTATCGGCCCGAACGGAGCCGGTAAAACCACGCTTTTCAAGATGATCACCGGACAGGAAAAGCCTGATAGTGGTACCCTGAAAGTTGGCGAAACCGTTAAGTTGGCTTACGTGGACCAGAACCGCGACTCCCTTGAGCCCGAAAAAACCGTCTACGAAGTTATCAGCGACGGCAACGACGTTATCAAGCTGGGCAGCCGCGAGATTAACTCTCGGGCTTATTGCGCGCGCTTCAACATCATGGGACAGGACCAGCAAAAGAAAGTGGACGTGCTATCCGGCGGTGAACGCAACCGCGTTCATCTGGCCAAGATGCTGAAAACCGGGGCCAACGTAATCCTCCTTGACGAACCCACCAACGACCTCGACGTGAACACCATGCGCGCCCTGGAAGATGCATTGGAGAACTTTGCCGGTTGCGTGTTGGTCATCAGCCATGACCGCTGGTTCCTTGATCGCATCGCGAGTCACATCATGGCTTTTGAGGGTGACTCCGTCGTGATCTTCTTTGAGGGGAACTACTCGGAGTACGAAGCCGATCGCAAAAAACGCCTTGGCAAAGAAGCCGATCAGCCGCATCGACTGAAGTTTAGAAAACTTACCCGCTAGGAAGCTGCTGAAAAACCCGGATGGTTGCAGTCGAAAAATCGGGGGGGCGCACAGCAAGGCAGTTTAGGGACGTTTTGTCGGTGGCTGAAGCGGTAGAAGAGTTTGATGTTAACGGTTTTAGGTGATGCAATGCACCGATTGGTGCAAGGTGGCGCATTTCATGGATAAGTGTTGGGTATGCCAGTGATTTCAAGGGTTCCGGCAATTGGCTGGAACCCTTTTTCTTGTTTGCCCGGCATGGGCAGTAACTAGGCGGTGAAAGTCCGCTATGGGCTTGGTAGTGGGAGCAGTTAGCTGAACAGCAAGGGTGTCCATCGTGAGGTGGAATCTGAAGGAAGCTGAAGGCAAAGTCCTGCACTGACGAACAGAATTGTTCGAAGTGTTGCTCCTGCATTCGGTGAGATAGTAGCGCAAGGGTGGAGAAAGTCCTGAAGTTTAGTGTCATGTAATCTTGCCTGTTTTGGTAGCTTCTGGATATAGCGGAAGGCCATTTTGACGTGGAAAGACTAAAATCTGTTCAAAATAGTATGGGGCGACAGCATTCGTCTTACTTTAAACCAAGAGTAATAAAAAAGATAAAACCTCAATTGGGGGAGCTTTTTTTAACTTCCCGCATTGAGGTTTTTATAGAAATCACTTTTTCATTAATTCCAGAAAGGTATGTAAAGCGCGTCGCTGATCAGGCGTTAAGGTTTTTGCAACTGTGATGAGTTGCCTAATGTCGAGAGAGAGTTCGGTTTCATCGGAAAAAAAGTCTCCTAAACTAATGTTTAATCCGACGCATATTTTGCTTAAAGAATCAACTGTAGGCTGTTTCTCGCCTAATTCAACTTGACGAACGAATCCTTGAGACAGACCAGCTAATGTTGCGAGCTTATTAGTGCTATATCCTTTTGATTTTCGTAATTCAATAATCCGCTTCGATATATTCATTATCTGCAAGCCACCTTAATATTAATACCATATGAATAATTCTATAGTATTAATATAGCATAAGTTTCTATAAAATAATCAACTCCATAGAGTTGATTATGTATTTTTATAGAGTTATAATGTTGGAAGTAGGAGGAGAGAAAATGACACTCGAAGAGCTAAGAATTCGCAGGAATATGTCTCAGCAACAGCTTGCTAATATAACAGGTTTGACACAAGGATATATTTCAGCTCTTGAACGAGGAGCCAAAAACAATCCAGGTCAAGTAGTGGTGAAAAAATTAGCAAGTGCGCTAAACGTCCAAAGGGATGTTGTTTTGGGTTTGTTTCCTGATACGTTACCAGTTCTAGAAAAGACCTAACAAAAGCTAAGTTTCAATAAGACGTGTCGCTAAATTCTGACAAAGTCTGCGTTATTATAGGAAAAGACTCCTGTTTTCGAAAGAGAAGGTTGAATAGGAAAATAAAATAAAGGGTTTTAGGTCGCTTAAACGAGCAATTATTAAAGTTAAAATGGTGGTCGGTAATTACGTTTTGATGTGGTGAATAGCGGGTTGTAGTGTAAAATTATGTCAGGTGAGCCGATGAAAAAACATATAATAAACATAGCTTCTTACGAAGAAACATTACATAATTTAGAGAAATACCATCAAGAGATTCTGGTGGAAGTACGGGATGAATTTAAGTTTTCCAATGTGTCTGCAACGCCGTTTATTGCCTTAAGGAAAAATGTTGAATTGGGTTTTTTGTGTAGCCCGCTAATTGATTGGGAACAAGATGCGATCGTTCAATATGGAAAAAAACCCGTTTTCGATGAATATTATCCACTGATTCTGGATTTTGTAAGGCGTACAACTATACCGAAAAAGAGTTTTGAGTATGCTTGTGGTATAGCTTACTTTCATGTCTTTTCACCAATGTACTATAAGAACATGC
Source organism: uncultured Anaeromusa sp. (assembly GCF_963668665.1). Classification (NCBI taxonomy): domain Bacteria; kingdom Bacillati; phylum Bacillota; class Negativicutes; order Selenomonadales; family Sporomusaceae; genus Anaeromusa; species uncultured Anaeromusa sp. The sequence continues at coordinate 617,234 of NZ_OY764901.1, read as the reverse complement.
TTTGTAGTTTCTTTGTGAATTTTTTTGAAAAGCCAATTTTCAAGAGTTTCAATTTGAGGCATAGTTCGCTAGAACAGGAAATTGTAATACAAATATCTGCATTTTTTCGTAAACAGAATAAATATGGTCCAGAGAAAGTATCGGTTTCTATTTTAGATGACCAATTTATCGTTATTATGATTTCTGGCTTGCTGACTCCATTTTTAAAAAATTTTATTGATAGTAGTAGGCAAGTTGCAAGCGTAGTTGAAGAAGCGATTTTTTTACAAACTGGAAAGCTATTGGAAGAAATTTTTAAAAAATATTTTGACGCAGAACCATGCGAACCGTTTGTTTTTTTTGATAAAGACAATGATAAAGTTGTTGCCATAGCGAGTTATAGATGGAAAGCTTTTTTAGATAAAATGTGTACTTGATTTGCGAGCTGTATTTTCTAGAAGCGATCGTTTTTAAGAAAGTGTAGTGTATATTCAAGGCGGGCTTTTGTGAAGCTAAGATACCAAGTAAAGTGGTAGGCTGGGCAGCACGTTTTATATGTAGCTGTTTTAGGATACACTTGTACTCTTTTGTACAAGTGTATCCTTTTTTATAAAAAAGATCTTTTAAATGGTTCGGTGCAAGTGAAATATTAATAAAAATGGAGGTATTTAACGCATGATATCTTGGTTGAACAATTTAAAGGTCGTACAAAAGCTAACTCTCTTGATATCGGTATTATTAGTTGCTGTTATTTGCGTAGGCGGTACGGGGTATTACTTTCTTAGTAAAACAAATGACTCGTTAAATGAAATGTATAATGAAAAATTAGTAGCTGTTGCGCTTGTTGTGGAAAATGCGGCTCATGCTCGCGCAATTGAAGCGGATGTATACGCAATCATGCTAACTACGGACGCAAATGAAAATAAAACTATCTTAGGTGATATTACGAATAGGGACAAGGCTTTCGATGCTAACATAACGACAGTTGAAAAAATGCCGTTAAGCGAGTCTTTGCGTACTAAGATAAAAGCTGTTCGAACTGACTTAGATAAATACCGTTCAGTGAGAAATAAGGTACTGGAGTTAGCTAATCAAAATAAAAACGCAGAAGCCTATTTGCTGTTTAATCGAGATGCTAAGGTACTATCCAATACCTTTACAACTGAATTGCGAAATGTAGCTGATGAGATAAGGAAATTGGCTGAAGAAAACAATAAACAAAATGAAAAAGCATTTTCTTTGGCCAGGGCGCTGTTTGCTGTTGTTGTTTTTGTTTCAATATTGTTAGGGGTTGTGCTTGGTTTGCTTATTTCCAAAAGAATTACGAAACGTCTTAACGATGTTGTCGTTTTTCTGGGGATATTGGCAAAGGGGGATTTTTCCAGGGGAATTTCAAAGGAAAGTTTGCAAGATAAAAGTGAATTTGGGACCGTTTCTAGGGCGGTTGATGAAATGGAAAAAAATATTAGAGATTTAATTCGTCAATTATCGAATGCTTCTGAGCAGTTAGCGTCTTCTTCCGAAGAATTGACGGCAAGCGCGGAACAGTCCGCTCAAGCTTCGAATCAAGTAGCTATTTCGGTAACGGAAGTGGCTCAAGGCGCAGAAAAACAATTGCACTTAGCGGGTAGCGCCAATAGTGTTGTACAACAAATTTCTTATGCGATTACCCAAGTTGCGTCAAATACAGAAGTTGTTTCCGAGTCGGCAGAGAAAACAGCGGATATGGCTAATAATGGCGAAAAAGCAATAAAGCAAGCCGTGACTCAGATGCAGATCATTGAGAAGAAAACGAAGGATACAGCGGAAGTCATTGGAGAATTAGAAGAAAAATCAAAAAAAATTGGCCAAATTGTTGATGTTATATCGGCTATTTCAGGACAGACTAATTTGTTGGCCTTGAATGCGGCGATTGAAGCGGCACGAGCAGGCGAAGCAGGGCGAGGCTTTGCAGTGGTCGCTGAAGAAGTGAGGAAATTAGCGGAGCAGTCTCAGCATGCGGCAAAACAGATCACTGAGTTAATTGACGAAGTTCAAGCTAAAACCGACAGCGCCGTATCTTTCATGAATGATGGTAAAAAAGAAGTTGAGACAGGCGCTAATGTCGTATCTATGGCAGGGCAAGGCTTTGAAGAGATCTTGACGATGGTTCGGGATATGACAAATCAAATTCATGAAATATCTGCAGCGATTGAAGAAATAACAAGCGGGACGCAAAATGTAGTTAATTCTGTACAAGATATTGACAGTGAAAGTAAAAAAACATCTGAACAAACGCAGACGATTTCGGCGGCAACCGAAGAACAGTCTGCCTCGGTTGAAGAAATTGCATCGGCAAGTCAGCATTTGGCGCACATGGCGGAAGAGTTGCAGCAGGCCATTAGGAAGTTTAAAATATAGTGACAACATTTTGCGAATAAGAATCGCGAAATGCTGAAGTTAAAAAAATCAGGACGTGTCGGAACTATAGTTTCAACACATCCTGATTTTTTTATGCATACTATCGAATTTGAGATACTTAGAAATACGTGATAGAATAAACTTATAATTCTGTATAATTAAAATGACGGGTTGTTTGCGATTTTGAGTGCCTAAAGGAGGGTTTCGATGCGCGGTTTATTGGAAGACGCAGTATTGCCCTTGGAAAGCGTTGTTTTATTGGTTGCAGGCATAGCTATGCTGCTTGCAGGAAGCCTGCTTTTCCCGGTTATTGCGGGGGTGTTGCCTTATTATGAAAATGGTTTGCTCGGGTTGCTGCTTTTTATGTATGCCTTGCAGATGATTACTTTGGGAAAAACTCCTTTTGGCGATAGGCCAAAGTCTAAGTGGTTGATGGCCGCAGGCGTTGCGGCGGCGGCCTTGGGTTTTGTTACTTGCTTTATACCTGGTGTATCCAGTCAGATTTCAAGATGGTTGTTGTTTTTGTGCTTAGGGCCGGGAAGCGTACTGCTGCTCTGGCAGTTATATTCTAACGAAGACAAGTACGCTGCTTGGGTGAAATATGGAGGGATTTTTAAGACGCTGTTATATAGTTGTACTGTTGTTTATGTATTGTCGCTATGTTTGGCGGCGGTTGTTTGGGAGCCGGCGGCGCTGGCGGCTCCGTTGATTGCTGTTTTATTGTTGCTTTATGGAGCGGCTCTTCTAAATCTGGCGTTGGTTCTACGCAGGGTTTATCGAGACTATCCTGCGGCGGAGCAGCAATCGCTAGAGCGGGGGCTTTCCATGGATAAGGCCTCGATGCTGCTGGTGGGAGTATTTGTAGCGTTGCTGGGTGTGGTGATGTTACCGGTGAACTTAAATTTGCTGCCTTTTTCAGGGAGCGCCCAGCTTGGTTTGCTGATGGTTATTTTTGCCGTTAAAATTCTGGCCACAGGCAGTACGCCGTTGGGCGCGTTTCGACGTACTTGGCTGATGATTCTTTTAGGGGTGCTTATGGTCATTCCTGGAGTCGTATCCTGTATTATTCCGGAAATTCTGGTTTTCGAACTGACGCTGACCATTGGAGTGCTGAATGTTTTAGAAGGTATTATTACACTTGTGAAAACCTCGGCGACAGTCTTGAAACAACCTTCCTTCGACCTCAAGACTACGCCGGTGATTTTTATAAAACTATTTGTAACGCAAATGGCCCTGGGCGTGCTTGCAGTGTTGTTCGGCAGCTCCATGCTGATTGCGCATCTCATTCCGGGGCTGCTTGTAGGCTTGATTCTGATTGGGAACGGAGGCGTGCTGCTGTATTTGTTGAAACTTTTAGGAGATCTGGAAAAATTAGAAGCTGAGTCTCTGGGGTGAAAAAACAGGAGGTGAGAGGCTGTCGACTGAAAGGCACCTTGTATCTGAAGTGAGACTAGAATAGGGAGGCGTTGTCATGTTCAAATTTGACGAGAACTGTTCCTATCGTATGCCGGCTCATTTTGGAGGATCCCAGGGCAGCGGGTTAAGCAATCTTTTTTATAAAGATGTTACGGCTGTCGGTATTAACTACCGTACGGACAAGAAGCAGCTGGAGCAATATGTGCCGGAGGCGTTTGAAATTCTTGAGCCGCTGGTGATGGTTGGGTATCAAAAGTGTTGCGGCATTCAGTGGATGGGCGGAGGACATTACACCTTGATTAATGTAGCAATTCCGGCTAAACATATTGCCTCAGGCGAGAAAGGCGTTTTTGAACTGGTGGTTTGGGAAAATAAAACGGCGCCGATTCTGGGAGGGCGGGAAGAAACAGGAATCCCCAAACTGTTTGCAGATATTCCGGACTTTCATGAACTTGACGGACATATTACGGCCAATGCCAGTCATGAAGGACGTGTTTTCCTCGAACTTGAACTGGTGTTGCAACGGTCGCTGAATGAAGCGGAGTTAGCAGCTTCTAGCTATCAGGTGAGTCAGCTGGGGTGGCGCTATATTCCTAATATTGGCAGGCCAGGGGCGGCTCTTTCTCATGCAACTATATACCCGGTCGAAGTGAAGTGTCTTTCGGGCAGTAACGCCAATGGAAAGCTTGCTTGGATTAAGGCCAATCCTAAATATAACCCTGCGCAAGCGCGCATTATTAATGCCTTGGCGGACCTGCCGATTTTAGAGTACCAAGAATGTCTTTTTGCAAAAAGCAGTATTAATTTGCGCGGCGACTTAGCTCGCGAGCTTTAGGAGGCGGAAAGATGCAAGATATATTTAAAGAAAAAGTATGCATTATAACAGGCGGGGCTTCGGGAATTGGCTTTGCCCTGGCGGAGCGGCTGCTGCAACGCGGCGCTGTCGTCTATGCGGTTGGCATTCCTGCTGAGCAGGTGGAGCAGGCCCAAGAAAAGCTAAAAGCCTATGAATAGGCGCATTGCCGGCTTGTGGATGTAACCAAGTATGAGGAAGTGCAGCAACTGGTTGAGGAAGTGGTGAATCGCCAGGGGCGGCTTGATTATATGTTTAATAATGCAGGCCTTGGAGGGACGCTTCCTTTTGAAAAAGTTACGCTGGAATATTGGAAGAAAGTTGTGGATGTGAACTTGTGGGGGGTTATCTATGGCGTGCACGCAGCGTTTCCGGTCATGCTCAAACAAGGCTTCGGGCATATCGTCAATACTTCGTCGATGGCCGGGCTGGTTGCGCCGCCCTATCAGGCTGTTTATTGCGCCAGCAAGTTTGCGGTTACCGGCATGACCGAAGCGCTGCGGTATGAACATGCGCATCGTAATATTGCTTTTTCTACAGTTTGCCCTGCCAATGTTATTACCCCGCTTTTTGGCGGTTTAAAGCCGCCCCCAGACGCGGTTCCGGTGGAAGAAGCGGTGGAGGTCATTCTGGATGGAGTAGCTAAAAAAGAAGGTCTGATTATATTGCCTGAGAAGGATAAGCAACAATACTATGCGTATCGGGCAAATCAAGAAGAAATGGACAGCTTTTTTAAGAAAATGGCTGATGACCGTAGAAAGGCTTATGAAACAGGCGGAAATTATTATTGAGGCGGTAAAAACAAGAACACGCTGCAACTGACTCGGGCGGTGTATTGTAGAGCTATATTATCTGCAGGTGAAGCAACCAGGGAATGGTTTAGAAACGCTAAAAAAATAAGAAACACAAAGCCGGCGGCCACGTAAAAAGTGGTTGCCGGCTTTGTGTTTTTGGTGTGTCTTAGAGTTAGTTTTACGAAGAGGGAGGACTAAACGAAAGCATCAGATGCTCGATATCGGCTTTTAAAATGGACACGGCCATTTTGATTTCGCCTTTTTCCAGATAATCGACTAAGGCCAAGTGCAAGTCCATCGAAGCGGAGTGCTGCTTTTGCACGAAGAAGATCGTTTGAATGTTTAAAGCGTCTTCTAGCAGTTTGTAAGCGTAATGGTTGCCGTAGATGGAAAAAAGTTTTAAGTGGAATTCGCAGTTGTAGCGCCAATGCGACATGAAATCGCCGCTGGGGCAGTTATTGTAGTTGATGCAGATGCTGCGCAGTTCTTGGATCCACGCGGCGTCTATATAGCTGCGGTACATTTCCAGGAAAGAACATTCTAAAGCCGAACGGAAGCGAATGACTTCCAGCAGTTGTTCGGCGCTTGGCTGTAGAATTTTATAGCCTTGCCGCGGCATACTGGACAATAGACGCGTGCCTGTTAGTTGCGTCAAGGCTTCACGGATGGGGGCGCGGCTGACATTGTATTTTTCCATGAGAAATTTTTCGGTCAGGATGGTATCGGCGGGATAGTTTCCATTGATGATATCAGAAAAAAGAGCATTGTATACTTGCTGCTTTAGTGAGTCATTAGGATGTTTTGTCATTGCTTATCTCCTTAATGTGCTACTTTTATTATAGAGTCAAAGAAAAGGCAAGTCAATGAACGCAAGAAGAAAACGTCGAAAACTAGTCATATCACAAAAATCGAAAAATATACAAAAAGTAAACATAAAACAAGCAAAATAATAGATAATAAAAGATGTTTTGCCATAAACGGAGAAAAGATAGAAAATATATTGATTAAGAAATCGACTTGTGATATGATTACAACAAGCAAGGTGCTGCAGAACCTTGCTTATAATAAGATTTAATACTATGGAATCAGGAAACTTGTTGTTCTGGTGATCATATCAAATGCCGATTTGGAATTTTGGATTTTGAAAGGAGAATAACAATGATTGATAACAAGATTAGCATTAAAGGCGACGCGGTGGTAGATATTCAAAGAGGGGCGATCGGTCATCGGGCTACTTGGACCGGCCTAACCTACACGCATGCTTGCAAAGCTGGCAAAGCGCAGGAAATGGAAGAAATCATTCGCGCGGCTATCGCGGAAACGGGTTTGATCCAAGGCGCAGAAATTAAAGCGCAGTGTCCGGATCCGGAGAATGTGACTTCTTTTGCGGATACGTTTTTCTCCCCGAATGTAGTTAAGACCTTTGAAGTAGAGTTCAAAAGCAAAAGCGCAGACCGGATTGATCTGGAGTTTCATCACTGCCCTCTTTTGAAAGCCTGGCAGGATTTGGGCTTTGACGATGAAACCTGTGAGAAGCTTTGTGATATGGCGATGGACGGCGATCGGGGCATTGCCAAAGCCATGGGTTATGAATTCCACCTGGGCGATACCATTGCCAACGGCTGTCCTACCTGCCAAATTTCTTTCTTTAAGAAAGCATAGAATTGTTTTAACGGGCGGGAGAGGAGCAGGCAAGTATGGATGCAAAGCAATATGAAAATTATTTGACCATCTTAAAAGGGGAATTGATTCCGGCCATGGGCTGTACCGAGCCGATCGCCATCGCCTTTGCGGCGGCAAAAGCCAGAGAAGCCTTAGGACAAATGCCGGAAGAAATGCTGGCTCGCTGCAGCGGCAATATCATTAAAAATGTGAAGGGCGTTATCGTACCCAATTCGGGCGGGCAAAAAGGCGTAGCCGCCGCCGCGGTGCTGGGGGCTGTCGCCGGTCAGGCCGAGCGGGAATTAGAGGTCATAAGCCAGGTGACGCTGGAGCAAATAGAAATGGCGCGTCAATTGACGGCGCAGGGCATTTGTCGCTGCGAATTGGAAGAAGGCGAGGAAAATCTCTTCATTCGCATAGAAGTGAAAGCCGGTTTTCAAACTGCTGCGGTAGAGGTGCGGACAAGGCATAATCACATCTATCGTATTGAAAAAAACGGCGAGCTTCTTTTCTCGCAGCCGGAACTGGCGACGTCAACCTTTGGCGATAAAAGTCAGCTTACGATTCAGGACATTCTCTGTTTTGCCGATAAGGTACGCCTAGAGGACGTGCGGGATATTATTGCCCGGCAGATTGCCTGCAACTCCGCCATCTCTGAAGAAGGCCTGAAAAACCCTTGGGGAGCGCAGGTGGGACGCACCTTCTTGGAAGCCGGCTGCGACGATGTGCGGACGAAGGCTCGCGCGGCGGCGGCGGCAGGTTCCGATGCGCGTATGAACGGCTGCGCCATGCCGGTAGTCATCAATTCCGGCAGCGGCAATCAGGGCATTACTTGTACTATGCCGGTAGTGGTGTACGCCCAGGAGTTGGGAGTTGACGAGGACCGGCTGTATCGGGCGTTGGTCTTGGCGAATCTTCTCTCGCTGCACCAAAAGCGTTATATCGGCAATCTCTCGGCGTACTGCGGCGCCGTTTCGGCGGGCGCGGCCGCAGCCTGCGGCATTGCGTATCTGCAAGGCGGCGATTATGATGTAATCGGCAGAACCCTGATTAACTCGTTGGGGAACGTAGGCGGCATTGTCTGCGACGGCGCTAAGGCGTCCTGCGCGGCGAAGATATCCAGCGCCGTAGATGCGGGGATTATGGGGTATGAGCTGGCTAAACGGGAGCGGTTTTTTCCCTTTGGCGAAGGCTTGGTAGAGAAGGATTATGAGCAGACTTTGCGAAATATTGGACGTATGGGCTGCTGTGGCATGAAAACTACCGATGTGGAAATACTCAATATTATGATTGGCAATTGAGTAGTAAAGGAATAATCGATATCTGCGGGAGGAACGCATATGAAAAAGCGCTGGCTTGTTTTAGGCGTCTCATGGATCGTGTTTTTCGTAGCTTTTTTGGATCGAGTCAATCTGTCGGTAGCCATGCCGTTGATCTCTAAGGAGTTTTCTTTATCTCCGGAGCAGGTAGGCTATTTGTTTAGCGCATTCTTTATTTCCTATACGGTCTTTCAGATTCCGGGCGGTTATTTAAGCGATAAAGTGGGACCGAAAAAGGTGCTTCTTGTGGCGCTCATTTGGTGGTCTATTATGACGATGGCTACCGGTGTGGCGCGGACCTTTTCGCAATTCTTCATCGTTCGCGTGCTCTTTGGCATTGGCGAAGGCTTGCAGCCTCCCTGCGCCTTTAAGCTCAACAGCAACTGGTTTCCGAATCAGGAACGGGCTACGGCGAACGCGATCTTTACTTCGGCCTGTTCCTTCGGACCGGCGATTGCGCCGTCCATTGCGGTGGCGATTATTGGCCTCTGGGGCTGGCATGCGTTGTTCTATATTTTCGGCGCCTTGGGTTTTGTAATTATGCCGTTACTGTACTTCTTTGTGAAAAACTCTCCCGAAGAGGACCCGGACATTTCCAAGGAAGAGCTGGAATATATTAAGAGCGGCCAGACGGAAATTGTTACTCAGACGACAGATTCAGAAGAAGTGGGCTTGATGAGCGTGCTCAAAAACCGCAACATTGTGCTTTTGGCGCTTACGTACTTCGGCTTTATGTGCGCCTTCTTCGGTCTTCTTTCTTGGCTGCCCAGTTATCTCGTAAAAGCCAGAGGCTTTGAACTGGTGAAAATGGGCATTTTTTCGGGGTTGCCCTTCTTAGCGCTGGGCATTGCCCAACCTTTCGGCGGCTGGCTGTCGGATAAGGTGTTCAAAGGGAAGCGCAAAATACAGGCCATGGTAGTAAATCTGGCCGCAGGCCCGGTTTTATACGGTGTCGTAGTGGCGCCGACGGAAACGGTGGCGATGGCGCTCCTGGTATGCACTGGCTTCTTGGTGGGGATGGCCTTTGGTCCCTTGTGGGCGATGCCGATGGAATCGGTAAAACGCAGCTATGTGGGCATGGCTACAGGTGTGATGAACGCCGGCGGCAGCATCGGCGGCATTTTATCCCCCATTATCATTGGTTACTTGGTAGGTATGTCCGGTTATAATGCCGCTTTCGTCTTCATGGGCGGAGCGCTGGTGTTTACGGCGTTGGTAGTGTCGCTGGTTAAATTGCCACCAAGAGCGGAAGCATAAGCGACGAAATAAAAAAACATGACCTTACCCTTCAAAACAGAAGGTTGAGGTCATGTTTTTTATTTCGTTGCTGGCAAGCGAGGGGAAGATGACGTACAATTAAAATTGTAAAAATTAGATAGGGAATGTTTGAAGCGCGTAAAGGAGGGGCTATGTTGCACTGTAAGTATCGTTTGAAAACTTTTTTGTTGCTATGCGCTATAGTTATTTTGGTTGGGATCACGGGTAATCATGCCAGTGCAGCAGCAAAGCCTGCAGCGTTGTTACCGGAGGGCGCGGCGCCGGCGGATGTGCGTCAACTGATTGTGGTACAGTCTGACCATAAAAACAAGCAGGTAGGTACATTGACGGCTTGGCAGAAAAAAGATGAAAAATGGCTTGTGAAATACAAAGACATTCCAGTCAACCTAGGCAGAAGCGGCGTGGTTTCAGCCGCGCAAAAACAAGAAGGAGACGGCGCTACGCCAGCGGGCTTGTATAAGTTGCGCCGAGCTTTTGGCTATGAGTCGTTCTCTATAAGCATGCCCTACATACAAGTGACAAAGCAACATTATTGGATCGACGATGTGGCTTCGCCGTTTTATAACCAACTGGTTGTAGGAAAAACAGCGGCCAAGTCGTACGAGCTGATGCGGCGCAAGGATGAGCTATATAAACTAGGTTTGGTTATTGAGTACAATACCGAGCCGGTTGTGGCGGGCAAAGGCAGCGCCATTTTTATGCATGTCCGTAAAGGTCCGGGTGTTCCCACAAGCGGCTGTGTGGCGATGGCGGAAAAGGATATAAAGAAGATCCTCAAATGGCTAAAACCGGAACAAAATCCGGCGGTTTGTATCGAATGAACTGTTTTAGAAGTAGGCAGGAGAAGCGCAGCAATAAATGGAAGCTTACTTCTAATTCAAAAGCTTGTGTTAAAGGTTCAGAGAAGGCTTTTTTAAGGGAAGAGGTGTAACGGTGGAGCAGGAATGGGAATTGGCGCTTTTTCAGCCGCGAGATGCTGCTGGGGTAGTGGCGCTGTATCGGGAAGTGTATGGAGAATCCTATCCGGTGGCGGAGGTATATGATCCCAAAGCGCTGGTACGGCAGGAAGAAGATGGGCTTACCTGGCGGGCGGTAGCGAGAAATCATGCCGGAGCGGTAATCGGCCATATTGCTTTTTACCGTTCCACGCCGCCGAACCCCAAGCTGTATGAATGCGGCCAGCTTATGGTGTGCCACGAATGGCGGCAAACCTCCGTAGGCTTTGCCTTGATGGAATATGCGCTGGCAGAAATTCCGCGCCAGCGTGGGTTGGAGCAGATTTGGGGCGAAGCGGTTTGCAATCATTTGTTCACGCAGATGATGATGACGAAACGGGGTTATCATGAAACTGGCTTAGAAGTAGCGTTGATGCCGGGAGACGCTGCCAAGGGCGGCGAGCGAACCTCGACGGTACTGATTTTTTCATCACCCGGAGAAAGCGGCCAGACGGTGTATGTGCCGAAGGTGTATCAAGAAGCGTTTGCTTTGCTCTACGGTGATCTGGCAGAGGCATATACATTTATCGAGGCGACGGCTCCGCTGCCGCAGGCGGTGGTGACGGAAGGCTCTATCGAGTTGTTTGCCGGAGCCGGTGTGGCGCGCTTGTCGATTACTAACATCGGTGCTGATTTTGAGGTGAAGGCAGCCTTGTGGGAAAGTCAGGCGTCCGCAGCCGGGACGCTGGTATTGCAGGCTTTCTTGCGGCTGGGGGACGAAACGATCGGGGCGGCGGTAGAGATACTGCAGCGGCGGGGCTATTTTCTGGGCGGCGTCTTGCCGGGCTGGTACGGCGGGGACGGCCTGCTGATGCAAAAAGTGTCCATCGCCGTGGATGAGAAAACTATCCATGCGTACACCAAGAAGGCTAAGGCGATTAAGGCGCTGGTTTTGAAGGACTGGGCGGAAGTGTGCCCGCAATCGTGGGGCGGAGTGCTGCGCTTGGCGGCGGCTAAATGGCCGGAAAAGGCAGCGGCGGTATATCCGCAGAAGAATCGTTCGTATACGTATGCGCAGCTAGATGCAGAAGCGACGCAAGTGGCCAAGGGTCTTATGGCGTTGGGGATGGGGCGCGGCGAGCATGCCGCTATCTGGGCGTTTAATATTCCGGAATATCTTTCCGTGCAGTTTGGCTGCGCTAGAGCCGGGGCGCCGCTGGTGCTGCTGAATACCAATTATCGGGCGTATGAGCTGGAGTATGTACTGCATCATTCCGATGCGACGGTGCTGTTTTTAGAAGCGCAAGGCAGTGGTGCAGAGGTTTGGCTGGAGGTGCTTCGTTCGGTGCGGGAACGGTTGCCGAAGCTGCGTAAGGTGGTGTTTTTTGGTTCTGCCGAAGCCGAGGATGTTCTTCTCTGGCCTGATTTCTTGGCTGGCGGAGCTGCTGTGGAGGAAGAAGTGTATAGACAGCGCTGCAACGAGGAACGCTCGCAAGATGTATTTGTCCTGCAATATACGTCAGGGACGACCGGCGTGCCTAAAGGAGTCGTGCATTGCCAGCAGGCGTACCTGTGTAATGCCAGAGCCTATGGAGAGCGCCAGGAGCTGACGACGTCTTCGGTGTTGTGTTCGGCGCTGCCTTTCTTTCATGCCTACGGCAATGCGGTGATTTTAACAGCCCTATATTATGGCGGAACGCTGGTGGGAGTAGAGCGGTTCCAAGCTTCCGTGGTGATGCAGGCGATCGCGGAGCAGGGCGTTACCAGCTTGTCCGGTACGCCGACGATGTTTGTGGCGCTGCTGGAGGAATGGGAACGCAATTCCTATGACACAAGTTCGTTGTGCGTGGGCGATATGGCGGGTGCCAGCTGTCCGCCGGAACTGGTACAGGCGGTGATTGAGAAGCTGGGAGCAACCGGATTTAGCTGTCTATACGGCTCCACGGAAGTGATCATTGCGTCCTTAGCCGGCCCCACAAGACCGCAAGAAGAGAGGATAAACTATGTCGGCACAGCGCTGCCAGGGATGGAACTGCGCATTGTTAAAGCGGGGACGACGGAAGAGGTCCCCCGGGGCGTTGAAGGCGAGCTGTGTGTGTGCGGACAGTCGACTATGTTGCGGTATTATAAGATGGAAGAAGAGACGCAAAAGGCTGTAGATGATGGTGGCTGGTGGCATAGCGGGGATATGGCTGCCATTGATGCGGCAGGATGCTGCCGTATCACGGGGCGCATTAAAGACTTGATTATCCGCGGCGGTGAAAATATAGGCCCTGCGGAAATAGAAACCTTTTTGATGACGCACCCCAAGGTGCTCGAGGCGCAGGTGGTTGGCGTCCCCAGCGAATATTACGGCGAAGATATTGTGGCCTTTGTGCGGTTGCAAAAAGGAGAAACCGCCAAGGTACTGGAACTAAAGCGGTATTGTCGGGAGCGGATTGCCTTAAACAAGGTGCCCTTTATGTTTTTCTTCGTAGAGGAATTTCCTCTGACCGCCAGCGGCAAGGTGCAAAAATTTAAGCTGCGCGAAATGGCGCTGCAAAATTTAGCCAAGCAGTAAATGAATAAGGGAGGAACAAACTATGGATACAAAGGAGATTGAAAAAATAATTCGGGGCATTTTAGCGGAACGAGTACCTGGTTTGAAGGCCGAGGACATTGCTCCGCAAGCGGAACTGTCCTCGTTAGGGCTGGATTCTCTGGCTTTCAGCTGGGTTTTGGCCGATTTGGAAGAAGCCTTTGATATTGTGATGCAGGGGTCGGATATTTTGCACCTGAAAACCTTGGCGGCGGCGGTTGAATACGTAGCCAAGCGGCTGCAGGAAGCATAAAGTGTATTGATAAAAGAAAGTAAAAGCCAACAGCAACTATTGCTGTTGGCTTTTACTTTCTTTTTATATAGTATCTTCCTAAAAAGTGCATACTTTTATAATGAGAGCAATGTAGCTATAATGAAAAAAACAAGCTGCTTTCTCATAACGCGGCTTTAACAGGAGGAATGTAGTATGCCGGTTATTACGATAGAAGGCGCTCTCATGAATGTGGAGCAAAAACGAAAACTAGCGAAGGTGTTGACGCGAGAAGCGGCGGAGATTATGAGCGTGCCGGAGGCGGCTTTTATTGTACTGTTGAAAGAAAACAGCACGGAGAATATTGGCGTCGGCGGGACGCTGCTTGCGGATAGGAAGAAATAAGGCAAACCCTAGTGAAGGAGGCGTACTAAGATGGGGAAAAACATTTTGGTTTTGACAGGAAGTCCGCGCAAAGGAGGCAATAGCGAAAAACTGGCGGATGCCTTTATTGCGGGAGCGCAGGAGGCGGGCCATACGGTTATGAAATATGCAACTGCCGATAAAACGATTAAGGGCTGCATTGACTGTAAGACCTGTTTTAAAAAAGGCGCGGCGTGTTCCATTTCTGATGATTTTAACGAACTGGCGCCGCACTTGGCAGCGGCGGATATGCTGGTGCTGGCAACGCCGCTGTATTGGTTTTCCTTTCCAACGCAGCTGAAAGCGGCGCTGGATAAGATGTATTCCTTTTTGATCGCTGAAAAGCCCTTGGCGATTAAAGAGTGCGTTTTGTTGGTAACCGGCGGCGACAAGGAAGAAAAGGTATTTGAAGGTATTGTTCGCTCGTATCAGCTCATGCTGGAGTTTATGGGCTGGCAGGATCGTGGAGTAATTGTCGTGCCGGGAATGCATGATAAAGACGAGATTCTAAAGACGGACGCTTTGGAACGAGCGAAAACCCTGGGGGAAAGTTTATAAAAAAGCGAAAGCCACTGAGACGTTGTGATCAGTGGCTTATGCTCCGTCTTTTGAGGGGGGCTTTTATAGAGCGCAGGCGGAAGTAGTATTTGGCTGATTGGCCGCACCCCATTCGCACATTAGTTTTAGAATGGGCAGCAGCGTTTGGGCGCGTGTTGTCAGTGAGTATTCTACTTTGGGCGGGATTTGCTGGTATTCTTTGCGATAAAGCAATTCTTCCGCTTCTAATTCCTTGAGTTGTTGGCTTAGCATTTTATGTGTAATACCTGGTAATTTTCTTTTTAGTTCTCCGTAACGGAGAATCGTTTCTTCCGCTAGAATGTAGATGATCAACCATTTCCACTTGCCGCCAAGTACAGATAGTGTATAGGCTACCGGACAATCAAGATTGAGTTCGCCTTTTTCTTTCACAATGCTCTCCTTTGGATAGTAACTTTATTAAAGCATGGTATCTTTCAATAAAGTGCATACTTACATGAATAAAGAATAGCAGATATAATTAACCTAAACAAGCCTGAAAAGGATGGTGGAATTATGAATACCTATGAAGCGATTCAAAAACGCCGGAGCATTCGTCGTTATGAAGCTAGATTGGTGGAAAAAGAAACGATAGAGCGGTTGCTGAGGGCGGCGATGCAGGCTCCGTCAGCAGCGAATCAGCGGCCGTGGGAGTTTATTGTAGTGGAAAACAAAGATACTCTGGCTAAATTGGCGAAGGCTCATCCGTATGCATCGCCCATGCAAGAAGCGCCGTTAGGCATTATTGTCTTGGCAAACGAAGCCGGGTTGAAATTTCCGCAGTACTGGCAGCAGGATTTGGCGGCGGCCACGCAAAATCTATTGTTAGCCGCCGTCGAAAATGGCCTGGGAGCGGTATGGATGGGAGTTGCGCCGGAAGAAGACCGGATGAAATACATTACCGAATTGTTTCAACTGCCTCCGGGAGTTACGCCCTTTGCTATGCTGGCGCTGGGGTATTCGGCGGAAAATCAGTTTGTAGACCGTTTCGAAGCAAACCGCATTCGCTATGAAAGCTATAAAAACTGAATTTCTGTCAGGCATTAATGAGCCTCCGTCCTGCGAACGCTTGCAGGGCGGAGGCTTTTGTATTGCGCAAGTTTCAAAGGTGCTTTTTCAAGGCCAATTCCCAAAGAACTTTCGTGTTTTCATACCGGGCCATTTCATATTCACTGCTATAGTGAAATTCCCAGTTTTGAAAAAGGTCGTCTAATTGTGCTTTGTTGAAGAATCGCTTGAACCGGCCTTGCTTACAATAATAATTTTCTTCGACAAGAGTTCCCTGACCGGCTCCATAGTTCGTGTCTTTTACTGAGTTAACTCGCAGTAGTAAAAAACCATCTTTCATAAGAACCCGCTGAATCTCAGCAACAATGGCTACGGTTTCGAGCCAACGAAAATAATGCAGTGAAAGATCGGCAATAACTATTTTGGCGCTTTGATCTTCAAAAGGTAAGCCTTCCTTCATGTCAAACAGTCTTGTGTCAGGTTTGTCTATAAAAAAATCTAGCTTTTTTAATGCTTCCTTTGAAAAATCGCATGAAATTACTTTGTAGTTTCTTTCCTGCAAGTACAATGTATTATTTCCAGATCCGCATCCCAAATCAATAATAGGAATAGAGTTCGAGGTCGATAAAATGGCTGCATATTTGTCCAGCCATAAATCATAAACTGGTTTTTGATTATTTCGGGATTCATATAATTGATTCCAATAGTTGTTACTCTCGTTCATTGTGTTTACCTCCAGACGCTAAATAACCAGTGGATGCGGGATTTTAAAAATGTTAGATTAGCGGCTTGGCGAATCCGACGGTTTTACTCAAACCAAGCTTCTTTTAACAGCTGAATGGCTGTTTTCATTTCTTCCGCCGGGATTTTAGAAAAATAAAGGATGACTTGGGATGGAGAGGTTGGCGCTTCTCCCAGATAGTAATCCTGCAAAAGCGCGATGCGGCAGCCTTTCGCTAAGGCCCGTGCGTATAATTCTTTTGGCGTCAACGAGGATTTTACCGTTAAAACCAGATGGAGGCCGGATTCGGTTTCGTTAATAGCTACCTGCTGGCCTAAGATGGTCCGGATGCTTTCCAGAAAGAGTGCGTGTTTTTCATTGTAGAGCTTGCGGAGGCGGCGGATTTGCCGCTCCAGGTGGCCGTCGGCCATATAACGGGCTAGAGCCAACTGCTCTAGGGCGGATGTTGTTTGGTTGTACAAGGAAGCGCGTTCCCGGTAGCTTTTCAGCAATTGCTCCGGCAGCACCATATAGCTAATACGGATGGACGGGGGAATGACCTTGGAAAAGGAGCCCATATAAATGACGGAGCCTTCCGTATCCAACCCTTTTAAGGCGGGGAGGGGACGGCCGAAATAGCGAAACTCACTGTCATAATCGTCTTCAATAACCGTAGAGCCTGTTTGTCGGGCCCAGTTTAAAAGCTGCGTCCGTTCGCCGATTGGCATAATATAACCGGTCGGGAACTGATGCGAAGGTGTCACATACACAAGGCGAGCGCCGCTGCGAGCCAGCTCGTCCGTATCGATGCCTTCTTTTTTTAGGCGCACCGGGATAATTTGAAAACCCCGGTCTTCCCAGGTGCGGCGACCCATTTTAAAGCCTGGTTCTTCAAAGGCAATGCCGTCATGCTCTGGTTTCAGCATGCTGGCCAAAATATTCAACAGGCTTTGTACGCCAGGGCCGACAATGACTTGTCCGTAATGGCAATTAACACCTCGTGAACGGATATAGTTGACAATCTCCTTGCGCAGCTCTATTTCGCCTTGGAGGTCGCCGTAGCGCATGAGACGGCTTGGATCTAAGAAGGCTTTATTGATATACCTCTTCCAAAGAGAGAAATCAAAGCCGTCCGCATCCATTTCACCACTGGCCAGATCGTATTTAAACGTCAATTCCTGCGGGGATTGTTCTTTGGGAATGGCATTTTGCGGCGCAGGCGAAGGCCAAGCGTTTTCTACAAAGCGGTTGACTGCATAACGCGTACGATTGCCGCTGGTGATATATCCTTCACAGAGCAATTGCTGGTAGGCTTTTTCTACGGTGATTTTGCTGACCGATAAACTATCCGCCAAAAAGCGGATGGAAGGGATTTTTTGATTTTCCTTTAAATTGTTTTGCTCGATTTCCGTGCGAAAATAGCGATAAAGCTGCATGTAAAGAGGCTCTTTGCTTTCGTGGTCAAGCAGTATCAGTTTAGACATGGTCCTTTTCATTCCTATCTGTACTTATTTTAAATATAGATTCTGTATATTTTAATGGTACCAGATTTGCTTTATAATACAACCAGGTTTTTATAAAAAAATAAGAAAAAACGTTAAAGTAGTTTGGCAGGAGGAATTTTAAATGAAAGCACCAGCGAAAGCACTTACCATAGCCGGTTCCGATACAAGCGGCGGCGCCGGATTGCAGGCGGATATCAAAACCTTTCAGGAATTTGGCGTGTATGGCATGACCGCCATTACGGTTCTTGTGGCCCAAGATCCTAAAAACAACTGGGCTCATGACGTCTATCCATTGTCCTTGGATGCCTTGGAAGCGCAAATTAATACGGTTCTTGGCGGTATTGGCGTAGATGCTATGAAGACCGGCATGCTGGGGACCGTTGAAATTATTTCTCTAGTAGCTAGAAAACTGGATGAATATGCGGTGAAAAATGTTGTCATTGACCCGGTGATGATTTGCAAAGGAACCGATGAAGTGCTGCATCCGGAAGCAGCTGTAGCCATCAGCCAGATGCTGGCTCCGAAGGCTACGGTGATTACGCCGAATGTATTTGAAGCCAGTCAATTGAGCGGCGTGCGTATTCAGTCTGTGGAGACGATGAAGGAAGCAGCCATTAAAATTCATGCGTTGGGCCCCCAATATGTTTTGATTAAAGGCGGCTCCAAGCTGGGCACTGACAATGCCATTGATATTTTGTACGATGGCAAGGAATTTACTGTATTTGAAACGCCGAAAATCAATACTACCTACACGCATGGCGCTGGGTGCACCTATGCTGCTGCGATTACAGCCGGTTTGGCTCAAGGGTTAGCGGTGCCGGAAGCGGTAGGCAAAGCTAAAAATTTCGTCACCCAAGCCATTCAACATGGTTTTCCCATCAATTCATATGTGGGACCGACCTATCATGCAGCACATCGCTTGGCGGAGGCCTAAGCGGGAAAGGGTGGAAAAAGAAATATGGAACAGCATTCTTTAAAACAAACCAAGTATTTGGTGTATGCGGCATTAGGCATTGCGCTTGTCTTTGCGTGCACCGTGTTTGTTAATGTGAGGCTGCCCATTGCAGCCAATGGCGGCTTGATCCACTTGGGAAATGTGCCGCTCTTTATCATTGCGATCCTCTATGGCCGCTGGCTGGGGGCTTTGGCGGGCGGTCTGGGAATGGCTTTGTTTGACGTAGTTGGCGGCTGGTTTTTATGGGCGCCCTTTACGTTGGTTATTGTAGGCCTTATGGGATATACCGTCGGTGCTATTTGCGAAAAAAACCAGTCCTTTATGGCCTATGTGCTGGCGTTGCTTGCGGCGTGTGCCATTAAGATCGTCGGCTATTACGGCGCAGAAGGAATTATTTACGGCAACTGGATTGCGCCGCTGGTTTCGGTGCCTGGCAATCTGGTGCAGATTGGCCTGGCGTCGGCGATTGTGCTGCCAGTGGTGCAGAAATTGAAGAAGCATGCAGTTGCGTTTTCTTGGGCGGGAAGCCGCCGGTAAACGTCTGCGGGGAACGGAATGCAGAGGATTTTGGGTATATAAAAGAGCGGCGGTAATTCTTGAGTAATCAAGAATTACCGCCGCTTTCGTGTTAGAAGAAGCTCTTAGCTGGTTGTTGCCAAATTGGTCCAATATTCTGGGCAGTCGAGGATGTTTTTAGCGCTGCACAAACGCACTTCTTCTTTGTGAGCAAACAATTTATCGAATAAGGTTTTCATAAAAAACACTTCCTTTGATTGGATTAGAGGTAATTGATAATGATTATCTCTAATTGCATTATATAACGATAGTTATTATTTGTAAATAGGAAACAAAGAAAAGAATTCGGTCGTAAAAAAGAGAAAAAATGAACAAGGATAATAGAAAAAAGGATTGAATTTTATAGTCTATAATGATGCTTGCACCTTAGGCTCTATATCGATGACCAGCTATTTGTTTTCATAAAATAAATTGGGAGGTGGCCTAGATATGATTCAGACGAGAAAGGTAAAGAAAATCATTACAGGAGAGCAGACGGTTGACGGCGCCGGTGTGCGCTTGGTGCGTGTCATTGGTCGGAAGGACACGAAAGAATTTGATCCCTTCTTGATGCTGGACGCCTTTGATTCTCGCAATCCTCTTGATTATATTAAGGGCTTCCCCTGGCATCCGCACCGAGGCATTGAAACGATAACCTACTTAATCCAAGGGGACATTGAACATGGCGACAGCCTGGGAAACACCGGCAGTATTTTAGATGGAGAGTGTCAATGGATGACGGCGGGTTCCGGCATCATCCACCAGGAAATGCCTAAAGCCAGTGAGCGCATGTTAGGCGTTCAGTTGTGGTTAAATCTGCCTGCTGCTGATAAAATGACGGCTCCGATGTACCACGGTATCACTCAAGGAGAGATGCCTGTAGTGGATGAAGAAAAGGCCCGGGTTCGGGTGATTGCAGGCACGTACAAAGAAACAGCAGGTGCTAGAGCAGGAGATTTCGTGAAACCCTTGCTTTTGGATGTAGAGTTGAACGCTGGGGCGGAGTGGATGCTGCAGACAGACCCGGACGCCTCTTTGTTTATATATATTTTTCAAGGCGAAGGCGCAGTCGGAGCAGTGGAAGAAACAGCGATTGCGGCAAAGCAAGCGGTTTTGTTTTCCGAAGGAGCCTTGTTGCAGGTGAAAGCGGCAACGGCTGGTTTGCGGTTTTTGCTGGCAGCCGGGAAACCGCTCCGTGAACCCATAGCCTGGGGCGGCCCCATTGTGATGAATACCCAAGAAGAACTGGATCTGGCTTTCCGTGAGTTGAAGGAGAATACGTTTATTAAGTGACCGGAATTGAGAAGCAGGAGATGAGACGGTGAATAAAGCCAAACTAAAGGAAGCCGAAGAAACATTTATCAGGCGTTACCCTGGCGGGTTTTCTCATCCGCAGATGTTGGCGCTCACCAAGAAGCACAAAGTGGAGAAAATGAAAGAACTGGCGCAAAACAGCTTTTCTCCGGAGGCCTTTGGACAGGCGGAGGCTATCGTAGAGTCTATGAAAAAGCTGGTCAGCCAATCGTCTTTGATTTCTCTTTTTGAAAAACCAAAGTTCAAAGACTGCGTGAACAGCCTGAAGGATGGAGAAAAAGAGCAATTGGCGCATGGTTTGCGGGAACTTCTGCATGGAGACCAAGAACAGGGCTTTGAGCAGATGACGGAGCTGTTGCGCACCTATAAGCTGGCAAAGTGGCCATTGCTTACGGTGTATGGTATTTATTATCGACCGGAGGTGGAGGTCTTTATCAAGCCGACGACAGCCAAAGGTATTATCGAGTATTTTGAACTGACCAGCCTAAAATACAGTCCAAGTCCGACCTTTGCCTTCTATAAGGCCTTTCGCGAAGAGATTACGCAAATGAAACAAGCCGTTCATCCGTCGTTACAGGTGGATCATGCCGCCTTTTGCGGTTTTTTGATGATGACCCTGGAAGCGCAAAATTAGTGTCGCAGAACGAAAGAGAGCCTTGAGACGTCCTTTTAGGCTAGGGCGTCTCAAGGCTTTCTTTTTTTGCGGACTATGTTGCTTCTCCAAGGCCTAAAATTCACAGCCGTAAGTAATTGAGCGTTTAAGCGCTAGCCAAGCGATTGCGCAAGGGCAATGTGAGTGGCAGCGTCGCCAAAACAATGCAGGCTAAGAGAAGAACAACGTGTGAAAGACCGATTACGTCGCCGGCCAAACCGTAGAGAAAGGGGGAGATAGCTCCGGAGCCGATGGTCATGGTATAGAAGATGGCAAAGGCTTTTTGGCGGTGCGTAGGGGGAACCAATTCCGGTACGCTGCCGTAAAGAACCGATGAGGTTCCATTTAGGGCGACCCCTAAGAGCGGTGCCAGCAGGAGGGTAGGCAAAAGGGGCAGAAACAGCGTGCTGACAATGCAAAGAGCGGTAACGATTTCCGTCAAAATGACGGAGCGGAGTACGCCGATGCGTAGGGCCAAGCGGCCGCAAGCCAGCTTGCCGCACGCGCCGCCGGCGAAAATAAGCGACAAAGCAATGCCGGTGTCGGCGATGCTGCCTCCTTTTTGCTGCAGCAAAAACGGAAAAAAAGTTAAGAAGCCCATGCGAGTGGCGCTATCGATGACACCGATGGAGGATAAAGACCAAAACGGCTTGTAATTGAGCCAGCCTCCTATGGCGGCGGTTGGCTGCTCGGACGGTGCAGAGGAGATTTTAGAGAGAGAGGGCTTTTGGTGCGGGAAATAGAAGAAAAGCCAGCCTGCGATACAAAGTGTGGCAACACCAGCTGCTTGGGCGGCGCTCATCCAGTTAGATTGGCTGACAATAAAGGCGCCTGTAGCCGGCAACGCCAGTTTGCCTAAGTCTCCTGCCACATTAAAGGTGCTAAGCGCTTTGCGGCGCAGGTCGATTTGTTCGTAGGCGTCTGAAATTAAGGCGGAGGACATAGGGTGCTGCGTGCTGGAACCAAGGCCGCCAAGGACTAATAGGAAGCCTACAAAATAAATAGTATCAACATTTCCTAGAAACAGCATGGCTGCGCCTAAAAGCAGCGTGCCCCAGGCTAATAATTTTTCGGCCCCCAAGCGAGGGGCCAGCGAAGAGGCGGGAACCTGCAGGCTAGCCATAGTGCCGGAAAAAAGCGTTTTTAAGATGCCGATTTCGGCAAAGCTTAGCGCAAACTGCGCCTGCCATAAAGGGAAAAACAGATAAAGCATATCAGAGCAGCCGTCATGAATAAAATGAGCCAAGCTGCCGGCCCATAAAGATTTAGCCGGTTTCCTAGTTTCTGGTGCGGCAGAGGTATTGGACATAAATATCTTCCTTTCTCCGTGGCTTGAGACAGGTATGTTCTTTTACTACTATAAACCTGTCTGGCTTGGTTCACAACTAACATAACGCTGACAAAAGGAAGAAGGGCGCAAAGATATAGGCGAGCGCGTCCCGATTTGCAGGTATTTATTTGACGGACGAGAAGTTCGTTCTATAATAGCTATAGGAAAGGTGTAAAAATATTTGAATCAGAACGGGGGACTCAGGTTGCGTAAATGTATAGTTGTGTTGTTGTTGCTGTTGTTGCTGTTGTTGACGGCGTCAAGCGCTTGGGCTAATGGGAACGCGGTTCAAGAAAGAGCCTATTTTCCACCGGTACTTATGTATCATGATATTAAAGTGAAGCCCATTAATGGCTTTGACGTTTCAGTGGAGGATTTTCAGGCGCAGTTGGCTTGGTTGGCGCAAGAAGGCTATCGGAGTTTAAGCATGGATGAATTTTTGCAGTATGTTGACGCGAAGCGTCCGTTTCCTGAAAAAACGGTGCTGATCACCTTTGATGACGGCTATGAAGGCGTTTATCAGTATGCGGCGCCAGCTCTGGCGAAGCATAAGATGAAAGCGACGTTCTTTATTTTTAAAAAAGGCCTTAATTCCGCGTTAACAGGCTACCCGTATCTAACGGACAACCAACTGCGGGAACTGGCCGCTAATCCGCTTTTCTCCATCCAGTCGCACACGATGACCCACGCCGATCTCAGTGCGATCTCCAAACAAGAGCTGCAGTACGAGCTGAAGGCTTCGAAGCAATTTATCGAAAGCGTTACCAATAAGCCTTGCCATACCATTGCTTTTCCCTTTGGCCATTATAACGGCGAGGTGCTGCAAACAGTCAAAGAAGCAGGGTATGACGTTGCTTTTTCCGTGTCCGACCTGGGCCTGCTTGGACAAGAAGCCAAGTACAGCATTCCGCGCATCTACATGGGCGTAGCCTTGGGGAAGAACAAGCAGGAATTATTTAAGAAGTATTTGCATACCTACAAAAGCATGCCGCCTGAGGCGTTTAAAGAACAATTTGGAGACTTGCCGCAGTGAAAAAATTTACTTCTTATCAAATAACTGCAGAACATGAAGGGCTGACGCTGGAGGCCTATTTGAAACAAGTTTTGCAGTATTCCGGGCGGCGGCTCCAAAAGCTGACAAGGCAAAAGGGAGTTTTGTTGAACGGCAAGGCTGTATTTCTGCAGAAAAAAGTAAAGGCTGGCGATAGTCTGCGCGTGTTGCTGGCGGACGATGTTTCCTACGGCGTACAGCCGGAAGAAGGCTGCGTGGAGATTCTTTATGAAGATGAGTATGTGCTTGTGCTGAATAAGCCTGCAGGGTTGCTGGTGCATCCGGCGGGGCGGACGATGAGCGGCACCTTGGCGAATTATCTGGCGTATGAATTGCAGCGGCGCAAGGAACTCTGCGCCATTCGCCCCTTGCACCGTCTTGATCGGGACACTTCCGGCTGCGTCATCTTTGCCAAAGATGCGCACAGCCAGTTCTTGCTGGAGCAGCAAATGAAGGAGAAACGGCTGCAACGAATCTACTGGGCCCTGGTAAACGGTGCGGTATTGCCGACGGAGGGAACGATTGATGCGCCGCTCGGCGCGCATCCCAGTCGTCCGAACCGGCGGGCGGTGCGCGAGGACGGCGAGAAGGCGGTTACGCAGTATCGCACGCTGGAACGCCATGCGGCGGCCTCGCTGTTGGAACTGACGCTGGAAACCGGTCGCACGCACCAGATTCGCCTGCATGCCTCGCACCTGGGCCATCCCCTTATTGGCGACGGTATGTATGGAAGGCGAGCGTCTTGGATGCCCCGGCAGGCGCTGCATGCGGCCTGTGTGCGTTTTGAGCATCTTAAGGAGCTTCGTGAAGTTACCGTGCAGGCGCCGTTGCCGGAAGATTTTGAGGCAGCCCTGGCGCATTGCCGCCAGGTGCGGCGCGAAGCGGAGGAGGTAACGCCGTGGACGCCTTGACGATTATTTTTAGCCTTTTTGCGGTGCTGTGCGCCATCTGGATCGTTTGGAAGCTTGTTTCCCGGCGAAAAAGCCTTCCTTGTCCGTCTTGGCTGTACCGCATGGTGGAGATGGAAAATCCTTTAGCGAAAAACAGCCAGGCTAAGATCATTCTCTCTGGCTTGGGTGTAGCCGAAGGTATGACGGTGTTGGATGCCGGCTGCGGCCCGGGGAGGGTTACGCTTCCTTTAGCCAAAGCGGTAGGCGCAGAAGGCAAGGTTATCGCTGTTGATTTGCAGCAGGGTATGCTGGATGTGGTACAGCGCAAAGCCCAACAAGAAGGCCTTGCCATAATTGAATTTGTACAGCTTCCCTTGGGAGAAGGCAAGCTGGCAGCGTATCAGGCGGATCGCGCGGTGATGGCGGCGGTGCTGGGCGAAATCACCCGGCAGGCGGCGGCTTTGCAGGAAGTGTATGCAGCGTTAAAGCCTGGAGGCGTACTGGCTGTTGCTGAAACCATCTTTGATCCCCACTACCAGCGTAAAGCGCATGTGCTGGATTTGGCTCAGGCCGCCGGTTTTACGGAAGTCGCTTTTACGGGGAACTGCCTGGCCTATACGGTATATTTGCAAAAGCCATCGTGAGGCATGAATTCGCTCTTTCATTGTAGGAAAGGGCGAATTTTTTTTATTCTCCTGCGCACCCTCCGATTCTCACCGCGACTTTTGTTCACTCCAATCGCCCCTCCCTTTACTCTCTCTACTCCTGCTAAAAAATACCGTCCCCCTCTGGCTTTTCTCTGTTTCTCTGCTTGCTCTGTGTTTCGTCCATCTTATTAGTTACAAATATCCGATTTTCGTATAGAATAAACGTACTGTAGTATTCTATTTAGCGTATGAAGGGAAATTGCACATGCTTCAAACTATGCACCGCCTAGGAGACCTGCGGACCTTAAAAGGAAAGCTGGCAGCGGCTTATGACTATGTATTGGCTCATCAGGACTCTGACAATGCGGTGAAAATAAAGCAATTAGCGAGCAAGCTGGAACAACAAGAGTTTGCCATTGCTTTTTGCGGCCATTTTTCAGCGGGAAAATCAACGATTATCAACCGTTTGATCGGTGAAAATTTGCTGCCGTCAAGTCCCATCCCGACCAGCGCCAATTTGGTAAAGGTCAAGGCGGGCGAAGCCTACGCCAAGGTGTTTTTCAAGAACGAAAAACCGCGCATGTATTTGGCGCCCTACGACTACGAATTGGTGAAGCAGTATTGCAAGGACGGCGACCAGATTCAGGAGATTGAGCTCAGCCAGGCCGACTGCCAACTGCCGACGCAAGTGGTGGTTCTGGATACGCCAGGTATTGACTCGGCGGACGATGCGCATCGCATCTCAACGGAGTCGGCTATTCATCTGGCGGATTTGATTTTTTATGTTATGGACTACAACCACGTGCAGTCCGAATTGAATTTTATGTTTACCAAAGAATTGACGGAAGCGGGCAAAGAGGTTTGCTTGGTGATTAACCAGGTGGACAAGCATTCCGAGCAGGAGCTTTCGTTTGTCGATTTTCAGGCCAGCGTGGTAAATTCCTTTGCTTCCTGGGGCGTTAAGGCGACGCATATTTTTTATACTTCTCTCAAAAGCGATGAGCATACGCATAATCAATTTCCGGCGCTGCAGGCATTTTTGGCGGAGCGGCTGCAGGCTAAGGACACGCTGCTATTGCAATCGGTATTTCATTCCCTGCAAAAAATCGTCGGTGATCAT
The DNA here is from genome assembly GCF_963668665.1 of uncultured Anaeromusa sp. NCBI lineage: Bacteria > Bacillati > Bacillota > Negativicutes > Selenomonadales > Sporomusaceae > Anaeromusa > uncultured Anaeromusa sp. The sequence continues at coordinate 591,062 of NZ_OY764901.1, read as the reverse complement.
TTGACGGCGGCGCGGAAAAAAGGCGAAGACCAATTACAGTCAGCCAGGGAGGTTCTGGGCGAGCTGTCAGCGGCGGAACAAGAGGAGCTGCTGGCGAACTATGACAAGCTGCTGGCGGAAAAGAATCTTTTGGGCGAAGGGCTGGAAAAAGCCGAGAGCCAATTTGATCTAGAAGTCAGCAAAATTATGCAGAACGCTTATTTGATGCCCTTTGAAACGCGGGCGCTGGCGGAAGCCTATTTGGAATCTTGTCAGGCGGGATTTAAAGTTGGTTTTTTGTTTACCAAGCAGAAGACAGAGACGGAACGAGAAAAACGGCTGGAGCTCTTTTACCAAGGCGTGTTGGAAAAGATAAAATCCCAGCTGGAATGGCACTTGCGTGAGTTTTTGGGGCGTTTCCTAAAAGAACGACGGTTGGAAAACAAAGACTTGCTCTCAAAAACGCAGCAGTTTACGGTGCCGTTGGCCAAGGAAGCGCTAGTGGGCGCAGTAAAGCCGGGCGCCCGAGTTTCCGGAGAATCGGTCATCAATTATACGGACAGCGTTGCTAACGAAATTAAGCTTGCGGTGAAACGAAACCTGGCTTCTTTGGAAGTAGACATCCTGGAGGCCCTGCAAGAGCGTACCGCTGTGCTGCAAGTGCGGCTGGCGCAAAAATCAGCTGGGATGGAGCGTTATATCGCCGCCCTTGAACAGTTGAAAAAGAAGGAAGCCGCCGCTAAGTTGGCGCAGGCGGAAGTTGAGACCCTTCTCAGGCAGGCGAAGGAAATTACAGAAGAAGCGTTTTGTTTGCTGGCGCAGACCGAAGAAGAGTTTGACGTTGTTTCACCGCAGACAGGACGGGTGGAATTGGTGAAAAAAGCGGCTCCTCGCGTTCAAACCATGCCTAAGGTAAGCGCGAAAAAGGCGGAAGACGTCGAAGCGGCGGATCGTATGAAGCAAACGGCAAGCGCCCTTAAGGAGACGGCGCACCTTGTTCATGATTTGCCTGGTTTTGCCAAGTTGGCCGGAGAGTTGGAGGAGAAGGCGGCGCGCTTAGAGCATAAAGGTTTTACGGTTGCGTTGTTCGGGGCGTTCAGCGCCGGTAAATCTTCCTTTGCCAATGCACTTCTCGGTGAGAAAGTGCTGCCGGTTTCGCCGAACCCAACAACGGCAGCCATCAATCAGATTAAGCCGGTGGATGAGATACATCCCCATGGAACGGTACGCGTCAAAGTGAAGGATGCCCGGGCTCTGCTGGACGACGTCAATCAGGCGCTGCGTCTGTTTGAAGTGCAGGCGGCCAGTCTGGCTGATGCCAGGGAAAAAGCAGGCGCTTTAGGACAGGGTGCGTCCGTTGGCGCGACGGAAAAAACCAGCTACGCGTTTCTGCAGGCCTTTGCGCGGGGTTATGCCGCCTTTGGCGAGCAGTTGGGGGCTGCACTGGAAACAACTATGGCAGAATTCGGCGATTATGTGGCGGTGGAGGAAAAATCCTGCTTTGTCGAATGGATCGACCTGTATTATGACTGCCCCTTGACTCGCAAGGGCATTACCTTGGTAGACACGCCAGGGGCGGATTCCATCAACGCCCGCCATACGGGCGTCGCTTTTGAGTTCATCAAAAACTCGGATGCCATTCTCTTTGTTACCTACTATAATCATGCTTTCTCCAAAGCGGATCGGGAGTTTCTGATTCAATTGGGGCGCGTCAAGGATGCGTTTCAACTGGATAAAATGTTCTTTATCATCAATGCCATTGATTTGGCGGATAACGAAGAAGAAAAAGAAACGGTCATGGACTATGTGCAAGAGCAGCTTGTCAAATATGGCGTCCGTAATCCTCATCTGTACGCGCTGTCCAGCCTGCATGCCTTGAAGGAAAAACAGGCAAAGTCGGCTACTGCTCCTTCGGGCATGCCTGTATTTGAAGAAGCGTTTTATCATTTTATTGCCAACGATTTGGCTAACCTGGCGGTGGCTGCGTCCGAGAATGAGCTGCGCCGCGTTGGACAGCGCGTAAGCGCTCTGATTGCCAGCGCCCGCGAGGATGTCTCGGTGAAGGAGCAAAAACGGGCCAAGCTGGAAAACGAACAAGGAGAGGTTGCGTCCGTTTTGGCGCAGCAGACCTTGCAAACGCTGCGCAGCAGTTTGCTGCAGGAGATGGAAGAACTGCTTTACTATGCGAAGCAGCGGGTGTTTTTACGGTTCAATGATTTCTTCAAAGAGGCCTTTAATCCGGCGGTGTTGCGGGATGACGGCCGGGATTTGAAAAAGGCGCTGCGCCAGTCTTTGGGGGAGCTGCTGGAGCAGGTCGGTTTTGATTTGGCTCAGGAGCTGCGCGCCACGACGGTGCGCTTGGAACGTTTTGCGCAAAAGCAGGCGGCAGAGTATCAGCAGCGCCTTGCGGAGCGACTTGGTGAGATCAATGCCGCGATATCCTTTGCTGAATTTGAACTGGAAAATCGGGAACACCTTGAATTTGCAGTCGCTTTTCAAGACGCGCCGCTAGACAAGTTTAGCAAAGCAATGGCTTTATTTAAAACTCCTAAAGCGTTTTTTGAGCAAGGGGAAAGCAAGGCTATGGGGGAAGCGCTCTATGAGCTTCTTAGCGTGCTGGCCGATGAATATCTACAGCGAGAAAAAGGATGCATGCAGACGAGCTATGATGCAGTTTTAGAGGAAGAATTTACCCGCCTGATCGGCCAGATGACGGAAGAGGCATCAGAGTTCTATTTGAGCCTGCTGTCTGCTTTGGATGGCGGCGTGCCCGTAGAGACGCTTCTGGATATTCAACAGCGTTTACCCCAAGAATAGTACAAAAGTTGATAGTTTTTTTATATGAGCTCTGCAGCTGTTTATGGTACATTGAATGCAACTGAATATTCTGTGAGACCACTGGTTTGCTGAACACTTCGTCAAAAGGAAGAAAATGAAGGCATAGCGACGCTCTGTCGATGGTTTCTGACAATGTATGGTGGAAAAAAGGCTGTTTTGACGTGAGTTGCGATAAATCAGCGGTTTCAATAATACAGGTGCCGGATGGAAACCGGTTAAAAGGAAACAGGTGCAACTCCTGTGCGGTCCCGCCGCTGTAAAAGAGGAGTTCTCGCGTGAAGCCACTGGGAAACCGGGAAGGCTGCGGGGATGAAGATGCTTAAGTCAGAAAGCCTGCCTGTATGCCGCCATTGACTCTACGAGTGATAGAGGGCATGGACTTTTGCAGGTTTCTCTGCTTTTTTCGCCCTCTGGCATGTAACAGAGGGCGGTTCTATTTTTCTAAGGGCGGAGGAAGCTGCAATGGATGTAGTAGAAAAACGGCTCAGCTGTGATCATTCGGAAAAATATCTTGTGAGCTTGGCAGATGGTCATACTGTCGAAACGCTTTACATGGTGGATGAAGAACGGAAGCTGACCTTTAACAGCACGGTCTGTATATCTTCACAGGTGGGCTGCCACATGGGCTGTCGCTTTTGCGCCACAGGCAGGCAGGGCTTTATCCGCAACCTGACGGCCCAGGAGATTGTCGGCCAGGTGGAGCTTTGTAATCGAACACGTAAAAATGCCAAGCAAACTTCCCTGGAGGCAGTGGTGTTCGCCGGTATGGGCGAGCCGCTGCGCAATTATGAGCAAGTTAAGACTGCCATTCGGGAGCTGCGTTCCCGCTTGGGGCTGCGGCAGTTTGAACTGGCTACGGTGGGGATTGTGCCGAAGATCTATGAGATGATTGAGGATTTTCAAGGCAGTGATATCTCCATTCGCCTGAATCTTTCTCTGCATGCTTCGACCGATGTGCAGCGTAGGCAGATTATTCCCATGACGCAGGAATACGGCGTTGAGGAGATTATTCAGGCGGCGGCGGCTTATGCGGCTGCCTTTAACACGAAAGCGCGCATCCGGTACATGCTGTTTCATGGTTTCAACAACACCGAGAGCGATGCGGCTCGTTTGACGGCGCTTTTGCAGGGGAAACCGTTGAAATTGATTCTTTCACAGTATAACGAGAACAATATAGAGGGCCTGACGCCGGCGAATCGCTTGGAGGTTTTGGATTTTTATAATACAATGAAGACAGCGGTGGATGCGGAGATTTTTCATAATTTTGGCAGCGATATTCAAGGCGGCTGCGGACAATTGAAGCAAACCGTGGCGGTATAAGGTTTTACCATAGTGGAAACAGGAGAAGCAATCAATGAACAAGGTAATTTGCGTATATAGCTCTTCCAGCAGAACCATTGATCCGGTGTATTTTGATGCGGCGCACCATTTGGGACGGGAAATTGCGGCGAAGGGAGATCATTTTCTTTTTGGCGGCGGCGTCACTGGGCTGATGGGAGCTTGCGCCAAGGCGGTGCATGAGCATCAAGGACAGGTGATTGGCGTGATTCCGGAAGCCTTAAATCTTGACGGCGTTGTCTATGACAAATGCGACGAACTGGTGGTAACCAAATGCATGCGCGAGCGCAAGGCCGCTATGGATGAGCGCTCCGACGCTTTTATCGCGTTGCCCGGAGGCTATGGAACCATGGAAGAGGTTTTGGAAATCATTACGCTCAAGCAATTGCGCTATCATGACAAGCCCATTGTCATTTTGAACATCAATAACTTTTACGATAATTTGCTGGAGCAGTTCGAGAAGGCGATTGACCAGCAATTTGCTAAAATGGTTTGTAATGAATTGTATTTTGTGACTGAGAAAGTTTCAGAGGCGCTGCAGTATATTGACGCTTATGAGTCTCCTGTATTTGCAGAGCGCTGGCTTACGGACGTGAAGTAAAAGAGATAGAACAAAAGGAACCCTGACGTGAAGCGTTAGGGTTCCTTTTGTTTCTTTCTACTTGTTCCGCAGCTTTTGCTCCATCTCTAGGACGCGCAGGGTGATTTTCATCACCGAGTCGGGATTGAGGGACATAGAGTCGATGCCTTCTTTAACTAGAAATTCGGCAAACTCCGGATAATCGCTGGGCGCTTGGCCGCAGATGCCGCTATGGCGGCCGTTGCGCTTGGCTCCCTGAACAGCCTGGGAAACTATACGCAGCACGCCGGGGTCTCGTTCGTCAAAGTCGTGGGCTACAAGGGAAGAGTCGCGGTCCACCCCAAGCGTTAACTGGGTAAGGTCGTTGGAGCCAATGGAAAAGCCGTCAAATACCTGACTAAACTCATCAATCATCAACACATTGTTGGGAATTTCGCACATAACATAGACTTCCAGGCCGTTGTCGCCGCGGCGCAGGCCGTTCTTAGCCATTTCTTCAATTACTTTTTCAGCTTCGGGAACGCGGCGGCAGAAGGGAATCATCAAAATCAGATTGCTTAGGCCCATGATTTCGCGGACGCGCTTCATAGCTCGGCACTCCAAGGCGAAGCCTTCCCGGTACTTGTCGTCGTAGTAACGGGACGCGCCACGAAAACCAATCATGGGATTTTCTTCAGCCGGTTCAAAGCCGGCGCCGCCGATCAGGCTGGCGTATTCGTTGGTTTTAAAGTCGCTCATGCGTATGATAACTGGCTTGGGATAAAAAGCCGCTGCAATGGTGCCTACGCCGCAAGCAAGCTTTTCTACGAAATATTCTGTTTTATCCTCATAGCCGAAGGTAAGGTCGTCGATTTTGCGAAGGACATCTGCATCGGTAATGGCTTCGGGATGAATCAAGGCCATAGGATGAATCTGAATGTAGCTGTTGATGATGAATTCCATCCGTGCCAGACCGACACCGTCGTTGGGAAGCATGGACATAGAAAAGGCCAAGTCCGGATCTCCTAAATTCATCATGATTTTTGTGCGAGGCCGTTTTAGATCCGTCAAGTTGATGGTTTCCATGTGAAAGGGCAGTAAGCCTTGATAAACTTTGCCTTCTTCGCCGGTAGCGCAGTTGACGGTTACTTCTTCGCCGGTACGGATTGCTTCGGTAGCATGGCCAGTTCCCACCACAGCGGGGATGCCGAGTTCGCGGCTGACGATGGCGGCATGGCAGGTGCGACCGCCTCGGTTGGTTACAATGGCGCCGGCAGCCTTCATTACAGGCTCCCAGTCTGGAGTGGTAGTATCGGTTACTAAAACTTCTCCCGGTACAAACTGGGCGAGTTGAGAGGTATGCTTGATGATGCGCGCCTTGCCGCTGCCTATTTTTTCGCCGACACTTTTACCAGTAGCCAAAAGCGGCCCGTGGCCGTCCAAATAGTATGTCTCCAAAACGTCGAGGGATTTTCCGGAACGTACTGTTTCCGGGCGGGCTTGTACAATAAATAGCTCACCGCTCAGACCGTCTTTAGCCCATTCAATATCCATAGGGCGGCTTTCGCCGGCTTTTTTTGAATAATGATCTTCAATGGTTAGGGCATATTTGGTCAAGGTGAGAATGTCCTCGTCGTTCAGACAGAAGCGGCGACGATCCGCCTCCGGTACTTCAATGTTGCGCGTCAAGGCTTTGGAGCCGCCCAAGCCGTAGACCATTTTAATGCGTTTGTCCCCGAGATTCTTGCGGATGATCGAGCGGTAGCCTTGGCGGAAGGTGGGCTTGAAAACGTAGTATTCATCAGGAGTGACGGCTCCTTGTACAATATTTTCGCCTAAACCGTAACAAGCGGTAATAAAGACTACGTCGCGAAAGCCTGTTTCCGTATCAATGGTGAAGGTTATACCGCTAACCGCTAGATCGGAACGAACCATTTTCATGATGCCGATGGACAAGGCCACCTTGAAATGGTCAAAGCCGTTGTTTAAGCGGTAGGAGATGGCGCGGTCCGTAAAGAGAGAGGCAAAGCATTTGAGGCAGGCTTCCCGCAAAGCGTGTTCGCCTCGGATGTTCAAATAGGTTTCCTGTTGGCCGGCAAAAGAAGCTGTCGGTAAATCCTCTGCCGTAGCCGAACTGCGCACTGCCACGTCGGTGTCAGGACCGTATTGGGAGCAGAGCTGCGCATAGGCGTTTTTGACTTCGGTCCAAATCTCTTCTGGAATGCCTGCGTTCAAGATCAAATCTCTAGCCCTCTTGCCGCACAAAGCCAACGCCGCCACATCATGCGTCGTAACTTCTGACAACGCTTCTTGCAGCGGACCTAGGACGCCGCCGTCGCTCAAAAGTTTCCAGTAAGCTTCGGAGGTAATGGCGAAGCCGTTGGGAATCTTGATTCCTTGCGGGGTAAGCTCTCGGTACATCTCCCCTAAAGAAGCGTTTTTGCCGCCTACAAGCGCCAGGTCTTCCAAACCGACTTCTTCGAACCAACGTATAAAACGTCCCTGTTGCACCGTCATCACATTCCCACCTTTCTTTAGAAACCCAAGAGAAATTAAATTTTCTGATAATATTATTATATATCGTTAATTGCTTCTGCGATAGAGCAAGTGTATAATCGTTTCAGGCGTGCCTGAGGTTTTTAACCGGCGCTATCTTAGGAAGGACGAAAAGAGTATGGAAAATATCATTTTTGATGTAGACGGAACGTTGTGGGACTCCACGGAAGTGGTGGCCCAGGCCTGGAATAAAGCCATTGCAGAAGTCGGCGGGACCAAGGCAGTGGTGAACGCTGCCATCTTGAAACGAGAGTTCGGTAAGACGATGAAGGTTATCGCGGACAATCTGTTTCCGGACGCTGACGAGGCAACGAAAGCCTTGTTGATGAAAAAATGTTGTGCTTATGAACACGAGGCGCTGGAAGAAAATGAAGAAACCTTATTGTATCCGGCGGTTGTGGAGACGATAAAAGAACTGGCGCAGCGGCACCGTTTGTTTATCGTCAGTAACTGCCAGACCGGCTATATTGAGCTGTTTATGAAAAAGGCCGGCGTAGAAGCGTATATTGAAGACTGGGAATGTTTTGGCGATACGGGGAAAGTCAAAGGAGAGAATATCCGGCTGCTTATGGAGCGCAACAAGCTGGCTGGGGCCGTGTATGTCGGCGATACGCAGGGAGATTACGAAGCTACGCAACTGGCACGCATACCGTTTATCTTTGCCCAGTACGGTTTTGGCAGCGTAGAAAACCCTGCACAGGCGATTGAATGCTTTGAGGAATTGCTGCCGTTGTTTCGTAGATAAGAATCTTAATTTTCTAGCTGCGCCGGGGTGAACAGAGTAAGCAGAAGCAATAATATGCGACGTAAATAGAGTTAACCGCAATTCCTGGAGCTGGGAATTGCGGTTTTTCTTATGCTGTTGACAATTAGCATACATGCAGATAAAATATGATTATAATCGAAAACGTGAATATAAAATAATAGGAGGGCTCTATGCTAGAAATTTTTAAAGCCCTTGGCGATGAAAGCCGTATTCGAATTTTAAATTTGTTGCTGCAGGGACCTTTATGCGTATGTGAACTGGAGTTTGTATTGCAAATGAGCCAAACCAATGTATCGCGGCATTTGGCTAAGCTGAAGCAAGCTAAGATAGTACAAAGCCTTAAGCAGGGGCAATGGATGAATTATCAAATGGCTCCCTCTTTTTTAGCGCAAGAAGCTAAGCTTGTAGAGTATCTGCAAGAAAAGGTTTCGCAAGATGCGTCGTTTCAAAAAGACTTGACGGCGCTGTTGAAACATCAAGAGGAATGGGGCGATTGTTTGACGCCTTCGCGCAAATATTTGCAAGAAAAGCTGCATAGCGAGAATGGTTGTTCTAACGAATAGAAAGTTACTTTGAGGTGAAGGATATGTCGGAAAAACAGAAGTTGCTATTATTAGTAGGGGCGTTTTTATTTGCCTATTGGCTGCCAATGGATCATCCCCGCGTGCAAGGGGCTGTAGTAGAAGGATTTGCCATGTTAGGCGACTATGCTAGAGAACACGTGCTTTTGTGTTTAGTGCCAGCTCTCTTTATTGCCGGAGCCGTGTCCGTCTTTGTGCGCCAGGATGCGGTTATGCGTTATTTGGGGGCGGGCGCGCCGAAACCGATGGCCTATGGAGTCGCGTCGGTGTCCGGGGCGATTTTGGCGGTCTGCTCTTGTACGGTACTGCCTTTGTTTGCGGGCATTTTTAAACGCGGGGCTGGCCTTGGGCCTGCTGTTGCTTTCTTGTATTCCGGCCCGGGGATTAACATTTTGGCGATTGCCATGACAGCTCGAGTATTAGGCCCTGATTTGGGTGTAGCCAGGGCGGTTGGCGCTATCTCATTTTCCTTGATTGCGGGACTTTTGATGGCGATGATTTTTCGCAGTTCAGAAGAAAAAAGGCAGGAAGTATTTGCCGATGCGGAAGTGGGAGAGTTGCCGCGGCAGCTGTGGCAGGAAATCGTCTATTTTGGAGCGATGATTGGCTTTTTGATTTTTGCTAACTGGGCAAAGCCCATGGGCGATATGGGCCTTGCGATGGCCGTGTATCAAGTTAAATGGTGGTTATCTGGCGGTTTCTTGGCGCTTACCTTGTATACTTCATTTGCCTGGTTTTCCACGGAAGAACGGAAAGAATGGCTGGAAAGCACCTGGACCTTCACTAAGCAAATTATTCCCCTTCTTTTGGGCGGCGTGTTGCTTGCCGGATTTTTACTGGGGCGTCCCGGACTTGACGCCGGGATTATTCCGGATCATTATATAGCAGATCTTGTTGGCGGCAATAGTCTGGGAGCGAATTTCTTCGCGGCGATTTCCGGCGCGTTTATGTATTTTGCCACGCTGACGGAAGTGCCTATTCTGCAAGGGTTAATTGGTTCAGGCATGGGCAAGGGGCCCGCGCTATCCCTTCTTTTGGCCGGACCGGCGCTTAGCTTGCCTGCCATGATCGTGTTGCGCCAGATTATGGGTACAAAAATGATGGTGACCTATGTGAGTATAGTGGTTGCTCTTTCGACAATTGTCGGGTATGTGTTTGGCATGATGTAAGTCATGAAACAAATAGAATATAAAATATAATGGAGGGTATACGCATGAAAAAAATTGCTATTTTAGGACCAGGATGTGCAAATTGCAAGAAACTTGAGGCCAATACCAAGGAAGCGGTTGCATCAATGGGGCTGGAAGCGGAAATTATAAAAGTAACCGATATGAATGAAATTGCTGAATATGGGTTAGTGAGGACGCCTGCAATTGCGGTTGATGGAAAGCTGCTCTCGACAGGAAAAGTGTTGGAAGCGGATAAAATAGCGGCATTGCTGCAAAAATAAGAAGTGGGTAAAACGGCAAGGGGCAGTCCCTTGCCGTTTTTTAGGACTAGGTGAAGAATGTGAGCCTAGAGTCGCAGCCTTTTTTTAGGCGGAGTACAACAGCGCATTCATCAGTAAGAAGACCAGAAAAAATAATTAGACAGGAGGGATTTTCTATGAGTAAGCTTCAGACTCGTTCTTGCTGCAGCGGCGGTGATTGCTGTCCGCCAGCGCAAGAAAGCAAGCAAGTGGTGATCGACTTTCTGTATTTGGATCTTAGCGTCTGCCAGCGTTGCCAAGGAGCGGACCAAAATCTGTCGGAAGCTCTTGAGGAAGTGACTAAGGTGCTATCCTCGGCAGGTTATGTGGTAAAGGTAAATCGGATTCACATGGCGACCAAAGAACTGGCCATACAGTATGAATTTTTGAGCTCTCCCACGATTCGCGTTAATGGCCAAGACATCGTTTTGGAGGTTACGGAAAGCACTTGTCAAGATTGCGGCGATCTTTGCGGCGATAGTGTGGATTGTCGCTCTTGGGTTTACGAAGGGAGAGAGTATGCCGAGCCTCCTAAGGCAATGATTATTGCTTCTATTCTTAAACGGGTGTTTGGAGGTGAGGCGGCCGTGGCTCAATCGAAAGAGCCGTATGTGCTGCCGGAGAATTTGAAACTGTTTTTTGAAGGCCTTGAGACGGCCAAGCGCCAATAAATAACTCCCTCGAAAGTGAGCAGCAGCTCGTTTTCGGGGGAGTTTGTTAGTTTGATTGGGTGTCGCCTCCTTGACAATCGATTTTGTGTCGTGTAGTATATGGTTAAATTAAATAAAAGTTGCAAGCAGTAGCTGATCAAAAACATTGAAGGCTAAGCATGAGGAGAAATCCTGTGCTTAGCCTTTTGTTTTTTTGCTCTAACAGAATTAGTTGTTCCGTGTTCGTTTCCCTAAAAAATCAAAAGATGCAGGAGAGTGTTTCAAATGGCGCAAACAAAAAGAGAATTAGTTTTGGCAGCATTCAACAATAAACCGGTGGATCGTATTCCTGTAGGGTTCTGGTATCATTTCCTAAACGATCCGGAACATGCGGAAGGTTTGGGTCATCCAGAGGTAACGGCGGTAAACATTGCCGGCTTAAAAGCATTTTACGAGGGCTTTCAGCCGGATTTCGTCAAAATAATGAGTGATGGATATTTTGCGTATCCTAACGAGGTGCTGCATGAAATCCGCTCCGTGAAAGATGTGGCGAAGCTGCAGCCGGTCGGTGAGAACGCGCCTTGGATTGAAGAACAGGTGCAGTTGGTGAAACAGGCAACCGCTATTTTCGGCAAGGATGTGTTGTCTTTTTACAACGTCTTTGCGGCGCCGCGGTATTTGGAGTTTATGTATCGCGGCAAGGACGGGGATGCCAATGGCAATTTTATAAAGCTGCTGCAGGAAGACAAGGCGGGACTGAAGCACATTCTGGATGTGATGTCTGAGGATTTGGCTTCGCTGGCTAAACGAGTCATCCGCGACGGCGGCGCTGATGGTATTTATCTCAGCGTACAGAACTTGCCCCGCCCAGAGGTGACGAGGGAAGTATATGATGAAATCATTGCACCGGCGGAGAAGAAAATTTTGGCGGCGGCCAATGCCGCCAGCAAAAACAATATTCTTCACATCTGCGGCTATGCGGGAACGCGAAACGAACTTTCCTGGTATCAGGATTATGAAGCAAATGTCATCAACTATGCTGCGAATGTGGAAGAAGTCAAGCTGTCGGCAGGAAAGAAACTCTTCGGCGGCAAAGCGGTTATCGGCGGCTTCGACAATACGCCTCAAGGCGAACTGTATAACGGCACAAAAGAAGAAATCGAACGCCGCGTTGAGGAAATCATCGCCGATGTCGGCAAGACGGGCGTAGTTGTTGGCGCTGATTGCACAGTTCCTGGCGATATCGAATGGCAGCGTTTGGAGTGGGTTCGCGCGAAAGCGGCGCAGCTGTAAGAAAGAGATAAGGGGGAGCGCGTTATGTTGCAGCTTACGAATATTCATAAGGAATTCAACGGCAAACCGGTGCTCAAAGGCATTGACATTACCGTAGGTAAAGGCGATGTGGTGGTGTTATTAGGGCCTAGCGGCTCGGGAAAAACTACGCTGCTCCGCTGCATTAATTTTTTGGAACAGGCGGATCAAGGCGAACTGGTTTTAGGCGATTTGACCTTGTCGTTGAATAAGGTTTCTTCGTCAGAAAAACGAAAGGTTCGCCAGAAAACAGCCTTTGTCTTCCAAAACTATAATCTTTTTAATAACAAAACGGCCTTAGAGAATGTGACGGAGGGTCTTATTATCGGCCGTGGCATGCCGAAGGCCGAGGCGGTGGCTATTGGCAAGAAAATGCTGGATAAAGTAGGCTTGTCAGAGCGGCAGGATTATTATCCCAGCCAGCTTTCCGGCGGACAGCAGCAGCGCGTCGGCATTGCACGAGCGCTGGCGGTACAGCCGGATGTGATTTTATTTGATGAGCCTACGGCCTCGTTGGACCCGGAGTTGGTAGGCGATGTGTTGGGCGTGATGAAAAGCATGGCTAGCGAAGGTATTACGATGATTGTCGCTACCCATGAAATGCAGTTTGCCCGGGAAGTGGCCAAACACGTGATTTTTATGGATGGCGGCAAAATCGTGGAAGAAGGTCCGCCAGAGCAGATTTTCTTCCAGCCTAAGGCGGAACGGACCCGGAATTTTTTGAGCCGGATTTTAAAAACCAACGCCGTCAGCGCCTAAGCGGACGGTCTACATTACTAAGAAGCGAGGCGATTTCAAAATGAAAAAGAACATCATGAAAGCATTGGGAATTCTTTTTATTGCCGTATTTGCCGTAGCGGCCATGGGCTGCGGCGGCAAACCAGCTGCTAAAGACGAGGCTGCCAAAGGGGAAAAGAAGGTCGTGCGCGTGGCCTTTACCAACTATTACGTGCCTTATGATTTTGTAAATAAAGCAGGCGAACCGGACGGCATTGAAGTGCAGATTATGAAGGAAGTGGCTAAGTCGTTGCCGCAGTATCAATTCAAATTTGAGCCGACCTCGGATGATGATTTGCTGATTGGTGTAGAGTCTGGAAAATATGACGTAGGCATCAAAGGCGTGTGGCAAACGGAAGCACGCAAAACCAAGTTCATCTTCCCGAAAAAACCGATTGCCGCCAGCGTGATTGGCTTGACGTTCCGTAAGAGCGACGCCGATAAAATCAAAGATATGGAAAGTTTTGCCCAAACCGCCGGCAAGCTGGTGCCCATTGCGCCGCAAAACGCTCAATATGCGATTGTAGAGGAATTTAACAAAAAGAACGCGGCTACGCCGATAAAGCTTTTGCCTTCGGAGAGCTTCCAAGTGGCAGATGCCTATACGTGGGTGCTGGAAGGACGCTATGACGCCTTCTTTGATATTGAACTGGCCTATAAGAGCAATGTAGTTGATGAAAAAGGCGCTTACCATAAATTCAATGACCAACTGGCCTATGTTCGTTACAAAGCCATTCCTACGTATCCGATCTTCAACAAGAAAGACCAGGAATTGGCTGACGCTTATGACAAGGCTGTGGAAGAACTGACGAAATCCGGAAAAATCAAAGAGCTGGAAGAAAAATATTTTGGTGAAGATTTGCTGCGGCTGGTTGAAAAATAACCGCTCCGCAACGGGGAGGCAAACTGTATGAGACCCTTTGAACCGCTTTATATTTTGGAAGTTGTACCCGACCTGCTGCCCTTTTTGTGGGTGACCCTGGCTGTAGTAGCAGCCTCGGTCATCCTAGGGACGGCTTTCGGATTTGTGCTGGCGGCGGCTAAACTGAGCCGCCACAAAGTTCTGCGCTTTTTAGGAGACGCCTATACCGGCGTAGTTCGCTGCACTCCGGCTGTTATTTTGCTGTTCATTGTCTTTTACGGTTTGCCTAAGTTTTTTTTGGATGTATTTGACTATGACATCAATGAGATTCATAAGATGTTTTTTGTTATTATCGCCTTTACGCTGCTCTTTGCCGCAGCTATGTCCGAGGTTATTCGCTCCGCGTATTTGGCTGTCGACAAGGGGCAATATGAGGCGGCGGTTAGCGTAGGGATGACGCCGCTGCAGGCGCTGTATCGGATTATGCTGCCCCAGGGAGCCATCATTGCGCTGCCGAACTTCGGGAACTCCTTGATTACGCTTCTGAAGGAGGGCGCGTTAGCGTATACTATCGGTTTGGTGGACCTTCTTGGTTCTGGTAACCTGATCATCGCTCGCAATTATGGCTCCTATGCCTTGGAAATTTATATAGCCTTGTCCGTGATTTATTGGAGCATGGCGGTGGTGTTTGAAAAAGCATTCGCGGCTTTAGAACACAGGCTGTCGCGGTTTAAGCGGCCTAAGACGGCGTAAAGGAGGACGGAAAAGCAATGGAATTAAATTATGATTTTATGTGGAAAACCTTTTCCGTTATCCTGGCGGGAATTCCAGTTACCTTGGAAATTACGCTGGTTTCTCTTTTAGTTGCGGCGCCATTCAGCTTTGCTATGGCCTTAGCTCGCATTTATGAAGTGAAGATTCTTAAAGATGCAGCCAGGCTTTACATCTCTTTTATTCGGGGTACGCCGATTGTATTGCAAATTTTGGTGGTATACAGCTTGGTGCCGAGCTTGTTGAATAGCCTAGTGAAAAGCCTGGCTCTAAATATCAAGGTGTTTGAAGTCGATCCTATCGTTTATGCGTATGTTGTGTTTGCGATTAATACGGCAGCCTTGTTGGCGGAAGTTTTCCGCTCGGCGCTCTTGAGTGTGCATGAAGGCCAAATTGAAGCTGGCTTGTCGGTAGGAATGACCTTGCCGCAAATCTACGTCCGCATTATTATTCCCCAAGCATTAGTAGCGGCACTGCCGAATCTGTGCAATTTGTCGGTAAATCTAATCAAGAATACGTCGTTAGCCTTTTTGATGACCGTAAAGGATATTACGGCGATTGGCAAGATTCAAGCGTCGTATGGCTATAACTATATCGAAGCCTATATCGATGTCTTTTGGGTTTACTTTACTTTGTGCTCGCTGGCGCAATGGCTGTTTCGGCTGGCGGAAGTGCGCGCAGGGGCGTTCCGGCAGCTGAAAAGCTACTAAGGAGCTTGTGAGAGGGTGGCGTTATGTTGGAATTAGAAGATAAGGTGGCGATTGTCACCGGTGGTAATCAGGGGATCGGGCGGGCTACGGCTCTACGCTTGGCGGAAGCTGGCGCTAAAGTGGTTGTTGCCTCAAGGAATCAGGAGCGGAATCGCCAAGTGACGGCGGAAATAGAGCAACATTTTCAAAGGCAAGCGTTGCCTTTGGCGGTGGACGTTGCGGAGCGGCAAGCGGTGGAAGCCTTGGTGGAAAAAGTTATTGAAGAGTTTGGACATGTTGATGTTTTAGTCAATAATGCCGGTATTTGCCGTTTGTCGCAACCGTTTGAAGAACTGGAAGATGCAGCGTGGGACGCGGTGTTGGATGTGAATGTGAAAGGCGTTTTACATTGCGTCCGGGCGGTTATTCCGCTTTTCAAAGCGCAAAAAGCAGGCAAAATTGTGAATGTGGCTTCGCTGGCAGGAGAAGTAGGCGGCATTGCTACAGCCGCAGATTACGTAGCGAGCAAGGCCGCGGTGATTGGCCTGACGAAATCGCTGGCGCGCTATTTGGGTCCCTACCAGGTTAATGTTAACTCAGTAGCGCCTGGCTTTATTCGTACAAGTATGACGGAAGCGATGGAGATCGATGTAGAAGGGATTCCTTTGCGAAGTATCGGCGAGGCGGAGGATGTGGCGGAAGCCATTTGTTTTTTAGCTTCCCAGCGCTCGCGGTATATTACCGGAACGACGCTTGATGTAAACGGCGGATTATACATGAAATAAAGGCTTGTATTTGGCAAAGAACCGTATGGAAGCAATGGCTTCGGTACGGTTCTTTTTTAACGTACTCGAATTTATAAGTTTTTACGGCTGAAAAGCCCAAATGTAGTAAGTGCCAGGAGCTTTTGCACAAAATGGACGGCATCCTTGTATTTGAGACAAGATTTTTCGTCTTATGGATCGGCTTACTCCAATAAAAGTCTTAAATACAATGGCCACCGTAGCCTCAATCATTCCCTTGTATTATTTCTCTGGCTCTTCTCTGTTACTTTGAGTTGCGTTCTCTTCTAAGGACCGCGTAGCGGTTTACTTATAAGATAATATTTTATATGATTGGTTGTGATCCCTTTGTACAAGCAGTACAGGCTAAAGCTCAGACCGTTGCAATGGCTGCGACTCCCAAGCCGACGAGAGCGGAAGGAATTTCTAGATTAGGGAAACAGAGAACAGCGAGGGAGTTTAAGTCATTCCTAATCACATTTGTCCGGACTGTAATTTATACGAAAGCGCCTTTTTAGTGTCTGAGGGTAATAACAGGGGGTGGTGGAAATTCGAGCTAAAAAGTGGTTTCAGAGGATCGGGTACGGGAGCCTGATCTGTTTGATGTTAGCCAATGGAGCTGTCCTTGCTTCACCGGCGGAAAAACTAGAGAGTATAGGCGTGAATAAGGAGAACACGCAAATTTTGGCAGGAAGTTTTTTTCAGCCGAGCTTGGTGACGAATTGGACAGAGAGCGATTTTGCCGCAGAGTATGAGGCGATGAAAAAGGTTTCCATGGATCATATTATATGGCAATGGACGGTCGACACCAAAGAGAAAAAGGCTTGCTATCCAACTGCACTTCCAGGGTATACGCAAATTTTCCACGAGGATAAGGTTAAAATTTCTTTGGAGCAGGCGAGGGGGAAAGGCATAAAAGTCTGGCTGGGGCTTGCTGCTAATGATGACTGGTTTCGCTATTATGCAAATGATGAAAAATGGCTAACAAATGAGGTTGACCTTAATAAAAAAATAGTACAGGAATTGTGGCAGCGTTATGGAGGCAGCTGCGGCGATACGGTTGCTGGCTTTTATATATGGCTGGAAGTGGAGAATGTTCATTTTCAAAATAGCGTTAAGCAAGAGCGAATTGCCATGGCCTATAAAGAAATTGCCGCAGAAGTTCACTATATCACAGGGAAGCCTGTGATGATTGCTCCTTATTTTGCGCCGGGCAGCGGTTTGGATGCGGATGGTTACGCGGCTATGTGGGGCAAAGTGTTAAAGACAGCGCCCATTGATGTCATTGCGATGCAGGACGGGTTTGGCGGTGAATATGGTTCTGCGGCAACCATTGCAACCTGGTTGCCGCCCTTGAAAAAGAAGATAACCGAAGCTAGGCCGCAAACCGAATTGTGGAGTGATCTAGAGACGTTTACCCCCGATTTTTTGTCGGCGCCTATTTCGCGGGTTATCAGCCAAATTGACGCCGAAAAAAGCTTTGTAAGCAAGTTTACAAGCTTTAGCTTTAATCATTATGATTCGCCTAATAATGGGCATCTACTGCGTTATCTCCAATACAAGCGATATGTTGAATCGCTTAAAGCGCCAGGCGGGAATCAGGCAGACCTTAAAGGGGTGGCCTTGGTAAAAGAGGACTCATAAGAGGCAACCCTATAAGGCGGAAGGCGTCGCTGCTTTAAGAAAAATAGACTGTTTTCAACCTGGATAACCGATTAAATGATATTAAACAAGGAATTGGCGAGGGAGTGTATGGTGCGGAAAAAATATAGTGCTATGGCGGGTCCTGCGGTTGCGCGGGACCTGCTTTTATTTATAAGAGAGGCATCAAGTGTTAGGAGATTGTGAACCGGACGTTATTCTATCTTGAAACCATCGCTTCCACTTGACAAAGAAGAAACATGTCGGTATATTTTACTTAATGAATATTTCGAGTGTCGAAATAAAAGGAAGGTGATAAAAATGGAATATAGTTCGGCTATGTATGAGTTCTTTTTGGAAAACATACAAAAAATTATGCTTCCTGAAGAGCTGATCGAGATTGGTTTGAGACTTTCGCGTTTTGAATTGGTTGCGTTGTTGGTGGTGGAGAAACAGCAAGGCCTTCCCATGAGTCCATTGGCGCAGCGTCTTGGCATTCCCATGAGTACGGCTACTGGCGTGGTGGACCGGTTGGTGAAGATGGGCCTGCTGAAACGGGATCGTCAAGAAGATGATCGGCGGGTGGTAGTTGTCTTTCTTACTGATGAGGGGAAAGAGTTGGCGGGGACGATTCAAAAACAGTTTCATTCTATTTGGAGTCGAGTTCGCTCTTTTATTACTGAAGAAGAATTTGAAACCGCGCTAGTGATTCTGAAGAAAATTATGGCCGGCTTCCAAAACGAATCACTGGAAAAAACAATGGTGAAATCTCCGCTAAGAAAACATATTGAAATTCAATAAAAAAATTTTAAACAGATATTTCGGGGAACGAAATAATGAAGAGGTGACATAGAATTGCGCATTTTGCTTTATACCGGTAAAGGAGGCGTTGGTAAGACCAGCATTGCAGCGGCGACCGCTGTCAGTATGGCAGCAGGCGGTAAAAAGACGATGATTGTCAGCACTGATGCGGCCCATAGTCTTGGTGACGCGCTGGAAATGGAGGTAACTGACAAGCCAACCAAAGTGCAGGAAAATTTGTGGGCTCAGGAAATTGACGTACTGGCAAGTACGGAAAAGAGCTGGGGGAAAATACAGAGATATTTTGCGGAACTTTTGATTTCCCAAAATATTAGCAGTGTATCAGCGGATGAACTTCTCGTATTTCCCGGGCTAGAAGAGCTATTTTGTTTATTGGAAATTCTTAAACATTGTCGGGGGGGCGAGTATGAGGCGGTAATTATTGATTGCGCTCCTACCGGTGAAACTATCCGCTTGCTTAGCTTTCCAGAGGTGTTAACTTGGTGGTTGGAAAAAATATTCCCTTTGGAAAAACGCTTGTTAAAGGTAGCGCGTCCTTTATCTAAGCCTTTGCTTGGAATTCCTTTGCCGCCTGAGGATGCATTGGACAGCATTGCGCAATTGATTCGACAATTGCAAGAAGCGCAGCAGATGCTGACGGATCAGAATCTGACTTCTGTCCGTATTGTGATGAACCCGGAAAAGATCGTCATCAAGGAAGCGGCGAGAAGTTTCATGTATTTGAATTTATACGGCTTCAATGTGGATGCTGTTATTGTTAATAAGGTGCTGCCAGAAGAAGGCTGTGGCAGCTATTTTTCGCAATGGCGAGAGCTTCAAAAAACGTATGTTGCCCAGATCCAAGAACAGTTTAGCCCTGTGCCTGTTTTTAAGGTTCCTCTCTTTGGGGAGGAAGTCACCGGCGTCTCTGCTTTGAGGAACATGGGGAACGTGTGTTTTCACGGGCGAGATTCGATAGAACGGTTTTATTGCGGCCAGGCGCAGCGATTAAAGCAGGAGAAGGATCAGTTTGTAATGGAATTAGCACTTCCTTTCGTTAGTAAAGGAGAGATGGCTTTATCGCAGCAAGGAGAGGAGCTAACGTTTCGAATTGGCGGCTATAAGCGTAATATTTGCCTACCGCGAAAATTAATAGGACGTGAAGTTGTTGGAGCCAATTTGGAGGATGGCGTGTTGGCGATAAAGTTTGGTGATAGGGGATGAGGAGTTGAGCAGTATGAGTGTGGCATTGGTGCTTGCCGGAGGGGTTTATCATTTGTTCTTTGGATTCTTTCATGCAGCTTTTTGGAAGATGAAGCCTTTTAATTGGCGTGAAGAACTGCCAGTGATGTCTCCTGTCAATCGTTTTGTGATTCAGGGAATGAATATTGCAGTAATAACCTTTATGTTTCTGATCGCGTATGTCAGCATGCGACATACGGGGGAGCTTTTGACGACTCCCTTGGGAAAGACAATTCTTATGGGTACTGCCATTTTCTGGCTGGTTCGTCTTGTTGTTGAGTTTACTCTTAAGGAGCGCGGTGCGGCAAAGCCTGCATTGGTAGTTGCTTTTCTGCTTGGAGTAATGCTGTACGTGTTGCCGGTAGCGCTGGTTTAAGGAAGTCGTGCTTTCTCCTTTATGCAATTGGATTTGTGAAATTTATGAAAGCTTTTTTTTGGCAAGCAATGTGATATAATGAAGTTCACATTGACATAAAGGAGATGAACAATAATGGCAAATCCTGTCATTTCGAAAGTAAAAGAACTTCACAGTTACAGTGGCGAAACGGCCACCTATGCAGGGGTGGCGGTAAAAAGCCTCTCCTTGGTCTGCATTGCTCTCGCTTCGGCGGGGGTGACCTGGGTTATGGGTTACGCGTCGCCCGTCACGGCGACGGTGACGGCGATCATGGGCCTGATTACCGCTTTCGCCATCAGCTTCCGGCCGCAATGGGCTGGCTTTCTCTCGCCGCTCTATGCTATTCTGGAGGGGATGTTCTTAGCGTCCATATCCGCCATGTTTGCCCGGTTCTATCACGGTATTGTCCTGCAGGCTGTGATGATTACCCTGGGGATCGCTGTGAGTTCGGCGTTGATTTATGCTAAAGGCTATGTGAAGGTAAATGAAGGCTTTATGCGTGCGACGATGATGGCTACTATGGGTATCGCCATTACGTATTTTATTGAGTTCGTATTAAGCTTTTTCGGCATTCGCATTCCCATGATTCATCAGGGAGGCATTGTTGGCATCTTGTTCAGCCTGGTTGTGATTGGCATCGCTACGATGAACCTGTTTGTTGATTACGAGCAGATCCAGCAGAGCGTTCGTCAGGGCATGCCGAAAGAGTACGAATGGTTTTGCGCCTTTGGCCTTTTGGTAACGCTGGTTTGGCTGTATATTGAGGTCTTGAATTTGCTGCGGAAGCTGAAAGACGAATAAGCTGCAGCCATGATTTTTTAACAACTTAAGCAAGCATAGATAAAATGAAGAAGCCTTTCGCTTTGGTGAGAGGCTTCTTCGTTTTATTATCAACGTTCTTTCGTAACCCTCATTCGCGCCCTCCGATTCTCTCGCGACTCTTGTTCAAACTCCATCACTCAGCTGTGTTTATCTCCTAGTAATTTTTACATTTTTTTTATACGCATCCCCTCTTTTTTGACACCATTTTGAAGGGTATCAGGAGTACAATCAAAGTAAGAAAAGACAAGGGGGCGTTTATATGGAATGGTGGCTGGGCGCGGCAGTAAGCGCGGCTTTGTTTGTCTATTTATTTTATGCCTTATGGAAGCCGGAGGATTTTTAAGATGTGGTACGATCTGATTTTAGTAAGCTTGTTTTTGGTAGTTTTGTTGACGCTTGCGTGGCCTTTAGGACATTACTTGGTTCGCGTTTTTCAGCAGGAGGCTACGTTGTTGGATCGAGTTCTGCTTCCTGTTGAAAAAATCATCTACCAAGCAAGCGGGATTCAGCCGCAGGAGGATATGACCTGGCAGCGTTACGCAGGATCTTTAGTTGGTTTTAATCTGCTGGGTTGTGCGGTTGTTTTTGCTTTGCAGCTGTTGCAAGGTTCTTTGCCCTTGAATCCTCAAGGCTTGTCTGGCGTAGAGTCGTGGCCTTTGGCCTTTAATACGGCGGTCAGCTTTATGACCAATACCAATTGGCAAGCCTATAGCGGCGAAAGTACGCTATCCTATTTGACGCAGATGCTGGCATTAACAGTGCAGAATTTTCTTTCCGCCGCGACGGGCCTCGCTGTGGCTGTGGCTCTGATTCGGGGGCTGCAGCGGCAGGAGGAAAAAGGCATCGGCAACTTCTGGGTGGATGTGACGCGAAGCGTGCTGTGGGTTTTGCTGCCCCTTTCTTTTGTTTTGGCGTTGGTGTTGGTGCAGCAAGGGGTTATCCAGAACCTAGCTGCTTATGTACAGGCTGTGACGCTGGAAGGGGCGGAGCAAATTCTGCCAATGGGGCCGGTAGCTTCGCAAGAAGCCATCAAGCTGTTGGGAACCAATGGCGGCGGCTTCTTCAACGCCAACTCAGCGCATCCTTTTGAAAACCCTACCGCCATTACCAACTTTTTAGAAATGGTGGCTATCTTCTTGCTGCCGACGTCTTTAGTGTTTTGCTACGGCTTTTGGTGCGGCAATGTTCGGCAGGGCTACGCTATTTTGGGTGCGATGCTAACTTTGTTTGTGCTGTTCTTTGGCGTCATGTACGCCAGCGAACAGGCGGGAAATCCGAGTTTGGCGGCGTGGGGGCTGTCGGGGCCGACGGCCATGGAAGGAAAAGAAGTTCGCTTTGGCCTAGGAGGTTCTTCGTTGTTTGCCACAATTACGACTGCCGCTTCTTGCGGCGCCGTCAATGCTATGCATGACAGTCTGACTCCTCTGGGGGGGATGGCGGCGCTGCTGCAAATGCTGATTGGCGAAGTTGTCATTGGCGGCGTGGGAGCGGGTTTTTACGGCATGCTATGCTTTGTGCTGCTGACGGTATTTATTGTGGGGCTTATGGTGGGACGTACGCCGGAGTATTTGGGCAAGAAAATTGAAGCCTATGAAATGAAAATGGTGGTGTTGGCGGTGCTGATTCCGGCGCTGACGGTTCTTTTTGGCACGATGACGGCAGTGCTGACACAAGTCGGGGTGGCAGGCGTTTTAAACGAAGGCCCCCATGGGTTCAGCGAGATTCTTTACGCCTTTGCTTCGGCTGCAGGGAATAACGGCAGCGCCTTTGCCGGTTTGAGTGCGGACAGTCTTTTTTACAATGTGATTTTGGCGACGGCTATGCTGCTGGGTCGCTTTGGCGTAATTTTACCGATTCTGGCGGTTGCAGGCAGTTTGGCCCGTAAAAAAGCGGTGCCCGTTTCGGCAGGTACGTTTACTACGGATCAGCCGTTATTTTCCCTGTTGCTTATGGGGGTTATCCTTATTGTCGGGGCCTTGACTTTTTTGCCGGCCTTGGTGCTAGGGCCGGTTGTGGAGCAAATGCTGCTGTGGTAAAAGAGCGCGGCGCAAAAAGGAGGAATAAGTCGTGAAGAAAGCACAAGGCTTTAGCCGGCAGCTACTCATAGATGCCATATGGCAGGCTTTTTATAAAATGAATCCCAAGGTGCAGCTTCGCAATCCGGTTATGTTTTTAGTCTGGGTAGGCTGTGCGTTGACGACGATGTTACTGCTGGACCGATTATACGTCGGTGATACGGAAGTGCTTTATGAGCTGCAAATTATTATATGGCTCTGGTTTACGGTGTTTTTCGCTAATTTTGCCGAAGCGGTCGCCGAAGGGCGTGGTAAAGCGCAGGCTAATGCGTTAAGAGGAACGCGTGGGCAGACGCCAGCGAAACGTTGGGAGAATGGAGACTGGAAGGCGGTGGATGCTGCCTCGCTTCGCAAGGGGGACGTCATTTATGTGGAAGCAGGCGATACGATTCCTAGTGACGGCGAAATTTTAGAAGGTATGGCAACGGTGGATGAAAGCGCCATTACTGGAGAATCGGCGCCGGTCATCCGCGAGTCCGGCGGTGATCGATCTTCGGTGACGGGGGGCACCCGGATTTTGTCGGATTGGCTGAAGGTGAAAGTCAGCGTTAATCCGGGGGAAACTTTTTTGGACCGCATGATTTCTTTAGTGGAAGGGGCCAAACGAGGTAAGACGCCTAACGAGATTGCTTTGACCATTTTGCTGATTGGTTTGACGATTATCTTTTTGGCAGTGGTGGTCACGCTCCAGCCGTTTGCTCTTTATGCCAAGACCAGTCTTTCGCTGACGACGCTGGTCGCTCTTTTGGTCTGCCTGATTCCGACCACCATCGGCGGGCTGTTGTCCGCCATCGGCATTGCCGGTATGGATCGACTGCTGCAGCGTAATGTGCTGGCGATGTCAGGGCGGGCTATTGAGGCGGCAGGGGATGTCAATGTGCTGCTTTTAGACAAGACCGGCACGATTACCTTGGGCAATCGGATGGCGACACAGTTTTTGCCTGCGCCGGGCGTCAAAGAAGAAGAATTGGCCGATGCAGCACAGCTTGCGTCGCTGGCGGATGAAACGCCGGAAGGGCGGAGCATTGTGGTGCTGGCGAAAGAGCGCTTTAATTTGCGCGAACGAGACTTAACGAGTCTAAGCGCGGAATTTGTCCCCTTTACAGCGCAGACGCGGATGAGCGGGGTGAATGTTCAGGGCCGGGAGATTCGAAAGGGCGCTGTACAAGCTATGGTAGACCACATTCGGGTCTGTGGAGGAAAGTGGCCGGCGGAAGTTGTGAAGACGGCGGAAGCGATTGCCAACAAGGGGGGCACGCCGCTGGTAGTGGCGGACGATAAAAAAGTGCTGGGCGTAGTGTATCTAAAAGACGTGGTCAAGGGCGGCATTCGCGAACGCTTTCAGGAATTACGGCGTATGGGCATCAAGACTGTCATGATTACCGGCGATAATCAGCTTACGGCGGCGGCCATTGCGGCGGAAGCCGGGGTGGATGATTTTCTGGCGGAAGCTACGCCGGAAGACAAGCTGGCGTTGATTCGCTCGTATCAACAGCAAGGCATGCTTGTGGCCATGACCGGGGACGGAACGAATGACGCTCCGGCGCTGGCTCAAGCCGATGTGGGCGTGGCTATGAACAGCGGCACCCAAGCGGCGAAAGAAGCAGGCAACATGGTGGACATGGACAGCAATCCGACCAAACTCATTGAAGTGGTGGAAATCGGCAAACAGCTGCTGATGACAAGAGGATCGCTGACCACCTTCAGTATTGCTAATGACGTGGCTAAGTATTTTGCCATCATTCCGGCGTTGTTTATGGGGACGTATCCAACGTTGGGCGAGTTGAATATTATGGGACTGGCTACGCCCCAAAGCGCGGTACTAAGCGCCGTTATCTTTAATGCCTTGATTATCATAGCGCTGATTCCCTTGGCTTTGCGAGGAGTTGCCTACCGTCCAGAGGGAGCTGCGTCAGTGTTGCGACGCAACTTGCTTTTATACGGCGGCGGCGGCTTGGTGGTTCCTTTCCTAGGGATCAAAGTGATTGACTGCATCTTGAGTCTGCTGGGTGTAGCCTAGGCAGGAGGAAGGCGGGAGGAAAATGATTAGTATCTTGAAAACAAGTGCAAGGCTGCTGTTCATTCTGACCTTTTTAACCGGGTGTGCGTACCCCCTGGTTTTAACTGGTTTGGCCCAGGCAATCTTTCCAGAACAGGCCCGGGGAAGTCTAATAGTAGAAGGGGGTCATGTACGCGGCTCGCTGCTAATCGGACAATCCTTTCAAAGCGAACGCTATTTTCATGGACGGCCATCGGCAGGGGACTATGACGGCTTGCTTTCAGGCGGCTCGAATGCAGGCCCCTTAGCGTCCAAACTGCGTGAGGAAGTCGGGCAGCGGGCGATGCAGGTGCGGCAGATGGAAAAATTGACCTCGCAGCAGCCCGTTCCTGCGGATTTGGTTACCGCTTCCGCCAGCGGCTTAGACCCGCATATTTCGACGGAAGCGGCCCTGCTGCAGGTGAAGCGCGTCGCTCAGACGAGGGGACTGTCGCTGCAGCAGGTAGAAACGCTGGTGTATGAAACCTTGGAAGAGCGGCATGGCGGATTTCTCGGTGAACGCCGGGTAAATGTGCTAAAATTAAACCAAAAGCTAGACCGGGTTTAAAAATAAAACCATAGAGGCTGAAGACATGAAGCAAGAGCTCGAAAGAAAAAAACCGGAAGACTGGTTGGAACAGATTGCTCGGGAAAAAAAAGGCGAACTGACGGTGTTCTTAGGTGCGTCGGCAGGGGTCGGAAAAACCTATGCCATGTTGGAAACGGCTCATGAACGGTTGTTGGAAGGCCAAAACGTCATTGTTGGCTGGATCGAGACGCATGGCCGGAAGGAAACGGAGAAATTGGCGGCCGGCATTCCTAAAACAGAGCCGAAAAAAATAGTCTATCGGGAACGGGAATGGCTGGAAATGGATGTGGACGCGATTGTGGCGCTGCATCCGGATATTGTTTTAGTGGATGAACTGGCGCACACGAACATTCCTGGCAGCCGTTACGTACGGCGTTTTCAAGATGTGGAAGAATTGTTGGCTGCTGGCATAGACGTCTATACGACGCTCAACATTCAGCATATTGAAAGCCTGAATGATGTGGTGGCCAAAATTACGGGCGTTGTTGTTCGCGAAACTGTGCCGGACTCCATTGTCGAACAGGCCGCTGTGGTGGAGCTTATTGACCTGCCTCCGGAGAAGCTGCTCAAACGGTTGCATGAAGGAAAAGTGTATGTAGCAGAGCAGGCGCAGCAGGCAGTACGCAAATTTTTTCGTCCAGGGAATCTAAATGCTTTGCGCGAGTTGGCGCTGCGCTATACGGCTCGCCGGGTGGATCAGGATTTGAGCGCCTATATGCGGGCTCATGGGATTCCCGGTCCGTGGCCTGCAGCGGACCGGGTCATGGTTTGCGTCAGCGCCAGTCCTTTTTCAGCGGAGCTGGTGCGAGCGGCGAAACGTCTGGCGGACGGTTTGCAGGCGGAATGGCTGGCGGTATATGTAGAAAGCTCTTCGCAGCGAGCGGCTCTTGGCGATGAAGAGAGCGCCCGGGTCAGTCGAAACTTGAAGCTGGCCGAGGAACTAGGAGCTAAAATTATAACTGTTGTGAGTTCAGAACCGGCTGAAGAAATATTATCGTTGGCCAAAAATCACAACATAACGGCTATTGTTGTTGGGAAAACCCGCAAAACAGCCTGGTGGCAGCGGTGGCAAGGCTCTATTGTCGACGAGATTTTGCGGGGAAGCGCAGGGTTCAGCGTGCATGTTATTCAGGCGGAGGACGAAAAGGTCAAAGTACCTGTTATTGCGATAAAACATCCTTTGACGCCTTTTGCCTGGCAAGAACATGGTAAGGCCATTTCCTTAGTGGCCTTGGTGACGGCGGCGCTTTGGCTGCTTCGCGAACAGATAGATGCTGCCAGTATTGTACTCATCTACCAACTGCCTACGTTATTAAGCGCCTTCTGGTGGGGGCGCTGGGAGGCTTATAGCAGCGCTGTTGCCAGCGTGCTGGTCTTTGACTATCTTTTTGTGGAACCTGTTTTTACCTTTGCTGTTTCTGATATCAAACATCTGTGGAGCTTTCTTGCCTTTTGGGGGTTGGCTGTCGTTATTGGCCGGCGGACGGAGCGAATGCGCCTGGATCTGAAATTGTCTCGGCAACGGGAAAAAAGCACGCGTTTTTTATATGAATTCAGCAGTGAGATGGCTGGTACCGTGGAGAAAAACGTAGTGGCGGAGCGACTTTCTTTGCAGGTGGCGGAGACGTTGGGTCGGGAGACGTTGGTGTTTTTGCCGGTGAAAGAGCGCTTGGAGTTGTGGGCGCGCCACAGCGGCGAGCGCAGCCGGCCAGGTCTGAATTTGAATCCGCCGGAAGCTGCGGAAATGGCGGTTGCTAACTGGTGCTTTGAGCATGGGCAAGCGGCAGGGCGGGCGACGGAAATTCTGCCTAGCGCCGCTTATTTGCATGTGCCTCTGCGGAGCCAGGAGCGGGTAATGGGTGTTTTTAGCGTGCGCTTAAATGAAAGCAAGGTTACGCAGGAAGAGCGGCGGCTGATTGACGCATGGGCGGCTTTAGCGGCGCTTACGCTGGAACGGGCTTCATTGGCGGAAGAAGCGCGCAAGGCCGCTCTTTGGAGCGAGTCGGACCGGCTGCGAACAGCGCTGTTTAATTCGGTGTCTCATGAACTGCGGACGCCCTTAACCTCTATTTTGGGAGCTATCCAGACGCTGCTTCTCTGTCGGGATCGTTGCGATGAGGGGCAGCTCCAGGAAATGTTGCAAGCTATCAGCGAAGGGGCGATGCGCATGGAACGGGTTGTCTCTAATCTGCTGGATACGGCGCGTCTGGAAAGTGGCATGATGCAATTGAAAGCGGACTGGTGCGACGTAGAAGATATTTTGGGGGTGGTGCTGCGCCGTATGGAGGGGGCTGTCCATTCCAGAGAAATTTTAGTCAAAATGGAGCCGGGGCTGCCGATGCTTTGGGGAGACTGCGTTCTCTTGGAACAGGTTATAGTAAATTTGCTGGATAATGCGTGCAAGTACTCGCCAGTTGATACGCCGATTGAAATTTGTGTGTCCAAGGAGGCCGATGAAGTCAAATTAGAAGTGCTGGATCGGGGAACTGGTATGGCGCAGGAGGAGTTAGAGCTGGTTTTCGAGAAGTTTTATCGTGCGTCGCGAACTCATGCGTCGAAGCCTGGCGGGACCGGGTTGGGCCTGTCCATTTGCAAAGGTATTGTGGAGGCGCACCATGGACGAATCGAAGCGGTTAATCGCGAAGCAGGCGGGGCTATTTTCAGGGTCTATTTACCTGTTAAAAAAGAAGAGGAGGCCGTTTCTTTATGACGGAAGGGCAACTTCGAGTTCTGGTTATTGATGATGAGCTGCCGATGCGGAGAATGCTGCGGGTTGCCTTGGAATCCTATGACTATACGGTAGCGGAGGCGGCGGACGGCAAAGAAGGCTTGGTACAAGCGGCCATGCAGCAACCCGACTTAATTCTTTTGGATTTAGGTTTGCCGGATTTAGACGGCAAGGAAATTGTACATCGTCTGCGCGAGTGGACAAAGGCGCCCATTGTCATTTTGTCAGCCCGCGATCAAGAACAAGAGAAAATTGAAGTACTAGATGCCGGGGCCGATGATTACTTGACTAAGCCCTTTGGCATGGGTGAGTTATTGGCAAGAATGCGTGTATCGCTGCGGCGTTCTGGACGGGAGGACAACGGACCGGCCCTGGTGTGCGGCGCCCTTTGCATGGATGTAGCCTCGCATACCATAACTTTGCAGGGGGAAGAGCTGCATCTAACGCCGACGGAATATACGCTGTTGAAAGTGCTGATACAGAATACGGGAAAAGTGATGACTCATAAACAATTATTGAAGCAAGTATGGGGCGATGCTTATTCTCAAGACACGCATTATGTGCGGGTATATATTGCGCAGTTGCGGCGGAAAATAGAGGCGAACCCCTTGCGGCCTCAGTACATCATTACTGAGTCGGGCGTGGGATATCGGTTTTCTGATCCTGGAGCGTAAAAGATACAACAGTTTTTTTGATGGATACTATAAAATAATCAAACTGTATTGATGATGTTGACAATGATACAATGAATTTAACAAGTCGTGACGGGCTTGGGGCATCTGTGGCTTTTTGGCGCGGATGTGTCTCCCCTCTGCGCGGATGCTTGAAAAGCAAGGCAGATCGCCTTGTGATTTCTCAAGTAACTGCCGCGCGTTTTGTTGCTTGGCGTTCAACAATTACATTGGAGAAGGCTGATAGCAACAGGCTCCCTGAGATGCAGGGGGCGTTTTTTTTTGTTTAAAGAGTGCTAGTGTGTTGGGAGAACTTTGCAGGCGAGCAGGGTTTTAAGAACGGTGAAAAGAATGTATGCTTAAATAAAGCAATACAGAGAGGGGGGCGAGGCAGTGGAGCAGGATTATCAGTTGGTTTCTGTTGACGCCGCCAATGCCAAACATGTAGGCGCCGTTTTTCAGTCTGTTTATGGAAATGATTTTCCGATTCAATATGTATATCAGCCAGAGGCCGTGGCCGCAGAAATTGCGGCGGAAAGGCTGACTGCGGTGTTGGCTTTTGATGCGGAGGGACAGCCTGCGGGCTATGTGTCCATGTTTAAAAATGCTCCTAATTTTCAGCTCTGGGAAGTAGGCAATATGGTGGTGAATCCGGTGTATAGGCAAAGCCGTCTATCGTTGCTGTTAGCCAATTGCTGCCAAAGCGCCGAGCTGATGAATATTGCAGGCAGCGACGGTCTATATAGTGAAGCCGTGTGCCACCATTATATGACGCAAGTAGGCAGCGCGAAAGCGGGGATGGCGGATTATGCGCTCGAAATAGATCAGCTGGCTGGTTCTAGTTTTAAAGAGCACTGCGCCGATACGGAACGGATCTCCTGCGTGTTTAATTTTATCGAGTATACCAAGCCTTCTTTGCCTACGTATATTCCCATCGTCTATGAAGATATGGCGCGTACCTTGCTGCAGCCTTTAAAAAAGAGAGACATCCTTGTTTCAACAGCAGCGCTGCCTCAGCAAGGAAACTTGCGGCAAGAAGAAAAATATTACGAGTTTGCCGGCACCTGGAAGCTTGCTGTATGGGAAACTGGCGCCACGTGGCGTGAAGACGTGGCAGCACTTTTGGCGGAAGCGGCGCGCCGAAACGTGGTCAGCCTGCAGGTTGCCGTCAACATGGCATTGCCGCATCTTGGAGCGGCGGTGGAAGAACTGCGCAAGCAAGGCTTCTTTTTTGGGGGCGTTCTGCCGCGCTGGTTCGGCAGTGACGGGCTTTTGATGCAAGTTGTATTAGGTGG
The DNA here is from genome assembly GCF_963668665.1 of uncultured Anaeromusa sp. Taxonomy (NCBI): domain Bacteria; kingdom Bacillati; phylum Bacillota; class Negativicutes; order Selenomonadales; family Sporomusaceae; genus Anaeromusa; species uncultured Anaeromusa sp. The sequence continues at coordinate 560,836 of NZ_OY764901.1, read as the reverse complement.
GGAGCCTAATTTTGCAGGAGCTAAACTTTACACCCAGACAGCCCGCGCCTTGCGGCAGTACTGCCAGGCGGACTGGGAACTAAGAAAAACCTGAGGGGAACGGGTTTTTGAACAAGAGTAAAGGGAGTAGAGTGAGGGCTCGGGTTGGATTGAACAAGAGAATCGGAGAACCGGAGGGCCAAAAGGAGTGGTACGGTTTTTGTTCTTCTCTTGCTCATTCCTGTGTTTTCGAATCGGGGTACAAGTCAGCCAGGGCGCTGGCGAGATCAGGGAACTGAAATTGAAATCCTTCTGCCAGCAAGCGTTGCGGCAATACCTGCTGATCTGCCAGTAAGATGGCTTCCGCCATTTCGCCTAAAAGAAGTTTAGCCGCTGTACCGGGAAGGCGGGTCCAAGCGGGCTTTTTTAGTTGCTTTCCTAATGAAGCGGCAAATTGGCGCATAGAGATGGGATGAGGACTGGTGAGGTTATAAGCTCCTTGCAGGGAAGAAGAGGTAAGGGCTAACTGCAGAATCTGCAGCAAATCTTGAAGGTGGATCCAGGACAGGTGTTGGTTGCCATTGCCGATAGTTCCCCCTACGCCCCAATGAAAGGGAAGCGCCATGCGGGGCAAAGCGCCGCCGCGGGTGCCGAGAACAACGCCAAAGCGGCAAAGAACCGTTCGTATTCCCAAGCGCTCAGATTGGAGAGCTGTTTGTTCCCATTGCTGGCAGACGGAAGCTAAAAAATCAGTTCCAGGAGGGCTTTCTTCGGTTTGAATGCCTGCTGGCGATATGCCGTAGTAGCCAATCCCGGAGGCGTTTATGAAAACAGAAGGAATGGGGAGCTGTAAATCCTTGGCGCGCTGCAGGGAATCTACCAGAAAACGCGTGGTGTTGAGACGGCTTTCAAGAATGAGGGCTTTGTTTTTTTCGTTCCAGCGCTGGCTAATGCTGACTCCGGCTAGATTGATGATGCCGGCGATGTCAGATAGTTGTTTGGCGGGAAACAATTCGTTGTTGTTTTGATAGGCAGCAATATCTTGGTGGGATAAGGGAAGAAGCTTAAACTGGCTTTCTTTCAAGAAGCGGAACAGTTCTTTACCGATGAAGCCGCTGCTTCCAGTTACTAAAATTTGTTTCATAGTCATCCCTCCTTGGCATGCTAAAGAATCGGTTAACGACCATTAAAAAAGGCTGTGCAGAAAGAGTATTCTGCACAGCCTTGCTATTTCACTTCTATTTTCGCACCATATCTTTGGTAATTTCTTTTAAGCCGAAAGCGCCGCACATGGCCATGGTGTCTTTCAGTTCTTCACCCAGTTTTTCAATATAGAGCTTGACGCCTTCGGCTTCGCCGCCATACACGGCGGTAACAAAGGGACGGCAGATGAGTACGCCGTCAGCGCCCAAGGCCAAAGCTTTGAAGATATCCGTACCAGAGCGGATGCCTCCATCTACGAGAATTTTCAGGTCGCTGCCGACGGCGGCTGCAATTTCCGGCAAGACTTCCGCCGTGGCGGGGCATTGATCTAAGACCCGACCTCCGTGATTGGAAACAACAATGGCTGCAGCGCCGGCGTCTTTGGCTTTCATGGCGCTTTTAATGGTCATAACGCCTTTGACGATGAAGGGGATGCCAGCCAGTTCTGCGATGCGGCGGAGTTCTTCAATGGACTTGCTGCCTGCGGGCGGCGTCATATTTTTCAAGAACGGCAGGCCGGCGGCGTCAATGTCCATGGCCACAGCGAAAGCATTGGCTTTCTTTACAAGTGCTAATTTTTCTTGAATGGTATCCAAATTCCAAGGTTTGATAGTAGGTACGCCGCAGCCGCCCGCCTTGGCGATAGCTGCAGTAGCGCCTGCCATGACCTTAGGATCAACGCCGTCGCCGGTAAAGGAGGCAATGCCGTTCTCCTTACAGGCGGAAACGAGAATGTCGTTGTAGGTGGTATCGGTATATTTGTCGCTGTAGTGCATGTTGACCGCGCCGACGGGAGCGGCAAAAAAAGGATACTTAAAAGTTTGCCCGAATAGTTCCAGCGTGGTGTTTACCGGTTTATTTTCGCAAAGGGTGTCCATGTTGACCCGAAGGTCCTGCCATTTTTGATAGTTGCGGATGGCCGTATCGCCGACGCCTTTGGCGCCGGGGCCGGGGATGGTGTTTTTGCAGACTACGCCGTTGCAAACCGTACAGGCTTTGCAATAAGCGCCGATACAGGTGCGGGCGCTTTCGAGAAGTTCTTTGTAAGTCATGTAGGTTCCTCCCTCTTTTTCTATATGTAGGTTCCTCACTAAAATGAATCAATACTATTTTTATTATACTGCGCCAGAACAACTTGGTTAAAGAGATTTTGTATAATTGATAAAAATAGTTTTTATTGTATAATTTTTACATAAAAGAAACTGTAAATTAATTGAGGAGAAGATGTATGCGATTAAACCTTTTGAAATCGAGAAAGAAAGCGGCTTTTGCGGCAGCTGTGCTGAGTTTTTTGGGAACCTCTTTCCTGGCGAATCCCGTGAGTTTTGCGGCGGAAGAACGCACGATTTCGTATCCGCCGGGCTATGTTATCGACAAAGAGGGCGCTTCGTCCTTTAAGGGCAGCGGCAATGTGGGAGCATCGCCGTATTTTTCAACGAAAGATTATTATAATTTACAATCGAACAGCCATCTGACGATTTTATCGCACTATAAGACGTATCAGCAAACGACGGAAATTACTTGCGGTCCCGCAGCGGCTTTGACGGTGCTGGAGCATTTTGAAAATCACGCTTGGGATGAATTAAAGATTGCGACAATCATGGGTACCAAGCCAGAAGTCGGCACCGATACAAAGGGCATGGTGAAATTTTTCAAAGCGATCCATTGGGACGTAACTTCCAGCTTACAGGCTTCCGGCAAGGATGGCGCAACCTTTGCGAATTACTATGAATTCCGCGATTTTATACTGAAGAATCTGCAGGCTAATACGCCCATTATGGTGGAAAACATTGAGTGGGGCGGACATTGGCGGGTTATCATTGGCTATGACACCATGGGTACGGAGACCGTGGCGGATGATGTCTTGATTTTGGCCGACTCGTACGATACGGCGGATCATCAGCAGGACGGCTATGCTGTTAATTCCGCTGTGAAGTTTTACTATATGTGGTTTGACGCTCATATGCTGCCTAAAGGGCAGCAAAACCAGCAATGGCTTGTAGCTAAGCCAGTGGCGAAAGATACGGAACGCAGAGTAACAGAGTAAGCAGAGGGGAACAGAGAAAAATAAAAAGAACATAAATAAGCTCCGCTTTTGCTTGACGCAAAAAGCGGAGCTTTCATTTTTACGGTTGAATAATAAATTCGAGAGACGTTGCTAACGAACCGCGAAATACACGAAAGGAGTTTTAAATCTGGTTCTCCGGTTCTCCTGTTTAATCTAACCTCCGTCGAACCCTCACTCTACTCTTGTTTAAATTTCGTACCTAAATGTGCTTGAGCAGAGAAGAAGCGATGCCCACGTATTGCGCTGGTGTCAGGGAAAGCAGGCGCTGCTTGTCAGCGGCCGGCAGATCGACGCTTTCGATAAAGGATTTGATGTCGGTTTCGCTGATGCCTTTGCCGCGGGTAATAGCTTTGAGCTTGTCGTAGGAATTGGCATGGCCGAATTTGCGCATGACCGTTTGTACGGCTTCCGCCAGCACTTCCCAGGCATGATTCAGGTCCGCAGCCAGCGCTTCCTGGTTGACGACGGTTTTCTTCAAGCCCTTTAGGGTGTAGGTAATGGCGATGTGGGAGTGAGCCAGGCCGGTGCCCATGTTGCGCTGCGCCGAGGAATCGCTCAAATCGCGCTGCAAGCGGGAAATGGGAAGCTTGTTGGCCAAATGATCCAGGACCGCGTTGCTCAGACCCAGATTGGCTTCGGAGTTTTCAAAATCAATGGGATTGATTTTATGCGGCATGGTGGAGGAGCCCACTTCGCCGGGGATGGCTTTCTGCTTGAAATAGCCCATCGAAATATACAGCCACATGTCGCGGTCGAAATCCAGCAGGATGTTGTTGAACCGGGCCAGCGCATGGAAGGCTTCGGCTACATAATCATGCGATTCGATCTGCGTGGTCAGCGGATTGTAAGTAAGGCCTAAGGATTCCACGAAAGAGCGGGATACTTGCTCCCAATCTACTTCCGGGTAAGCAATGCTGTGGGCGTTGAAGTTGCCTACGGCGCCGTTGAACTTGCCTAAGTACTCCAAAGCGCGGATTTGCTTTAACTGGCGGTTCCAGCGATATACAAAGACGGCCAGTTCTTTGCCGATGGTGGTGGGTGAAGCGGACTGACCATGGGTATGGGCCAGCATGGGAATGTCTTTTTCTTCTTCCGCCATGGCGGATACCATTTTCACCAAAGTTTCAGCAGACGGCAGCCAGACGTCGTTGACGCCGTGCTTGAGCATCAGCGCGTAGGACAGATTGTTGATATCCTCAGAGGTGCAGGAGAAGTGAATGAATTCGAGCAAATCTCCCAGGGACATGGCGCCCATGGTTTCGCGCAGGAAGTATTCGACTGCTTTTACATCATGGTTGGTAGTGCGTTCGATTTCTTTGATGCGGAGAGCTTTTTCGTCGTCAAAGGTGGCGACGATGTTGCGCAAGAAAGAAATTTCTTCTGCGGTGAAGGGGCGAATTTCCGCAAAATCTGGGTTAGCGGCCATGGCAATTAACCATTCCACTTCCACATGCACCCGATATTTAATCAAAGCCCATTCGGAAAAATAATCGCCAAAAGGCTGGGTAATCGCTCCGTACCGTCCCTCGAGCGGCGTCAATGATTTAATGCTCATGTTTATACCTCGTTATTTCAAATTTTCATGGACAGCAAATAACCATCTGCTGCGCATATATAGTCTATTGTACTACTAAACGGCTGAGGGAACAATTGCCATCTAAGAAGTGGCTTTGAGAAAATTCCAGTGGCAGGATTTGTTGCGAAAGGCGAGAAAACTGCTTAATAAGCTATTTGGTTAATTTCTGAAGGGGGTCGAAGTATGAACCGTCAATTTATTTGCTATCCCAAGTGCACCACTTGCCAGAAAGCGAAAAAATGGCTGGATGACCAGGGAATAGAGTATGAACAGCGGCATATTAAGGAACAGCATCCAACGGCGGTCGAACTGGAAGCATGGTGGAAGCAAAGCGGTTTGCCTTTGAAGCGCTTTTTCAATACCAGCGGTCTTTTATATAAATCGCTGCAATTAAAGGAAAAACTGCCAACCATGTCGGAAACAGACATGCTGGCCTTGTTGGCGACGGATGGCATGCTGGTCAAACGGCCCCTGCTTATTGAGGACGGCAAAGTATTGGTGGGATTTAAGCAGGCGGAATGGGAGCAAGCCAAAGCGGCGGAGGCCGTTGAGTAAGGAGGACCCATGGAGGCGATAAGCGGCAAAAAAGGATTGCGGGCTTCTTGGCGGACCATCGCCCAAGGCGTAGGCGTTGCTTTATTGTGGGCGTTAAGTATGCTTTGGAGCGTTGAAACAGCCTGGGCGCAGGAGAAACCGCCAGAACTGATGCAGGCACAGAGCATAAACGGAGCGTATTTGGCTGATTTTACAACTGGTTCTTTTGAGGGAACGCAACGAACGGCGCAGGGAGAACTTGTTTTAGCTGGGCCTAGGACGACCTTTGGCGTATACTACTCGCCTATTCTCGGAAGTGCGCCTTTTACAGAGGCGGTACTGTCGTGGAATGCCGCTACCCCACAGAGAACGAACGTAGAAGTGCAGGCGCAGGTTCGTGTTGACGGCAAGTGGTCAGCTTGGTTTTCCTGGGGAAAGTGGAACTCTTGGAGCGCCGTCGGTTCGGAGAACAAGGCGATAAAAGACGAGTTAGCCGTTATGGATATTGATACTCTTAAAGTGGCAAAAGGGAAAATGGCCGATGCGCTGCGGTATCGCGTCTATTTAAGTAGTGTACAGGCTCAAGGTACGCCCCAACTTACCCTGCTGGCGGTTGCGGTAAATGCTGGACCAACAAGGTTGAAGGAATTCGTAGCGCGAAAAGACGTGGTGCTAGAGGTCCCGGCTTATGCGCAACGGCGAAGTGATCCAAGTATTGCGGGGCAGATTTGCAGTCCGATGTCGATGGCTATGGCGCTCAACTATCATGGAGTGGGCGTATTGCCGGAGGAAATGGCTTGGCGCGCGAAAGATCATAGCCAAGACCGCTTTCCCTTTGGCAATTGGTCTTTCAACTGTGCCGCTGCCGCAGACTTTGGGCTAAAAGCGTATGTGGCGCATGAGAATTCGTTGGCAGAACTCAGAGAAACGCTGCAGCAAAAAGGCCCGGTTATCGCTAGCGTCATGTACAAGAACAGTGAAGCTGTTCCCGATGAATTGCCTGTGCTGCATGGTGCGCCGGTAGAGGCGACAGATGGACATTTGGTAGTAGTGCGAGGCCTGGTGCAGCAAGGCGGTAAGGACTGGGTCATCGTAAACGACCCGGCAGGAGACAGCGATTCGGTGCAGCGGCAGTACGAGGCTGGGGAATTTGAAAAGGCTTGGACGCATTATGTGTATGTAATTGCAAAAGAAAAAAAGGCCGTCCTGCGACAGCCACGGCGTATTCCGGTAAAATTATTGCAAGTATCGGCCCAGGCCATTTTGCTCCAAGGCCAAGGGGGCGAACGTATCCCCTTGGAGCTGCAAAACATCGGCAGTATTGTGAAACGAAAAAATCAGGAAACAATCGGTTTTTTACAGCCGGAAACCCTAGGGGCGTTATTGCTGAATCTAGAAAAAGACTGCGAATGGCTGCTTGTCACCAAACAGCAACAAACGTTTTGCTTAACGTTCTAACGGCAGAGAGTAATATTTTTTTGGAGATACTCCGTGCGCTTTTTTAAAGGCTCGCGTAAAATTGGCATAATCTTGAAAGCCGCTTTCTAGGCAGGCTTGGAGTACGGAATGGCCTGCGCGGAGCAATTGTCCGGCGGCGATTAAACGTCGTTGCAGAACATATTGATGCGGCGTAAAACCGGTATGCTCTTTGAATTTGCGTGAGAAGTAACTGGGCGTAAGAAAGCAAAGAGAAGCTAATTTTTCCACGGACAAGTCTTCGGCGGTGTTTTCTTGCATATAATGCAAAATCGCATTAATCGTATCGTCGCTGCGGCGCTCGATATTGCTCGGTCCTGTTTGTCTCAAAGAAAGACGATTTAGATATACTAAAAGTTGCAGGAGTAACGTGCGTTGCAGGATATCTGCACCAAAGGCAGCGCTTATTCCTGCTTCTTTTAGTTGCGCGCATAACTCCTGCAAACGAAGCTGCAGGGGCGCTTCAGGGCGAAGCAAATGCAGACCGCTAGCCGTTGGCGCAAAACAGGCTCGCAGGTCGGCGCTGGAGGTGCTGTTCGCTTCTAGAAAAGAGGGAGTGAGCCACAAAATGATACGGTTATACGGGACGGTAGAATCGATAAGCGGTTTGTGAATGGTGTCCCTTTCAATAAGCAGCAGATCCCAAGGCTGCAGCGGATACGCGGTTCCTTCCACATAATACGTGACGTTGCCGGAAAGAAAAATGACGATCTTATTGAAATCGTGGTAGTGAGAAGCGATACGCAATTTTCCCGTATCTTGCAAATGAAAAAAAGAAAACTCTTTGGTCAAATACCCTCTGCGGTTGGTTAGGTCCGTTCTATTATTTCTCATAGCAAAGTAATTCGCCACCGCAGGTTTTGCAACCTTTTTTTCAGCTTCTGCAATGTTTGCGCAAGCAGAGTTGTTTATAATGAACTTGCAAAATATAGGCAGGAGGAATGAACAGATGAAATTTCATTTTTTCAAATATCATGGGTTGGGGAATGATTACTTGGTGTTAGATCCAAACTGTTTTGCCTGGGAGCTTTCGCCGGATACGATTCGCTTGTTCTGCCATCGCCATTTTGGCGTAGGGTCGGATGGTATTTTACTGGGGCCATTTCTGGAAAATGGCCAGATGCGTTTGCACATTTTCAATCCTGACGGCAGTGAAGCCGAAAAAAGCGGCAACGGGGTGCGCATTTTTTCGCGTTACTTGGTAGATGCTGGTTATGTTACTGGGAGCAATTTTTCGTTAACTACCTTAGGCGGTCAGGTAGAGGTAGAGCTGCTGGCCAAGGACGGCAGCCTCAGCCGGGTAGACATGGGAGCGGTGAGCTTTCTTAGCAGTCAAGTTCCGGTGAAGGGGTCCGAACAAGAACTGGTCGGCATCCCTTGGCCGGTGCAGGGAGAAAACTTGCTGATAACCTGTCTTTCTGTGGGCAATCCGCATTGCGTCATTTTACGTGACGAAGTATCGGCAGAAGAAGCTTGCCGTTTAGGGCCTGTCATTGAAAGGCATGAACGGTTTCCGCAGCGGATTAATGTGCAGTTTTTAAAAGTCTTGGACCGGCGGAATATCCAGATTGAAATTTGGGAACGAGGCGCCGGTTACACGCTGGCCTCAGGCAGCAGCAGTTGTGCTGCCGCTGCTGCCGCCTATCGCTTAGGGTTGGTAGACGCGGCTGTAGACGTGCATATGCCAGGAGGCGTTTTGGCCGTGGAGCAGCGTGAGGACGGTCATGTGCTGCAAAGCGGCGCAGTGTCTTTTGTGGGCAAGGGCTGCTTTGCAGAAGAACTATTGAGGCAAGGAAAATCGTAGACAACAAGCAGTTTTTTTAGGAAGGAGGCGCATTGTCAGCGTCCTTCTTTTTCTTTATGATGTAGATAATGAAAAAGAACGGAGGTCTGGCGGGACCCATGAAAATAGGATTATCCAAGCGGAATTTGCTGTTGTCGGCGTCAGTTGCCGCAGTTTTATGGATAGGAACGTATTTTGCGCCGCTGCTGGCAGTTGCGCCAACTCATGTGATGCTGACGCAAACGGCCAATCCGGCGGCGGAGCAGACTGTTATCTGGCATACAGGCCCTTTGAGCAAGGCTAGCAAAGTAGAATTCTCCGAGGCGACGGGCGGCGCAGTCCAAAGTATTACCGGTACGGAAAAAGAACTGCAGACGGAACGGGGAATGATTGTTGTTCATGCTGTGCAGCTGACTGGACTCAAAGCGTCCACTTCGTATCGTTACCAGGTTGGCGACGGGGTATTCTGGAGCGAAAGCCATACCTTTACGACGGCTCCAGCTCAGGCCAAGCCCTTTCGCTTTCTGCTTTTCGGGGATTCTCAAAGCTATACGTATGAGCTGTGGCAGGAGGTGCTGCACGCAGCGTATGCCAGGAATCCGCAGGCGTCGTTTATGGTGAATATTGGAGATCTGGTGGACGTAGGCCTTGACTATGGTCAATGGGACGGCTGGTTCCAGGCGGGGAAAGGGATCATCGACGCCATTCCTGTGGCGGCGGTCATGGGAAACCACGAAACCTATACGCCTCAGGGAAAGATTGCCTTGCCGGATTACTTTGACGCTTTTTTCTCTTCGCCAGGAAACGGGCCGGAAGGCCTGAAAAAACGAGTATATTCTTTTGACTACGGAGACGCTCACTTTTCGGTTCTCGACAGTCAGCGCCAAGAAGAAGAGCCTTGGCTGCCGCAGATGCTGGCATGGCAGCAGGCTTGGTTGGAACGGGACTTAGCGGCGACGGATAAACGCTGGAAGCTTGTATTTATTCATCGGCCTTTATATCACAACCGTCCGTCTTTGGATTCGGACGCGGATTTGCGAGCAGCCTTTGGGCCCATTTTAGATCGCTACGGCGTGGACGTCGCTTTTGCCGGACATGATCATGTCTACGCTCGCTCTCATCCGATGCAAGGAGGTCGATGGAGTGAAGCGCCGGGAGACGGCGTTGTCTATATCACTGTAGGCCGCAGCGGCACGAAGACCTTTGCCAGAGCGCAGCCCAAAGAATGGGACGCCGCTTTCCATAACCCGGTGGCGCAGCCGAATTATTTGACCGTGGATGTGAGCGATACGGAGTTAACGGTGCAGAATTTTGCCGCAGACGGCACGGTCCTTGATTCTTGGACGAAAGGACTTGAGAAACGCTAGTTAGCAGGCAGATGGTTTCTGGGAAAAGATTTTTCTTGCTGAGTGTTTCGTAGGTAAAAAGAGCTTGCCGGTTGTTTGTTGCTTCACTTATAATTATACAGACCAATAGTTATTCGTGTGTATTGGAAAAGGACGAATATGTTATTAGAGAAAGATAACGGGGGGAGAACTATGAGAAAGAAGCTGTTTTGGAGAAACATGCTGCTTGGCGGGCTTGTTTTGGCGTTGGGTCTGGCGGCCGGCTGCGGCAACAGCGCCAGCGGCGATTTGAAGATCGGCATGGTCTATGAACTGACGGGGAATACGGCGACCTACGGAACTTCGGCGGCGAACGGCGCTAAGCTGGCTTTTAAAGAAATTAATGCTGCTGGCGGCGTCTTAGGTAAGCAGATTCAGATTGTAACCGCCGACAACAAGGGGGAGCCGTCGGAGTCGACGAACGCCATGACCAAGGTGATTACGCAGGATAAAGTGGTGGCTGTGACTGGCTTTACGGTCAGCTCCTGCGGCATTGCCGGTTCTTCTGTAGCGGAAGGAAGCAAGATTCCTTTTGTAGCGGCGGCTACGGTTAATCCGAAAGTGACCGTGGATGGCAATACAGGCAAGGTGAAAAATTATACGTTCCGGGCTTGTTTTATTGATTCTTTCCAGGGAGCTGTAGGGGCGCAGTTTGCGTTGAACAGTCTCAAAGCAAAAAAGGTATCAATTTTGACGGATAGCTCCAGCGACTATAGCAAGGGCTTGACTCAGATTTTTAAAGACTCCTTTACTAAAAATGGCGGACAGATTGTCGGCGAAGAAGCGTATTTGCAAAAAGATCAGGACTTCAAGCCGGTGTTGACCAAGTTGAAGTCTCAAAATGCGGATGTTTTGTACATTCCCGGCTACTATGAAGACGTTGGTAAAATTATCAAGCAAGCGCGCGAGCTAGGCATGAATATGCCCATTCTCGGCAGCGACGCCTGGGATTCGCCGAAACTGGCGGAAATCGGCGGCCCTCAAGCCTTGAATAACACGTATTTTACCAATTTCTACTCTATCGAAGATCGCAATCCGGTTTCCAACGCTTTTGTGGAAGCGTATAAGAAAGAGTACGGAGAAGTGCCGGACTCCATGGCGGCTATGGGCTATGACGCGGCGCGACTGCTGGTTGACGCCATCAAGCGGGCCAACAGCACCGACGCGGCGAAAATCACGAAGGCTCTGGCGGAAACCAAGGACTTTGCCAGCGTCAGCGGCCCGATGTCTTTGAATGATACCCATGACGCAGTGCGCGGCGTGGTCATCGTGGAAATGAAAGACGGCAAACAAGTCTATAAAGAAACCATTAAACCTTAGGGGTCACTGATTTATTCATAAAATCATCGACTCCCTGAAAAGAGTTCCGAGAAAAATAGCTATGTCTGCCTATGGGTAGGCATGGCTATTTTTATCATGCAGGAGGATTCTGTTCAGGAGATTACAGGATAAGCTGGCTGTTCCAGACAAAACAAGCTTATTGCCGTTCCGACTACCTATTGTCTTTGCGAGCGAAGCGAAGCAATCTCTTTTTTGTTTTCCATATATATTTTCCCTCGTACCCTCCATCTACTCACTCTACTCTTGTTAAAATTACGCACTCCGTAACCCTCCTGCGTACCCTCCGATTCTCTCGCGACTCTTGTTCATTTTTTCAAATTCTAAGGAGGAGGCATGACGATGGACATTCAAACGAAATTATTGTATTTATTCCTAGATTTACTGTTGCCCTTGGCCATCGGCCAAGCCTGCAGAAGTCAAAAACGTCTGAGTGGAAGTTTCTTTCAGCGCATGATCATTCTTAATATCTGCCTGGTGTACCCGGTGCTGGCGGGGCTGACTATTTGGAGCCTGCGCCTGAATTATGAGCTCATAGGGCTGCCGCTGATGGGCGTGCTTCTTTGCATCATTCCAGGCATTGCAGCGTACTTGCTTGTGGAACGCAAGTTTGAAAGCGAATTGGATAAAGGCAGCTATCTCTTAAGCGCCATGCTGTCGAATACGGGAACCTTGGGCGGGTTGTGTACCTATATCATGTACGGTGAGGCTGGCTTTGCGTATACGCAAATGGCGGTCATTTTGCAGAATGTCGTTATGTTCATGTTCTGTTTTCCCTTGGCGCGATACTATTATCAAAAAAGTATTGGCCTTCCCTTTGACAGGCAGTCGGTTCTTTCGCTTTTTATCAACCGCAACCAGCTGCCGGTTGTCGGCATGGCTGTTGGTGTTGCCTTGAACGCAGCCGGAGTGGCAAGGCCCGTATTTCTGGAAGCGGTAGTTGATCCGCTGGTGCATTTGGGTGCCTGGACAGCGCTGATGCCGATTGGTTATTCCATTGATTTATACGCTATGCGGCAGTACTACCGAAAAATTTTGGATTTGCTGCCCATCAAGCTGGTGTTGACGCCGCTAGTAGCCTATGCCTTGTCCCAGGTCGTTTTTGAGGAAACGGTGCTCATCAATACCATCGTGATTTTGGCCGCCATGCCGACGGCGATTAATGCGGTAGTGGCGGTGCAACTCAATAAGTTGAATGTGGATTTAGCGACGGCGTCGTTTGTGTTGACGACAGCGGTATGTTTGGTGGCGGCGCTGCCCATTCTATTTGTTGTCCTGTCTTGACAAAGAAACCGATACACGATATAGTATGTTTGCAAAAGATGCTATATTCAAAAGGATAGTTTTAAGGTATTGTAAAAGTAAGAGCAAAGAGGCTCAAAGCGGAATAAGCGCTGCTTTGAGCCTCTTTTTTTACGGCAAATGTAAGTTTGTACTATCTATCGAAAAAAATGCATCAAAGATAAAACGCAAGGAGGACACAAGTGATGATGACAGCAATTGGCGTAGCTATTGTGGCAGTAACGGTATATCTTTTGCTGAAACGGTATGACGCAAGATTGGTGCTTTTAGCTTCCGGGATTAGTATGGCCTGTGTGGCGGGAACGCCCATGGCTTCGTTGGACGCGTTTGCCAAAAACATGACCAATGGCGGCTTGATTCAAGCGGTTTGCTCGGTTATGGGCTTTGCGATGGTTATGCGCTACACGGAATGCGATAAGCATTTGATTAACTTATTGGCAGGAGGGCTTTCTAAAGTTCGGCCGCTGTTGATTCCCGGCGTGGTACTGGCTACCTACGCCGTCAATGTGGCCTTGCCCAGCGCCGCCGGGACAGCGGCTGCAGCGGGCGCCATTTTTGTGCCTTTAATGATGTCGGCCGGCATTCATCCGGCGATGGCCGGGGCTGCGGTGAAATGCGGCACCTACGGAAGCATGCTCAATCCTGGATTGGCTCATAACCCATTTGTGGCGAAAATTGCCGGCGTAGGGGTCATGGATGTGATTGCGTTCCACTTCAAAGCGAATATTGCCTCTCTTTTGACGGCGGCAGTGCTGATTACACTGATTGCCTATTACCGCAAAGAACATAAAGGGTACATAGCGGAAGGCTTGGAAGCGGAAGCTTCCTTTAAGGTTAACTGGCTTTACGCCATTATGCCTATCTTGCCGATTGTGATTTTGATTTTGGGAACAGCCGGTGTTGTGCCGGCGTTGAAAATGGATGTACCTCAGGCCATGGTCATAGGGGCGATGCTGGCACTGGTCGTGACACGCAAAAATCCGACTAACTTTAGCAATGCTTTCTTCGATGGTATGGGCAAAGCGTACGGTTCTATTTTGGGGATTATCATTTCCGCCGGTGTGTTTGTTTCAGGGATGACGGCTATGGGACTTGTGAAAACCTTTACTACGGCCATGCTGAACAATCCGGGCATTGTCAAAGTGTGCGCAGCGGTAGGTCCGTTTATTCTCGGCGTGGTTGTCGGGTCTGGGGATGCAGCAACGTTTGCCTTTAACGAAGCGATTACGCCGCATGCCGAGGAGTTTGGCATGTCTGCGGTGCAAATGGGCAGCATGGCGACCTTGGGAGGCACCCTGGGGCGTACTATGTCGCCTATCGCCGGTGCAACCATCATCATTGCCGGTATTGCCGGCGTTAATCCCATGGAAATTGCCAAACGTAATTTTTTGCCGATGGTAGGGGCCATGGTTTTAGGGATGGCCTTCTTGATGTAAGCGAATTGCATAATAGAAAACAAAAGAGGTAAGCTACGCATGATATGCTCCCCCTAGATAGGACAATGAAAAAATACATTGTCCTATCTAGGGGGTAATTTTATGCCACAAAAAGAAAAGGTATCGACCACTTTGAAGGTAGAGGCTTGCAAGAAGTATTTGGCAGAAAGCATAAGCATAGCTGACATAGCAAAAGCCCTAGAAGTTGACGGGAAAATAGTAAGAAGATGGATTTTTCAGTACCAGTCAGAAGGTAAATCCGGCTTAGAACCACAGAAACACAATCGAGTATATCCGCCTAAACTGAAACTGGCAGCTGTGACTGATTATCTGCAAGGCAACGATTCTCTATTAGATATTTGCAAGAAATATCAGATTCACTCAGATTGCCAATTGAGTCGCTGGCTAAAGCAGTATAATGGACATGAGGAGTTCAAGCTCCGGTCAGGAGGAAGTCGAATCATGTCGAAAGCTAGAAAAACGACGCAGACTAATCGTGTAGAAATCGTTGAATACTGTCTTGCTCATGATATGAATTATGGCGAAACAGCCCTAAAATACCAGGTATCATACCAACAGGTATACCAATGGACAAAAAAATATCTAGAAATGGGAAAAATGGGTCTGGAAGATCGGCGTGGGCATCGGGTTGGAACCTTGCCTGGCCGTACCCCGCAAGAAGAACTAGAGGCTGAAGTTGCCCAGTTGAAACACAAGAACTGGAGGCTGCAGATGGAGGTTGATGTGCTAAAAAAACTGCAGGAACTGGAAAGAAGGGATGTCTTGGCTTTACGCGGCAAGAACGAGAATACGAAGCGGTAAAAGCTTTAGCTGAAGATAATCAAAAGCATTACCCAGTTGAGATATTGTGTAAAATCCTGCATGTCAGCCGGTCGGCCTACTACCATTGGCGCAATGATGGTAAAAGCTTGCGTGAACAAGAAAACGAACGGCTAGCCAAAGAAGTGATAGAAATCCATGCGCAGCATCCGGATAAAGGGTACCGCCGGATTCGAGACGATCTAAGTCGCAAATACAAGGAACAAGTAAACGACAAACGCATCCTGCGGATTACTCGGAAACTCCATATCCAGTCTACAATAAAGAACCCGCATAACTGTTGCACTCGTCGTGCATCGAATCCGGCTTATATAGCAGACAATATTCTGAACCGCAAGTTCCATGCAGATTGTCCTAATGAAAAATGGTTGACTGATGTAAGTGAGTTTAAATATTTTGAAGGTCCAGTCATGCGCAAGCTTTATCTGAGTGCCATATTGGATCTCTATGATCGCAGAATTGTGTCGTTTGTAGTGCGCGACCATAATGATAACCGGCTGGCGTTTGATACGTTCGATACAGCAATAAAAGCAGAACCAACCGCACATCCACTGTTTCACAGCGATCGCGGATTTCAGTATACGAGCCTCGGCTTTCGCAATAGACTCGTCAAACAAGAAATGACTCAAAGCATGTCTCGCGTAGCCCACTGCATTGACAATGGGCCCATGGAGGGCTTCTGGGGAATACTAAAGCGCGAGATGTACTATGGCCGGAAATTCACCAGCAGAACCGAATTGATACATGCAATCCGTAGCTATATTCACTACTACAACTTTGACCGGTTACAACGAAAACTGGGTGTTATGACACCTTGTGAATACCACGAACATTACAAGGCTGCATAGGGAAAACAGCCCATCCAACTGGATGAGCTGTAAAGAAAATCTTTATGTTTTTAATTGTCCTATTGACGGGGAGCACACCAGCAGCCGCGCAGCTTACCTCTTTTGATATTTTACTCCTCGTAATCCTCCTGCGTGCCCTATCGTGACCTCGGTTTCCTTGTTCAATTCAACCTCGTCGAGTCCTCCATCTACGCCCTTTACTCTTGTTCAAATTCTCATTCTCTGGTTTTCCTCTGGCTTTTCTCTGTTCCTCTGCGTTTCGTATTCTTGTTACGCTGTCTCGACTTTGCTGTCTGCCGCAAGGCCCAGCTTGGCCACGGCCTGCTCGCGCATTTTGTACTTCATGATCTTGCCGGCGGCGTTCATGGGGAACTCGTGGACAAAGTCAATATAGCGAGGTGTTTTGTGCTTGGCCATATGAGAGCGGATGTAGTCTTTGAGTTCATCCGAAGTCATCGTTGTGCCGTCTTTTAAGATGACGCAGGCCATGATTTCTTCGCCGTACTGTTTGTCCGGCACGCCAATGACTTGTACATCTTTGACTTTTTCATGGGTATAGATAAAGTCTTCGATTTCTTTAGGATAGATGTTTTCACCGCCGCGAATCACCATATCCTTGATGCGGCCTGTGATTTTGAAGTAACCCTTTTCATCGCGCTTGGCCAGGTCGCCGGTGTGGAGCCAGCCGTCCTTATCAATAGCGGCGGCAGTAGCTTCTGGCATTTTGTAGTAACCTTTCATGATGTTATAACCGCGGGCGACAAATTCCCCGGACACATTGTCCGGCAAATCTTCGCCGGTTTCGGGGTCCACAATTTTGCACTCTACGCCCGGCAAGGCGCGGCCTACGGTGGAGACGCGCAGTTCAATGGAATCGTCTACACGGCTCTGGGTACAGCCGGGGGCGGATTCGGTTTGGCCGAAAACAATGGTGATTTCCGTCATGTTCATCTTGTTGACCACGTCTTGCATGACTTTGGTGGGGCAGGGGCTGCCGGCCATGATGCCTGTGCGTACGTGAGAAAAATCGGTCTTGGGGAAATCCGCATGTTCCAGCATGGCGATGAACATGGTGGGAACGCCATGGAAGCAGGTGATTTTTTCGCGGTTGATGCATTCCAGCGACTGCTTGGGAGAAAAGTAAGGGAGCGGCGACATGGTAGCGCCGTGGGTCATGGCGGCCGTCATTGCCAAGACCATGCCGAAGCAGTGGAACATAGGCACCTGAATCATCATGCGGTCAGCGGTGGAGAGATCCATGCAGTCCCCAATGTTTTTACCGTTGTTGACGACATTATAGTGGCTCAGCATGACGCCTTTGGGGAAACCCGTAGTGCCGGAAGTGTACTGCATGTTGCAGACGTCGTGCTTGTTCAAAGAGCGTTCGCGGCGATAGACTTCCTCGACTGGTACGGTTTCAGACAGTTCAACCGCCTCGGCCCAGGTCAGGCAGCCCGGCTGTTTGGAGTCGACGGTGATGATGTTGCGCAGGAACGGCAGACGGACTGAGTGCAGCGGCGCACCTGGTTTAGTGCGCTCCAACTCGGGACAAAGCTCCTGCATGATTTCGACGTAGTTAGAATCTTTGTAGCCGTCAATCATAACCAGCGTATGCGTATCCGATTGACGGAACAAATATTCGGCTTCGTGAATTTTATAGGCCGTATTGACCGTAACCAGAACGGCGCCGATTTTGATGGTAGCCCAGAACGTAATGAACCATTGCGGCACATTGGTAGCCCAGATGGCGACATGATCGCCTGGCTTTACGCCCAAAGCAATTAAAGAACGGGCAAAGGCGTCTACATCGTCCCGAAATTCCGCATACGTGCGTGTGTAATCATGCGTGGTATAGCGAAAAGCGTACTGGTCAGGGAATTCGGCTACTACATGATCCAGGACTTGGGGGAAGGTTAGGTCAATAAGGCTGTCCTTTTCCCAGATGAACTTGCCTGTTTTGGCATTGTTGTCAAATAAGCGGCCTTTAGAGGTGTTCTTTTCGATAAAGCGATTCATGTAATGAGCGAAATGCGGGAAGACAACTCCGGCATTGGCCAAGTCCGGCGCCCAGGCTTTGACCCACTCCAAGGAGAGGTAACCGGCGTATTTGATGGAATTTAAGGCGGACATAATTTGTGCAATCGGCAGATCTCCTTCGCCCAGCATGCGATATTGAATGGCATCATCTATGACGACAGAATCTTTGACATGAGCGTATTTGATGTAAGCGCCGAGATTTTGCACGGTTTGCTCCGGCGTTTCTCCGGCAAAACGGTAGGGGTGATGAATGTCCCACAAGGCGCCGATGGCGTCACTGGCGATTTGATTGAGCAACTGGCCCAAACGCTTGGTATCGGCATACACACCAGATGTTTCGACCAAAAGCGTGACCTGATTGGCTTCGGCAATGGGGATCAGACGGCGCAGGGCGGTGAGGACAACTTGGTCGTCAACATCTCCCGTTGGTTGAGGTTCATTATCGCCTAGAATACGAACATAAGGCGTACCCAGTTTGCCGGCTAACGTAATGTAACGTACAAGCTCTTTGTGGTTTTCTTCGGCTTTTTCGGCAAACTTCAGACAGCAGCCGGAGGAAAGGCAAGAAATTTCAAGGCGCAGCTCTTCCAATTTTTTCTTGGTCTGCGGCCATTGTTCTTCAGAAAGAGGTTGGGCCGGTCCGGTGAAGCGCTTATCTCCCAGACCGCGGACCTCAATCCCGTCAAAGCCAAAGTCTTTGGCCAGAGAATAAATGTCGCGCCAGCCGAATTCAGGACAACCCAAGGTGGAAAAAGAAATTTTCATAATAATCTCTCCTCTGCTTTTGTTTTCCAGGGGGCGGAAACAAAAAAAATCGTCCCCTGGCATTGCTGCCAAGAGACGAAAGCATACACTTCCGTGGTACCACTCTTGTTGATATGAAATATATCCACTCTGCAGGCGCGGCCCATCTGGGCGATGCCTCTCTCGTGATAACGGCGAGATGCCCGTTCACGCCTACTTGCTGATTGCGTTCGGGTGAATGCTCAAGGGTGAGTTTCGCTATAGCGCGGTACGCTGTTTCACACCAACCAACAGCTCTCTGAAGTGACGCGGCGCTAGGCTTTTTCCCTTTCAATGCATTTTGTATATTAAAATCTTGGTTATAACTTAGCAAAATGACTAATCTTTGTCAAGAAGAAAGTTACAAAAAAATATTAAAAGAGCAAAAGCGAAGATGTTAGTGTAAATTAACATCCGTTGTAATCGAAGAGGTAGTAAGTGTTATGACGTGAAGAGCATTGTAAGAAAGATGGCAGGGGCTGATTTTTGTGGTACACTAAGGAAGCGCCTGAGTCGCAATGTGTAACGAACAAGGAGGAACTAAAAAACCCATGGAAATGCAAGAAAACAAAGCATATAGCCGCAGTGATTTTTTGTCGTGGGGGATGCTGGCTTTGCTTTTTGTGTATATGTTGTCTCTGAACTTTCTTATGCCGCTGCATCGCGATGATTATTGGTATTCCTTGATTTGGGGAACGATGGACAAGCTGGCGGTTTGGCCGGATGTATTTCAATCCATGTATGCCCATTATTTGACTCACGGCGGTCGCATGACGGCCTATGTGGTGCTGAGCAGTTTTTTGCTGGCAGGCAAGTTTTGGTTCAACCTATTCAACTCTTTTATGTATGTAGCCTTGATTGTGCTGATGTACTGGCATTCGCAACGCCAGATTACCTGGCGCTTTCAGCCGCATGTTTTATTGCTGCTGATTACCTTTACGTGGCTGGGGCTGCCGCATTTTGCGGAAGTGACGATTTGGATGGCCGGCTCGTGCACCTATTTATTTACGGCTGTGTTGATTCTTGCGTTTTTTCTCCCCTACCATTTTCAAGCCTTGGGCAGAGGACTGTGGCAAGGCGGTTTTTGGGCGTCTTTAAGTATGCTGATTTTGGGCGTGCTTGCAGGCTGGGGTATTGAAAATACTTCAGCTACCACGGCTTTTGTCAGTGTTTGCGCCACCTTCTATTTTTACAAGAAGAAACAGCTGCAAACGTGGATGCTGACCGGCTGTTTTGGCGCGGTACTGGGGATGGTTATGCTGGTTGCTGCGCCGGGAAACTATGTGCGTTTTGACGATTCGAAAACAAAGCTGCTTTATCATTTTACCAATCTTATCGCTGCCGGGGCGGAGGCGCTGCTCTATGTGCTGCCGGTAGTGTTGTTTTTGCTGCTGGCCTGGCGGGTTTTGCGGGCTTGCCACGAGAAAGGCGCTGCTGCGGCAACGGAAAACCGAAAGCTGGACGGAACTTTTATTTTTTCCTCTGTCATGACTATGGCGGCAATTGCTTTTTTGCTGCTTTCCTATAGCAACGGTCATTTCTTTTCTACTTGGCTGGGACCGCTGCTGATAGCTAAGGTGGCCGTGCCGCTGGGCGTCGCGACGCCGCGGTTGCAGGTGCAGCTTTTTAATACCTTGTCCGGTCTGGAAGAGATGCTGATCTATCTGCTTACGATCACGCAACTCTATCGGTATGCCTTTACCAAGCTGTCGTTGCGCAAGAAGGATTTGAGAGGCGCACGCAGCGGCTGGGGGGAGATTATGGCAGTGCATCCGGCTTGCTGGCATGTAGCGGCCTGGTTGGCGCTGGCTCTGTTTAACCATTTTGTCATGGTGGCGTCGCCCCGCTTTCCGGCGCGGGCTACCTTTGGGTCAGTCACGTTTTTACTGATTGCCACAGCTGGCGTATTCACCGTGCCCGAAGTGCGTCAATACTTTTTGGAGACGGCTCGCAGGAAATACATGGCGCTCTTTGCGGTCTTGGTTCTGCTGCCCATGATGGCGGCAACCTTGAATCAATATGTGACCATCCATCGGGAAGACGGGGCGCGGATGGCCTATGTGCGGGAAATGGCGGCTCAGGGAGCGACAGAGCTCGAAGTGGCGCCGATTTCCATCAAAAATCGCGTACTGCGCCATGTGTACTTTGAGGACTTGAACAATTCCGTCTCGCGTGACCTGCTCTGCAATTATTACGGCTTGAAAACGATCAAGCTGAAAGAATAGCCGAGAGCACGAGGGAAATACCGAATTTTTAACAGGAGTAAAAGGAGTAATCGGAGGGTACGACTGAGGGTTACGGTAAAATATATAAATCATTAAATAAACGAGGTTCGGATGTATCCGAACCTCGTTTATTTAAATTATCGTAGCCCTCCCTTTACTCCTTCTACTCATGTTTAAACATTCCGTTCTTTCTCACGGAATATCCCGGAAAGAAGCCAGGGTGATCGAGCGCTCTTTGAGCAGCGATTTCGCTTGGCTGCTTAGGGCGGTTTGCAGCTCTTCTTCGAATTGGTGCGCCCAGCCGCAGGCGGCGGCTAAAGCCTGATTATCCGTGCCAGGATGAATCATGATTTCCGTGGAACCTGCAGGCAGCTTGCGCAAAATTTCTAAGAAGCTTTCTTCCCGCAGGCCGCCTCCGGCGACAATGCCGAAGAAATGGTCCGGCGTCCGAAACCCGCGCTGCCGCGCCTTGCGGCGGGCTAAAGCGGCTAGGAAGATAAGGCCGGAACGGCCGACGAACTGTCCAGGCGTACAGGAGTAGCCGCCGGTAAAGCCGAGCGGTACGGAAGGAATGCGCACCGCATTGATTTGGTGGGCCGCGGCCAGTTCTAAGGCGATGTCGATAATTCCAGGCAGCACATGAAGATGCTGGTGGCTGTCAATATGGGTGATGCGCAGGCCGCTGTCGACAACTTTTTGAATTTGAGCGGCCAGTTCGGCGCGTACTTCTTTTAAAGAAACGGCGCCTTTAAAAAAGCGAGCCATAAACTGCGGGTATTTTTCAGCAAGCTGGCCGTTTTCATCGACTAAGCTGGGGATTTGCTCCGGCGGCAGCAAGGGCTTCTCGCCGATGAGCGTCAAATGTACCCCTACTCCTAACGAAGGATGAGCGGCTGCCTTGGTTACGGCGTCGTCAAAAGCGGCGGCGCTGGGCATCAAGGTGGCGCTGGTGATGCAGCCTTCTACATGACCTTGAATGACAGCATCGTTTATGAGAACATGACGGCCGAAATCATCGGCGTTGACAATGAGTTTTCGCATGAGTACTCCTTTTTTCTGTGTCAGATAGTAAAAATTTTTATGGTTGAAAACCAAGATGTATCAAGAAATACATGAATTTACATAAAAATGGCGGCATGCTTGCATTTGTGACAAGATTTGCACGCGCCTCGAAAAAGCGAGCTAAGTCGGCAGTTTCTTAACTCGCTGTGCTCAAACAGGCGAAACTGTACTCCGCCTTAGCTCGCTTTTTCGTCCTGCGGACCGTCTTGTTCCAATAAAAGTCTCAACTACAAGCATTGCCGCCGCGACCCTCTACATACCCTCCATCTACTCCCTTTACTCCTGTTAAAAACATCGTACTCCGTGTCCTCCGGCGTTCCCTCCGGTTCTCCGATTCTCTTGTTCAATCCTGCTCCCTAATTATCGGTTCCCTAGACGGAAGACTACGTGCTTGCTGGCAAAATAGTTGAGAATCGCTACAATCACGCTCGCGGCCAGTTTTGCTGCGGCATCAGGGATGAGCAGTGCTTCGACCATGATAATCATCGAAAGAATATCAGCAAAATACGAAAGGGTTCGGAAAAAGAGAAAACTGGAAAACTCTCTGCAGAGAAGGGCGATATCGGTTTTGCGGCTTTGAAAGACGTAGAACTTATTGGTGACAAAGGCAAAAAGGACTGCCAGAATCCAAGCCAGAGAGGCTGCGATTTTGTAGTCCAAGGGAATGACCTTGGTAAAAAACAGGTAAACAATAAAATTGACCAATGTGGTCAGCAGGCCAAAAACAATATAGGAACTGGTTTGGCTTATCTTGCATAGCTTCAAGTCAATTCTCTCCCTGGTCTTCAAAATGCAGGTGGTCACGGCGGTAGAGGCTTTTTTTGCCGTTGTACTCGTTTACAAGATATAAGGGGCGTCGCTTGGTTTCGTTAAAAACCCGCGCCAGATATTCGCCGATAACTCCCAGAAAAATAAGCTGGATGCCGCCCAAAAACAAGATGATCGACACCAGTGTGGGGAAGCCTTGTACAGGATCGCCAAAGATTAGGGTGTTGAAAATGATCCAGCCCATATAAGCAAAGGAGATGAGGGAAATGACCAGGCCGGCAATGGACGAAAGGCGCAAGGGGAAGGTAGTGAAGGAGGTAATGCCTTCAATAGCCAGATTGATCAGTTTCAGCCAGCTCCACTTGGTTGTACCTGCGGCTCGCAGCGCGGAGTCGAAAAGAATCTCTTTTTTGCGGTAGCCGATCCAGCTGAAAATGCCTTTGGTATAGCGCTGGGTTTCGCGCATCAATTTGATAGCTTCCACGCAGCGGCGGTCCAGCAAACGGAAGTCGCCTACATGCTCTTGAATTTTGATGGTGGATATTTTTTGCAGCAGGCTGTAAAAGGTATTGGCCGCCCAGCGGCGGATAAAGGATTCGCCGGTGCGCTGGCGTCGTTTGGCGCAGACATCGTCATAGCCTTCTTTCCAGTAGGCAATCATTTCCGGAATGAGCTCCGGAGGATGCTGTAAATCGGCATCCATAATGATCACGGCGTCGCTGTCGGCGTAATCAAGACCAGCAATCATAGCCAGCTCTTTGCCGAAGTTACGGGACAAATCCAAATAAGAAATCTGCGGATGTTGAGCCGCGAGCTTCTTGATAACATGCAGCGTATTGTCGGTGCTGCCGTCGTTGATGAAAAGAATTTCAAAGGAGACGGCGGAAATTTCACCGAGAATTGTGTTCAAGCGCAGCCAGAGCTGTTCCAAAACTTCTTGCTCATTATAGCAGGGGATGAGGAGCGTAATTTTATCCAAAATGGTGTTCATCCTCTCATTGCGATGGATCAAAGAAAATACATCGTGTCTATTATACATCTGCGCCTTCCTATAAGTACAGATTGAATCCTAAGTCGCAGCGGGTTTACCTTTTTTATGGGAAAAATTGTTTTTATTTGGTAAAGTAGAAGTTGAGATATATCGCTGGAAAACTCGTACGGCAAGGAGGCGGAAATAGTGGCGGCTGATTTTGACAGAACGCGCGCAGCCTATTTTGCGGGCTTGTGTATGTTGCTTGCGGGCATTGCCTATTTGGATCACTTGACCATTCATGAGATTGATTTGTCTATCTTTTATTTACTGCCTGTAGGGCTGGCCTCTTGGAGACTGGGGATTGTCTGGGGACGCAGCGCAGCCTTTTTGGCGGTAGCCTCGTGGGGGTTGGCTGATTGGCTGGATGACTATGTTTATAAGCTGCCATGGGGCGTATATTGGGCTTCCGTGAACCATGCCGTCTTTTTTCTGGCTGTGGCCGAAGTAACAGGCCGGTTGCGTCTTGCCTATGAAATGATAGAGCGGTCTGCGTTTTGTGATGCTTTGACAGGCTTATATAATCGGCGGGCGTTTTTTACCATGGCGGAAAAAGAATTGCAGCGCAGCCGGCGCTATGGACACCCTCTAACAGTGTGCTATATTGACGTGGATCATTTTAAGCAAGTCAATGATACGAGAGGCCATGAGGCGGGGGACCAGCTGCTGTGTGAAATTGCTGCGGCGCTTACTGAACTGGTGCGCCAAAGTGACATCGTTGCGAGGCTGGGGGGAGACGAATTCGCGCTGCTTTTGCCGGAAACGGATAGAGTGGCCCAAGGCGTGCTGGAACGCCTGCGCGAGCGTCTGCAACAGCGCATGGACACAGCCGGTTGGCCGGTGACCTTCAGCGTGGGCGCTGTTACTTGTCAGCAGTCGCCGCGATCCATCGATGATCTGGTACAGTATGCCGATGCGTTGATGTATCAAGTGAAGCATCAAGGGAAAAACCAACTACTTTATGAGGTGTGGCAGGAGGAAAATAAATAGCTGTAATTTTCGGAGTTAGTAGGGTTTTGGGTGTGTAAAAAAGAATATATAAACCATAAAGAACAGCAAGAGGTGTCAAAAATGAAATATTGGACGCTGATGATCCTAATGATACTTTGCTTGGCTGGCATGGGCGGGCAGCCAGGGACGGTGCAAGCGGCTGCAGCAGGTATTGTTTCAGTAGACCAGGTGAATTTACGCACGGCGCCAAACTTGGAGAGTGCCGTGATTGGCGTTTTAGTGAAAAAAGACGTTGTGCAGTACCTATATAATCGCAATCCCTGCCAGGTAAATGGTTATGTTCGGGTGCTGGTCGTGCGGGCTGCAGACAAGAGTCTGGAAGGGATGGAAGGATGGGTTGTCGAGAAGTATTTGTATTGTCCCCAGTCTGATTGAGACGCATACGTAGAAAAGCTGTGGCAAAGGGCTTGCTCTTTGCCATGGCTTTTTTTACTGTATCAAGTCTTAATAAATGGGCGGCATGCTTGTATTTGAGACAAGATTTGCGCGCGCCTCGCAAAAGCAGGGGAAGACGGCAGTTTCTTAACTCGCTGCGCTCAAACAGGCGAAACTGTGATCCGCATTCCCCTGCTTTTGCGTCCTGCGGACCGTCTTGCTCCAATAAAAGTCTCAAATACAATCATGGCCGCCGGCGCAGCCTTCAATCCTAAACCTCGGAGCCCTTCCTCTACTCCCTGTACTCCTGTTAATCTTTGTCCTTAAGAATGTTTTTTGCAAAAGAGGACTGCGCGCGGAATGGTTTATTGGTATAATAGATCGAAGCGTTATCAGAAATACCCTTGTACTGCCTCAAGATGCCGGTTTTATTGGCGGCATACCTTGCGGCGGTTGCGAGAAAGGTTGGGTTTGCGATTAAACTTGCAAGTTGGGATGAGTTCTTTAGAGAACTGCAGCAGGACTGCAAATTGTTTGTTTTCGTCCTAGCGCTGTTTACTCTGTTTCGCATTGCCTTCATCGTCATTTTGCATTCGTTTATGAGTGATGCGGCTACATGGGAAGACATTGGAACTGCCTTATATTATGGCTTGCGTCTTAGCTTGAAGAGCACTGGCTTGTTGATTTTGGCGCCCCTTTTATGCTGTACTGGTTTACGGCTTATTTTCCCCTGGCGGCGGCTGGAACATTTGCGCTACTATTTGGGAGCGGCCTATGTGGTGGTTCTGAGCTTTTTGTTTCATGCTCGGCTGCCGTACTACCAGGAATTTCGCGTGGCTTTTAATCAATTGCTGTTCAACACGGTGCATGATGATGTGATGGCCATTATTTATACGGTTATTGAGCAGTACAATCTGCCGTTGCGCTTTGTGTTGGCTTGCGCGACAGCCTGGGCGCTGTGCCGGCTGCTCAAGCGGCTGCTGACGGCGGGGACCTTTTCTTTTCCGAAGCTGCCGCGGTGGTATTTGAATTTATCTCTGCGTGCGGTGCTGCTTGTAGGGGTGTATTATTTCGCTATTTTTGTATCGTACGGCGGTACGATGGACGATATTCACAATCTTGACTGGGAAAATGCAGGCGTTACGCGGGATCAGCTTCTCAATGAAGCCATTTTGGATGATATGCATGCGCTTTATCGAGCGTATATTTTGCATGAGCGCATTGCCTCGTCTACCGGCTTGTTTATGGACCCTCAAAAGCTTGGAGCTTATGGAAATTATGTGGCAGGGCGCGAGGTGGACTCAAAGGAGATCGATGATTTCCTGCGCCGCAAGGTCGTAGTAGGACAAGCTGCGCCGCCGAGGCATGTGTTCTTTATTGTCAGTGAGAGCTATGCCAATTGGCCGCTGCTGCCGCAGTACAAGTATCTAAATATCGCCAATGGGGTCAAGCGGATTATAGAGCAGGATAATGCTGCGTATTCACCCAATCTGCTGCCGAATGGCCTGAGTACGATTTCCGGCGTTATGGGAATTGTGGCCGGCTTTGCCGATGCCAATTTGTATTTGAACCAATTGCCGGATGCCTACCAAGAACCCTATAGCACGGCCTTGGCGGCGCAAATGAAGCGTCTAGGCTATAAAAGCGATTTTTGGTATGCGGGCCCCTCTTCGTGGGAGAAAATTAGAGAATTTACCTTGGCCCAAGGCTTTGACGCTTTTTATGGTAAAGGGGATTTAGCCAGTGAAAGCGGCAATGTCTGGGGCTGCGACGACCGAGATCTTTACCAGGCTGTCTTGGGGCGTATCCAGGATGACCAGCCGGGCTTTCATATGATCTTGAATGTATCCAATCATTCCCCGTATACGGTGGATTTGGATGCGGAAGGCTATGATCGGGCGGCCATGGAGGCGATCTTGCCGGAGAAGGCTAAGCAAGATCCGGAAATGGTGAAAAAACTGGGCCATTTCTGGTATGCTGATAAAATGCTGTCTCAGTTTGTAGCAGAAGCTAAGAAAAGGTATCCGGACAGCGTATTTGTGATCGTTGGCGATCACGCAGATCGTTTGAACCTGGATGTTAATCCGACAATGTATGAGCGTTATGCCATTCCGTTGGTGGTATATGGCAAAGGAATTCATAAAGAGGCCGTTCCCGAAACGGCGGCAGGCAGTCATATTAATCTGACGGCGACCTTGATGGAGCTTATTGCGCCTCCAGGCTTCGAGTACTATGCAATCGGTCCTAGTTTGACGCGGGGCAGCTCCTTTGGCATCAACTACGGCTTTTGGATTACCGCCGATTATATCGGCGATGCCGATAGCGGCGAACGCTGCGAGCCTCATTCGGCACGGGCGGGCATTGCCCCGCCGGACGCGGAAAAGATACGCATGGAAGTGGATTCCGCCCGGGGACTGTCCTGGTGGCGCATCAAGTACGGCAAAACTCTGCGGCCATTGACCGAAGCGGACAATTGAATCGTATAACTACGAGGAGCCGCGCAATTGCGCGGCTCCTCGTGCTTTTGAATCAGAATGACAAATCGCTGTTCGTCATACCCATGTACTCTCATTCTACTCACTCTGTTCCGGTTCAAAATATTTGCAGCCCTCATTCGAACCCTCAGATTCTCCGATTCTCTTGTTTACTCCCCATTCCTAACTTCGTCGTGCCCTCACTTTACTCCCTTTACTCTTGTTCAAAAGCTTGTGTCTCGTATTTCTCCAGTTCCTGTCGTATAGCAGCAAGCGGCGTTTGCCAGTCTCCCGGTTTAGGCTGCCGAAAGAGGCGCATCGAGGCATACCAAGGGCTGTCTGTGCGTTTGAGCTGCCAGCGCCAGTCCGGCGCGAAGGGAATCAATGTCCAGGTATTCTTGCCCAAAGCGCCGGCTAGGTGAGCTACGGCGGAATCGACAGTGATGATTAAATCCAAATTGGCAAGCAGCGCTGCTGTAGCCGCAAAATCCTGCAATTGACCGGAAGCGTCTAAAAGACTTTCCGGCCAAGCAGTCGCGCTTTCTGCGGGGATTTGCGCTTGCAAGCTGATCCAAGAAATTCCCGGCAGTGAAAACAACGGAGACAAGGATGACAAGGGCAAGGAACGGTTACTGTCGTTGTGATGCTGAGGGTTTCCCGCCCAAACTAAACCGATTTTGAATGTGTCCGCTGTGGTGGGGTCTTTAAGCCAGGTTGCTTTTTGCAGGCAGTCTGCAGCTGGCGCTTTAAGATAAGGGACGCCGGATAACGTGTCGTTGGCGGCGCTAAAGACCATGGGGAGATTAGGCAAAGCGCAGGCATAGTCAAATTCTTGCGCCGGCGCTTCTTCGCCGCAATAAAAGTCTAGCTGCGGCCAAGAGGCCTGCAGTAATCGTTGCAACTGCGGCTGCACCCAGACAGTAGTTTGGTCGGCTTGAGCTGCTGCCTGGGGGATATAGCGACAAAACTGCAGGGTGTCCCCAAAGCCTTGCTCGTAAAAAAGAAGCAGTCTTTTGCCGGTCAAATCTTCTCCTTGCCAGCGGGGCAAAGAAGCGGCGCGGGCGGCGTGCTGCCGCATACGCAGAGCATTGTAGCTTTGCCAGCCTTTGGTGAACTGGCCGCGCAGCAAATAGAGCGTCGCCAGAGCAAATTGGGCGTCAGCGTATTGCGGTTGCTGTTTTAGCGCTCGCCGCAGGGAGTCTTCGGCTGCTTCCAAGCGGCCCAGACTTTTAAAGAGGCAGCCTAGATTGTAATGGGCTTCGGCAAAAGAGGGGGTGACTTTGACGGCCTGCCGAAAGGAGGTTTCCGCCTGACGGGGGCGGCCGGTTTCCAGATAAACAGAGCCTAGGTTGTTATGTAGTTCAGCAGTTTTGGGACTGAGCTGCACTGCCTGACGCAACACCTTCTCTGCTTCATCCCAGCGGCGGGTGTCCATCAGCAGCAGGCTCAGGTTGTTGTAAGCGCTGACCATTTTTGCATCAAGAGCAAGGGCTTTGCGCAGGCAGGCTTCCGCTTCGGCGAAACGCCGGGTTTGTTGCAGGACGAAGCCTAAGTTGCTATAAGCGTGCGCATAGTTGGGGTTCAGTTCCAGTGCTTTGCAGAAAGCTTCTTCCGCTTCCTTCCATAAGCCATTTTCCGTGCACTGAATGCCGAGATTTAGAAAAAGACGTTCCATGTGGCAGGCCTCCTGGTAAATAAGGAATGTAGTACTATTATTATGCCCCGAAATAAGGGGGCTGACAATGTTAGAAGTTTATGTGAAAAATATGTTTAGAAAACGGAATGAGTACTCGATATATTATTACGTAGTGTATGCAGCAGGGAGGAAGAGGACATGGCTGGCTTATTGATTCAACCGCAACCGAGCGGCAATATACAGGGGCTAAACCGGCAGGGACAAAACACGCCTTTGTCCGGCGTTTCTCCGGCGGGGCAAGACAATAGCTGGCTGGCTCAGATTGGCCCGGCATACAAACTGGAGTTGTCCGAGGCTGCTAAGAATAGTTGGGCGGATCCGGAGGTGCGGCGGTTAAAGCAGGTGGGGCAGATTGAGTGTCAGACCTGCAAGAATCGAACCTACCAGGATGGCTCGGATGATCCTGGGGTTTCCTTTAAGAGTCCTACGCATATTGCGCCGGAAAATGCCGCCGCCGCGGTTAGCTCTCATGAGCAGGAGCACGTAGTGCGGGAACAATCGTCGGCTCAGGCGGAAGGACGCAAGGTCATCTCGCAGAGTGTCCAAATCTACACCTCCGTATGTCCGGAATGCGGCCGCAGCTATGTATCCGGCGGACAAACAAAAACGACAACCGCCGCTGACGCCAAGCCGCCGGAGCCGAATGAAAAGCTGGGCGGTCAGGTGGATATGATGGCATAAGTTTCAAGACCGCGTTAGCGGTCTTTTTTTATGCAGTGCGAGGGGATTTTCTTGACGGCGTCGGAGGCGGGTGCGAAAATAGATGTCATAGTCGTTAGGACGGTGGGACGGGAGCTGTGTAAGTGTGGGCGTGTTTTTCTATATTCTAAGTCATAATATTATTCCTATTTTTTTACTAATTTCCCTGGGCTTTATTATTGCTAAAAAGTTTGAGATTCAGATTTTAAGCCTTACGAAGCTGATGTTCTATCTTTTTGTGCCTTCTTTTATTTTTGTGAATCTCTATACTACTAATTTGAAGCTGGATTTGCTGAAAGTATTGTTGTGCGGAATTTTGATGCTGATAACAAACGATCTATTGTCGCGGGTGATTGCCAAAAGGCGCGGTTATGATATTGGCTTGGCTAATGCTTTTAAAAGCTCAATTATGTTCAATAACTCAGGGAACATAGGCGTTTCTCTGGCTACGTTGATTTTTGGCGGCGCCCCCTTTGTCATTAACGGTCAAACTCCCTATTTGAACGAAGCCGTTACGGCGCAGATCATGATTCTGGTTTTGCAAAACATCGGCGTTAATACGCTAGGTTTTTATTATGCCGGCAGAGCCAACCGCAGCGTGCGGGATTCCGTGAAAACCATTTTGACAATGCCGTCTATTTACGCCATTCCTCTGGCCTTGGTATTGAAAAGCTTGGAAGTGGATATTACTGGAACTCCTTTTTGGCCGACCCTGGAGTATCTAAAAGCAGGCATGGTTCCCATGGCGCTCATTACGCTGGGCGTGCAGTTGGCTAGAACCCAGTTTGACTTTAAAGATCGAGATGTACATGCTTCTGTTTTCATTAAATTAGTGCTTAGCCCGCTAATGGCTCTTTTTTATATCTATTGCTTCGGCCTGAGCGGCGTGGTGGCCCAAACGGTGATGATTGCTCATGCAGTACCGACGGCGGTAAACACGGCCTTGATTGCTGTAGAGTGCAAGAGTTGTCCTGATTTTGCTTCGCAGGCGGTTATGATGTCGACGCTGCTAAGCGCAGTGACCTTGACCATGACAGTGTATGCTGCGCAACATATTTTCCCAGTATGAGGTTGAATGCAGGATTCTCCGCCTTTTTGCAGAAATCAAGGTAGGGAACGATCACAGCTAGCGATAAAGCAATGAGGTTCTAAAAAACTGCAGTGTAAAAGCAAACAGAGGGCCGCTAGTATGGAAACGGCTTTCTTAAAAATGGAGGAGATACTATGGAACAGGATAGCAAAAACAGCCAGCAGAAATGGCAAGAGCAGCTTTTGGCAAGCCGGTCCATTATTCTTACCGGTGAAATTACGCAAGAACTGGCGGAAAGTGTAGCTTCCCGGCTGCTTCTTTTGCAGGAACAAGGCGATGAA
The DNA here is from genome assembly GCF_963668665.1 of uncultured Anaeromusa sp. Taxonomy (NCBI): domain Bacteria; kingdom Bacillati; phylum Bacillota; class Negativicutes; order Selenomonadales; family Sporomusaceae; genus Anaeromusa; species uncultured Anaeromusa sp. The sequence continues at coordinate 529,537 of NZ_OY764901.1, read as the reverse complement.
CCCATTAAGCTGTACATCAACAGTCCTGGGGGCCATGTTGAATCCGGCGATACCATTCATGACATGATTCGTTTTGTGAAACCCCGCGTGCTGGTAATCGGCACTGGCTGGGTGGCTAGCGCCGGTATTACCATTTACCTGTCCGTTCCCAAGGAAGATCGTTTTTCCTTGCCCAATACGCGCTATATGATCCATCAACCGCTCGGCGGCGTTCGGGGCCAGGCTTCGGATATCCGTATTGAAGCGGAAGAAATCGTCAAGGTCCGCAGCCGCATCAACCGTTTGATCAGCGCCGGAACGGGCCAACCGTTGGAAAAGGTCGAGCAGGATACGCTTCGCAACTACTGGCTCAGCGCCGAAGACGCCAAAGCGTACGGCCTTGTCGGACAGATTGTGGAGAAGTACGAGGACTTGCCGAAGCTGTAAGACGTTGAAGGACGAACAAGAGAACCGGAGTGACCGGAGGGCATGACACAGGTCAATAAATAGTAAAGCCCCAGACTCTGATGAGCACGTTTGTGTGCAACAGAGCCTGGGGCTTGTTTTGATGTTTTCCTCTGGCTTTTCTCTGTTCCTCTGCTTACTCTGTGTTTCGTTCCTCGTCCCCCTTTTTAGTGCAACGGGCTGATGAACATGCTGTACAAGGAAAGAACAATTTCGATCATAATGAGGATGATGATCGCCCATTCCAGGCGCGTGCCGCGCCGGGCGTGAACCAAGCCGGAGAAGGCTTCGGTGATATCCATGAGAGTTTCCGTTTTATGACGAAGATTTTCGTAGCGCTCTTTGAGCTCGAAGAGCAGGGACAGCTCGTTATGCAGCGAGGCCGCCTCTTCGTTATTCCAGGTAATGTCCGGATTGTCGAGCAGCATGATATAGGAGAGGGTGTTGAGACGAAACCGCAGAATGTTGGCAGTCATGCGGGCCAGACCGCTGTCCGTCATGCCGAGCTCGCCGCGGCTGAGATTGTTCACGACCGCTTCAATGCGGTCCAGCAGAGCGTCAACTTCATTTTCGTTTTTTTCGAGCGAGACGGATTTTGCTAAAATGGTGGCGATGATTTCTAGATGGTGGTCGCATTGAGCGTCGACAACAAGACTGTCGTTGTTGATGGAGAAGTCCGCTTCGGTGTTGACTTCGAGCTTATAATCGTCCTCATAAGGGAAGTTTTGCGAAATATCTATTTCGGGCTCTAGGCGTTTCAAGTAATGGATAACATCCAGGATTTCATGATGCTGCAGATTGACGCAAACTACGCTTCCAAAATGGAAAAGATAGACCATTTTACTGTCGGCATTATTGACAATGCCCTGCAGTTGGTCCTGTTTGAGCAGCAAGGGGTCTTCCCATTTAAATTTTCTTTGAATGCCGAAATGCGGCGCAATTTTGTTTAAATGCAGCTCATTGCCTATTACAATGGCTTTGAATTCAGTATACATAGATTTTATCCTCCAAAACACGGAAATATTCCTAGGCGATATGAAAAATGTTTGCGAAAATACACTATTTGTAGTACACTCAAAATACTGTTCATGGTTCCACAGGGAGCAGCCGTCCGCTAAGTTTGTTGGACGTTGCATTGTCTGAGGGACTTTTCTTTATGTCTGAGCGTAGCCTATTTTTTCCTTTTTGTAAAGCAAGGGCTAATGCATAATGTTGGTTTAATGTAAAAAGAATGTAAACTTTACGCGTAGCCTCTACCGGTTGTACCCGGAAATCGCGTAGTATAGGAGACGGGATGATGAAGCTTACTACTCCCTATTATTTGATTGATGAGAAAAAACTACAACGGAATATGGAGATCATCAAACAGGTTCGGGATTTGTCCGGGGCCAAGTCCGTGCTGGCTCTGAAATGCTTTGCCACCTGGTCTGTGTTTGATTTGATGAGCCAGTATATGGATGGCACGACGTCCAGTTCTTTGTATGAGGCGCGCTTGGGGCATGAAAAATTCGGCAAGGAAACCCATGCGTATTGCGTCGGCTACTCAGCGGCAGATGTGGCGGAAGTCGCGTCTTTTGCGGATAAGGTGATTTTTAACTCGTTCTCTCAATTGGATCGATATCACGAAGTTGCTAAAGGGGTCAAGCTGGGACTGCGGGTCAATCCGGGCTTCAGTACTTCCGGCTTTGATTTGGCGGATCCGGCGCGGCGCTATTCGCGTTTGGGGGTGCAGGACATGGTGGAACTTCGACGACGGTTGCCGCTTCTGAGCGGCTTGATGTTTCATTACAACTGCGAAAACGACAGCGTGTCGTCATTTCGGGAGCAATTGCAGCGTTTAGGGGAAACCTATGGAGAGTTTTTACACCAGCTGCAGTGGGTGAGCTTGGGCGGCGGCCTATACTTTACCAAGGAAGGGTATCCGATAGAAGAGTTTGCGGCCTTGCTGAAGGAATTTGCCACACAATACGGTGTGCAAATTTACCTGGAGCCAGGCGAAAGCTCGATTACTGGCTGTGCGGAACTGGTAACAAGCGTAGTCGATATTGTTCATAACGAAATGGACATTGCCATTGTAGATGCGTCAGTGGAGGCGCACATGCTGGATCTTTTGATTTATCGTCTGGAAGGGAAAATGGAGCAGCCCCAGGAGGCAAAGCGTCGTTACATGGTAGCTGGACGCTCTTGCTTGGCGGGCGATGTTTTCGGGACCTTTGACTTTGAACGGGATTTAGAAATCGGCAGTGAAATTCGTCTGATTGATGCGGCTGGCTATACAATGGTAAAGAAGAATTGGTTTAACGGCTTGCAGATGCCAGCGATTGTTGTAAAACGGTTGGATGGTACGCTGGAGTGCGTGCGATCTTTTAGCTACGAGGATTTTAGAACGGCTTTGTCTTAGAACGTTTTGACAAGCAAAGGGAGGAAGAAATGAAAAAAAATGTTTTGATCATCGGTGCTGGCGGCGTGGCTCATGTGGCAGCTCATAAGTGTGCAATGCACAACGATGTGCTGGGAGATATTTGCATTGCTTCGCGGACCCAGTCCAAATGCGACGCTATTATTGAAAGCGTGCTGCGTAAAAACCATCTGAAGGATACTGCGAAAAAGCTCTATTCCCGCGCGGTGGACGCATTGGATATTCCGGCACTGGTCGCCTTGATTCAGGACACGAAATCGGAGATTGTTCTTAACTTGGGACAATCCTATGTCAATATGTCTGTGTTGGAGGCGTGCATCGAAACAGGCGCTGTATATATGGATACAGCCATCCATGAAGAACCGGACAAGGTTTGCGAAAACCCGCCATGGTACGAAAATTATGAGTGGAAGCGCAAAGAGCGCTGTGCGGAAAGAGGCGTTACCGCTATTTTAGGCGCAGGCTTTGATCCTGGCGTGGTTAACGCCTGGTGTGCTCTGGCGCAGCAAAAATATTTCGACACCATTGATACCATTGATATTTTGGATGTCAATGCCGGCAGCCATGGCAAGTATTTTGCCACGAACTTTGATCCGGAGATCAATTTCCGGGAGTTTAAAAAGGTTTGGACTTGGGATGAGCGTCAGTGGAAGCTGCAAAAAGTTCATTCCATTCGCATGGACTATGATTTCCCGGTAGTAGGAAGCTGCCCGGTATACCTTACAGGCCATGACGAATTGCACTCGCTGTCGAAGAACATAGATGCCAACTCCATCCGCTTTTGGATGGGCTTTGGCGATCATTATCTGAACGTTTTTTCCGTGCTGACCAATCTCGGCATGACTTCGGAAAAGCCGGTGCGCCTGCCGGACGGCACGGAAGTAGTCCCGCTGAAAGTGCTGAAGGCCCTCCTGCCGGACCCGTCTTCTCTGGCGCCTGGTTATACCGGCAAGACCTGTATCGGTAACTTTATCAGCGGCATGAAAGACGGTCAGAAACGGGAGATTTTCATTTACAATACCTGCGACCATGCGGAATGCTACCAAGAGGTAGAGGCTCAGGCCATCAGCTATACCGCAGGCGTACCGGCTGCGGCTGCGGCTATTCTAGTCGCCCGGGGCGACTGGGATGTAAAGCATATGGTCAATGTGGAGGAACTGGATCCGGCACCCTTTATCGAACTGCTGGATCAAATCGGCTTGCCTACGGAAGTGGAAGAAAAGCCGTTGGCCTTTGTACCGCCGGCGATTGCCGCGCTGGACAGCGTAGACTGAATCATTGAACCTCCCGCAGGACCTGCGGGAGGTTTCTTTAAATATACCAGGATTAACAAAACGAACCGCGAAATACGCGAAAGGATTTTTCAAGATTATGCGGAATATACGGCGGCATAACTGTATTTGAGACAAGATTTCCGCGCGACTCGCAAAAATAGGAGTCGCCGGCAGTTCCGCGAACTCGCTGGCGCTCAGACATACGGAACTTTTTTCCGTCGCCTCCTGTTTTTGCGTCCTGCGGACCGTCTTGCTCCAAAAAAAGTCTCAAATACAATCACGGCCACCGCAGTCTCAGTCGTGCCCTCACTTTGAGCAGTAGACGTCGGTTGCCATGCCTTCCATGGCGCAACCGACCCTAGGTGCTTCCAGCACCGTCGTACTCCTGTTAAATTCCGTAACCCTCCGTCGGACCCTCTCGCGACTCTGGTTCTCTTGTTCAATATTTTCACTCTAAAACAAAATGGAGGTTCTTATTAATGAAAAAGATGTTGATTTTGGCTGTGACATTTCTGTTTTGCTTAACCGCGGTGACCGGTTGCGCTGGTCCTGGAAGCAAAACGGCGGAAAAAACGGAGCCTGTGAAAGCAGACACATCCTTGCCGCCAGCGGATCCGAACAAGAAAAACAGTCTGGCTGTTTTTGAAACCTCTATGGGAACCTTTAAAGTGGAACTGTTTGAAGATAAGGCGCCCCGGACAGCGCAGAATTTTATTTCCTTGGTGAACAAAGGCTTTTACAATGGCTTGATTTTCCATCGTGTTATTGACGGCTTTATGATTCAAGGGGGCGATCCCAAGGGCAATGGTACCGGAGGACCGGGGTATGTGATTCCTGATGAATTTCATAAAGACCTGAAACATACCGGCGCGGGAATCTTATCCATGGCCAACGCCGGCCCTAATAGCGGCGGCTCTCAGTTCTTCATTACGCTGGACGCTACGCCTTGGCTGGACGGCAAGCATGCTATCTTTGGCAAGGTAGTAGAAGGCTTGGATGTGGTGAAAGCCATTGGCAAGGTGAAAACAGGCGCTCAAGATCGGCCGCAGACCGATGTGGTTATGAAAAAAATTACCATTGTTACTCCTTGAGGGAAGCTATGAGTGCATTGCAGTCGCATCGATGCGTTAAGGGATATGGTGAAGCGCAGTTTGAGATCAATCGTTCTCTTTTTATCGGGTATGCCGCCAGAGCGGCGACGGTAGAAGAAGCGGTTGCTTTCATTCGACAAATTAGGGAAAAGCATCCGGACGCCACGCACAATTGCGCAGCCTACATCGTCGGCAAGCACAGCGAGCAGCAGAAAGCCGATGACGACGGCGAACCGACGGGGACGGCGGGCAAGCCGATGCTGGAAGTGCTGAAAAAACAAAACCTGACTGATACGGTGCTCGTCGTAACGCGGTACTTTGGGGGCGTTAAATTGGGCGCAGGCGGACTGATCCGCGCCTACGGAAAAGCCGCCTCCGAAGGCGTAACGGCTGCAGGCGTTGTTTTTTGCGAGCCCTATGCGTGCAGCGCCGTTTCCTGCGACTACGGTTTAATGTCGGTTTTGGAGCACCATTTAGGCCGCGATGGCTATGCAATCAAAGAGAAGGTCTTTGCGGAACAGGTGACGCTATATGTATTGCACCGCCCGGAAGACACAGCTTTTTTTTCTAGAATTGCCGACTGGTCCGGTGGAACGGCCTGTGTCAAAGAGGCTGGCGAGGAATATTGCGAAACCGAGCTTTAATGGCGGATTTTTACAAGCCGTCTTTGTTTGTCCGATGTACTATATAAGTAAGGTTGCTGAGCATTAAAAGGCAACTACTTAGGAGGGAACGGGCATGGCATTGAAAGCGGCATTTTTATTCGTGGCGCCGGAGGCGGAAGCGCAAAAACATCGGGCCCAGGTCAAAACACCGCAGGTAGAGCTGACGGTTGTGGGTGTGGCGGACTATGCGGCTGCCGTAGCAGCGGCGCAGGAGCTGAAAACGCAGGGAATTGGGGCTATTGAGCTTTGCGGCGGCTTTGGCAGCGAGGGCGTGGCTCTGGTGCAAAAAGCCGTAGGTCCTGAGATTGCCGTCGGCGTTGTGCGTTTTGACAAGCACCCAGGCTTAGGACATCGCAGCGGGGATGAATTGTTTTAAGAACTCCTGAAACGAGTACAAGGTGAAGTTACCTCTTCGTGCAGCGAAGAGGTAACTTTGTTACGTTCCATGGATGCTGCGGTGATCTTCTACGTACCCTCCCTTTACTCCCTGTGCTCCTGTTAAAATACGGATTCCGCTGGTTTTCTTGATTAGGAGAAAGGATAATGACCATGCGTTGCAATGAAATTACGCCTTGTTCGGCGCTGCGGCCGTTTATTGATCGCTATTGGTGCTGGACAGAGGAGCCTTCTGCGCCGCGGCGCTTGCCTGGTACCGGTCATGAGTTGATGCTTCATTTTGGAACCCCTTGGCGGGCGCGCGCTTTGGATCAAGAACTTCTTCTGCCCCGAGCTTATGTTGTAACGCCGCGAAGCAAAAGCTGGCAAAATGCAGCTCATGGCGCAGTGGGCTTTTTTGCTGTGCGTTTTCGGGCAGGCGCTTTTCGGCATTTTTGCGACGAGTCCATAGCGCTATTTGCAGATCAGATTGGCGAAGCGTCGCAGATATGGAAAGCAGGACGGACGGCTTGGTTGCAACAAGCGCTAGAGGCGCGAGATCTGCCGGAACGAGTGGCGGCAGTAGAGGGTGGGATGCTAGCATTACTAGACCGGTATCGGAAGCAGGATGACTGGTTGGATGAAGCAGTGCGACGGATTTATGCGGGGACTCCTTTGGGCATGCTGCCTTCAGTGGTGTTTAGCAGTGAAAGAACGTTGTTGCGTAAATTTAAAGAGGGTGTTGGCGTAACGCCGAAGGTATTTCAGAGACTAGCGCGGTTTGAGCGGACGCTGCGCTCCTTGATGCTGGGGAGGACTTACTCGTATTTGCCGCTAGCGTTGGCTGGAGGCTACTATGACCAAGCGCATTTCAGCAAAGAATTTAAAAGACTTGTAGGCGAGACGCCGCAAACGTATTTGATGCCGAAAAATTTTCAAGCCCATTTCTACTTTGAGCGGCGCAAAGCAGGCGTATGAAACATAGTGGAATTGTATAAGGTTTTCAGGCGGCGTTTTTACTAACGCCATAAGACTATGGTCGTATTTAAAATATGTAAAAACCAGGGATTAAAGTACTAAGAAAACTTGTAATATATAAAAAAATTGTGTAAAATGAAAGTGTAAATACTAAAAAATTACAAATTTGGCAAACTTGCTGAAAAGCAAGGACGCAAAGCCGTGGGTCTAAGGGCTGGGAAGCCTAGGATTGCCAGGTTGCTGCTTTTTGTGAAGCGTACGTAAACTGCAACAACCTTGGTTGAAGCAGTTTTTTGTTTTGGGCGGTGCGGCTGATTTTTGTGAGAAAGGAGACGGAACATGAAAAAGATCACGGTAGCCGAAGTAGAAAGCGGTATGGTGCTGGCGAAAGAAGTTGTTTCTTCACAGGGAATGATCTTGTTGGATAAAGGCGTGTGTTTGTCGGATTCTCAGATAGCTACGCTTAGAAAATGGGGGATTGTACATTTGTATGTACAAGCTTCAGCTAAGGCGTGTTGTTAAATAAACAACAGGGGTATGCAGCAAGCTTATGAAAAAAGGCTTGCTGTATTTTTTTTATATCCGTCAGGCTTTTTACATGACGCTGTACGTGGAGATTTGCAAGAGGGAGCCTTCAAGAGTAGACAAGAATCGGGAAATCATCTATGCTTATAAAAAGAACAGACCCTTGTAAGACAAGAAGTCTGCCGCGTAATAAATCGCATAATTAGAAAGGAAAGAAGGAGCATAATGAAAGAAACAGCAAAGGAAAGCGAAGCGCATTTGAGCTTGCAAGAGGAAGAGGCTAAAAAGGCGGAGCAAGAAGCGGCCAAACAGGAAGAAAAACGTTGGCGTCATACCTATAGCGACAGACCGGGGCTGGTCGAAGCGCTGTCAGCCAGCACTATGCCGGAGCTTACGCTGCTTCGTCAGAATATGGGTCTTGCAGGTGTCAGCTCGCTGAAAAAGCAGGAACTGGTGCCAGTATTGGCGGAGGCTTTGCTGCTGCGGGCGCCCGCGCTGTTTCAACTGTTGGACTTGGTGCAATATCAATGGCTGAAGAAGACGATTGCTGATGGCGGACTGCGTTTTGTCGGCGAGGAAGAGAATCATCTTTGGCGGGAACTGGAAACGGTTGGCTGGGTATTTCGAGGCACATTCCCTGCGGGGAAAACGGTGTTTTTGCCGCAAGAGCTTGCAGCGCTGTTTGAACGTTTTGATCAGGAAGGCTTGGGACAGGTTGCCGCCCGCAATGAGCAGTGGACTCGTTTGACGACCGGTTTGCTCCATTACTACGGTGTATTGTCGACAGAAGAAATTAAGGCGTTTTTAGAGACTCTTACAGGCAAAGAAGTAGTGGAAGAAGAAATCTTAGGAGTGCTATCCTGGTACCGTTTATATAGTGACGGCGATATTGCTTGTGGCGAAGGGCTTTGGTGGGATTGGCGCGTTGATGACGTGGAGGCTGTTCGAGAAGAGCAGGAATTGCGCAGTTCCTTGCCTTTTGCGGCGTTTTCGTATGAGCAATTGTATGCGGCGGGAAAAGCGGACTTTGTGGAAGAGTATCCGGCCTTCCAAGAGCTGTTGGAAGTATTTCAGAGCAATTGGGAGTTGGATCGGCAGGTGGCCCGAGAATTGGCCGCATATAGCGTAGAAATGATTCGCAACGACAAAGATGTGTCCTTGTTATTGCAGGAATTGGGCGAAGCGTTGGAATTCCCCAATATGGAAGTCGTACAGGGTCTTACGAAGGCGCTGATTTCCCTGCATAACGAAACGCCGTTGTGGGTGCTGAAAGGCCATGCGCCGCAGGAACTGCGTCTTCAGGGTGTTGAAGATCGTCACTTAGATCTGGTTAAGAAGAAACAGCCTGTAGTGAATGCCGATAAAATTGGACGAAATGAATTATGTCCGTGCGGCAGCGGTAAGAAATATAAAAAGTGCTGCGGCGCAAACTAAGGAACTCTTGAGAACCTTAAAAGAGGAAACTGGCGGAGGAACTAGGATGAAACTGGATGTGTGTTTTCGGCCCGCGGAAGTACAGGGCATGGATTTGCAGGAGACGCTCTGTATTGTGCTGGATATTTTCCGGGCGACGACTTGTATGACTACAGGAATGAAAAATGGCTGTAAAGCGATCATTCCGGTGCTTTCCTTGGAAGACGCCCGGCAGGCGGCGCAGGAGCAGGATGAGCCTGTTCTTTTAGCTGGCGAGCGGCAGTCGTTGCGTTTGGAAGGCTGTGAGCTGGGGAATTCTCCCTTCGATTATGCAGCGGAAGTTGTGGACGGACGTGTTGTCATAGCTACAACAAGCAACGGCACAGTAGCTATCAAGGCGACAGACGGCGCGTATCGGACATTGATCGGCTCTTTTTTAAACGCCTCGGCGGTTTGTGAAGAGGCTGCGCAAGCCGGCAAGGATGTGCTTGTAGTTTGCGCCGGTACGGATGGTTTGTTTTCTTTAGAGGATTCCTTGTGCGCCGGACTGCTGTTGCAGCGTCTAGCCCAACTGCAGCCGGAAGCGGAGCTGACTGATGCGGCTCGAGCGGCGATGATGCTATACGCGGGCGCGGAAGCTTGTCTTTTGGAAACGGCGGTTGTCAGCCGCAACGGTCAGCGTCTGCAGGATCTTAACCGCATGGAGGATGTCCGCCGCTGCTTTGAAATTGATGCAGTTCCATTGGTGCCGGAATACCGCGACGGCGTGATAACTTGTATTGGGAACCACTAATTTATTCTCCTGATTTTCTAGAGCGCAAATAGGTAAGAGTGAAATAGGGGCTGTCCGCATATCTGCTTGGACAGCTCTTTTGCTATACGTAGAAGGAGGTGAGCTAGTGCAGGAAGAAGCGGATTTGATTGATAAGGCCCAGGCAGGAGACCGTGAGGCGGTGAACGCCTTAGTGGCGCTGCACTGGCAGCCTTTATACCGTTTTTTGGCCTACAAGGTGGGCGATAGGGAGGAAGCCAAGGAGTTGTCGCAGGAAACCTGGCTGCGCCTTGTACGCGCTTTGCCGCAATATCGGCAGAATGGAGCTTCGTTCAAAAGCTTTTTGTATCGAATTGCAGGCAATTTGGTGGTGGACCATTGGCGCAAGAACGGCCGCAAGCCGGTATTGGTAGAGTTGGAAGAATGCAAGCAGCAGCTGCCGGTTGAAGAGGGGCCGGAAGCTTGGACTTTGCGACAAGAGCGGCAAATCGTTTTGCAAGAAGTGATGGGCGAGCTGCCGTTAGAACAGCGACAGACCCTGGAGTGGCGATTGCTGGCAGGTTTTTCGGTCAAGGACACGGCGGCGGCGCTGGGCAAGTCCGAAGGGGCCGTTAAGATGCTGCAGTTGCGGGCGCTGGAGCAGGTGCGGAAGCGTTTGGCGGTGCGAGGATTTTTAGAATCAGAGGAGGTGAGGAAATGAGCCGGCACCTAGAAGAAGAAAATAAGAAACAGCAAGAAGCCTTGTCTGCGGCGTTGGATCGACTGAATGCTGAAAAAACGGAGCAACAGGAAGCAGAAGAATTAGACGATTTGCTGGAGACGGCGTGCTGGGTGAGGCAAAGCGTAGAACCGCCGCCGCAGTTGTTGCAGGAAACCTTGGAGCTGTTGGAAGCGCAAGCTTTGCTGCAGGAAGCTCCTGTACCGGAGAAGTCCGGCTTGTCGCCGCAAAGGAAGCGGAGTTGGCTGTATGCCGGTGCGCTGGGCCTGGCGGCATCGGTACTGCTGGCCTTACAGCTGTTTCCTTCCTCGCCTTCTCCTGTGGCGGTTGCGCCGAAAGAAACGCCGCAGACAACAGAGGTAGTGGTGGCGCCGCTGCGCAGCGCTGCTGTGGCGGTGGAACGCAAAGCGGAGCCTGTGCAGCCATTGATCCCCCAAGCAAGAGAAGAAGCGGCTGTAATGCCGGCAATGCCGATTTTAGCGGCGGCTGCAGCGGTTGCTGAGGAAGCGGGCAACGAAAGCAGCGGAGCCGTAGTTGCTTGGTCGGAACAGTCGGAACAAGCGTCAAACCGCGTTAAACTGTATGCCATGCGGACTGTAAGGCTGCCTGAAGAACGGACGGAGCCATTGGTATTGCCTGGGGAGGCGGCGGATGTAGTTTGGCATGACGGGCAGAAAACAATATGGCGTCATGTATACCGTCAGGATACGCCGCAAGAAGTGGCAGTGACACAGTGGCGGACGGAACGGCTGCAAGAAAAGGCGGCGTTGCAGCGAGCGGCCGCTGTCTTGGGAGCGAATCGTCTTGTACTATCTCGCGAAGGGCGCGTATTGGTGCTGGAAGGGCGAGGCGGTGAGGTGGAACTGCGCAAAGTAGCGGCGGCGTTAGTAGGACCAGAAGCTGAGAAATGAGCTCCGTGGTCTTGTAAAGCTCGCGTTAAATACGGACCGTATTGAAGGCATTTACAGGCGCGCGGCGAAATATATGACAAGCGTTCTTTGGGGTTAATGCAAAAAAAGGAGGCGGCAACTATGGATTACCGTTATCAAGAGACCGTTGATTGGGGCATTATCAAACGGGAGTGGGTTGGTGAGGAAGCGGGCTATAGCGTCATCCTGGAGCGGCATGAAGAAGGACGGTTTACGGTTGAAATTAAGGAACGCGGCGGTTGGGAGTATTATTCTTATTGGAAAGCCAGCGGCCAAGTGACCTATGCGACCTTGGAAGAAGCGCAGCAGGCGGCGGAGGAGAAAATTCAGCAGCATAAGGCCGCCCGTGAAAAATGAGGGACTTAGAGGAGGCAGTTTATGAGCAGCAAGAAAACATCCAGTGAATCGCAGTTAGTGATCAGTGAAGTAATGATGCCTAGTCAGGCTAATGTTGCGGGTAATATTCACGGCGGCGAGATTATGAAATTGATGGATTCCACGGCGTATGCCGCGGCCAGGCGTTATGCCCGTTCTAATGTGGTGACGGCCCGCGTGGACGAGTTGGAGTTTCATCTGCCGATTTTTATTGGCGATTTGGTGATTTGTACGGCACAGGTGGTTTTTGCCGGCAAATCTTCTATGGAAGTAGCGGTCAACGTGGAAGTGGAGGACTTGGAGTGCGAGGGCCGCAAGAAGGCGCTCTCCGCTTACTTTACAATGGTTTCCTTGGACAAGAAGGCTCGGCCTAATATGGTGCCGGAGCTGATTTTGGAGACGCCCGAAGAAGAGGAGGCCTTTGGCGAAGGAAAACGCCGCTATGAAGAGTACAAGGCGAGGAAAAAGAAAAAAGGATGAAACAAACCTTTACCTGGAAGCAAAAACTGCGGCAATTGCTGTCGGTAATGCTGCCGGTGCTGATTACCCAGATTTCCTTGAGTGCGATGAATTTCTTTGACACAACCATGTCCGGCCATGCCAGCCGGCAGGATTTGGCTGGCGTAGCCATTGGCAGCAATTTATGGCTCCCTGTCTATACCGGTCTAACGGGTGTTTTGCTGGCGGTTATGCCGATGGTGGCGCAGCTGCATGGCGCCAGGCGTCCCCAAGATATGGCGGCGGTGGTTGTGCAGGGCTTATATCTAGCCGGGATGCTGGCAGTGGTGACAACGGCGGCGGGCTGGCTTGTCCTGCCTGCGGCGTTGCAGGCTATGGGGTTAGAAGCAGAGGTGCAACGGATCGCCTTTGCGTTTTTAGGGGCTATTTCATTAGGCATGGCGCCGTTATTTGCAGGGTCCGTGTTGCGATGTTTTATCGATGCTTTGGGCTATACGCGGATTACCATGCTGGTGACCCTGGGAGCTTTGCCGATCAATATCGCGTTGAACTATGCCTTGATTTTTGGTCATTTCGGGTTTCCCAAGCTGGGAGGCGTAGGGGCCGGTTATGCCTCGGCAGTAACGTATTGGCTTATTTTGCTGGCGGCATTTTGGGTAGTGCACCGGCTGCCTCCTTTTTGCCGGTACGGGATTTTTGACAAATGGCAAGCGCCGTCGCCGGCTATGTGGAAAGAGCAGCTGCGTCTAGGGCTGCCTTTGGGAACGGCGATTTTTTGCGAGACAAGTATTTTTGGCGTTGTCGCGGTATTTATGGCGGCTTTTGGTACGTTGACCATTGCCGCGCATCAGGCGGCCATTAATTTTGCCGGCTTGGTTTATATGTTGCCGCTCAGTATGAGCATGGCCCTGACCATTGTGGTTGGTTTTGAGGTAGGTGCGGGGCGCTGGCGTGATGCTAGGCAGTACGCCGTGTTAGGCGTTGCCGTGGCTCTGGTGGCGGCCTTGTTTTGCGCTTTGGGCCTGTGGGCCGGCAACGAGCAGGTGGCGGCATTGTACACGAAAGATGAAAGCGTACTGCAGTTGACGCGCGAGTTTTTGTTGTATGCGGCGTTTTTTCAGCTTTCCGATGCGGTGGCGGCGCCGATACAGGGGATTTTGCGGGGCTATAAAGAAGTGATTGTACCATTTATGGTGGCCTTGGTTTCTTATTGGGGATTGGCTTTGCCTGTAGGCATGGTATTGTCAAATACTTCGTGGGGTCCCTTTGGCTATTGGGTCGGTTTTATCGTTGGCTTGGCGGCGGGAGCCGTGGCCTTGGCTTTGCGCCTGAGAAGCGTGCAAAAAAGGATGGCTGCTTTGGGGAGCAGTCAAGCGGATGCAAGGGTGGAGTGAGTATGGCGATTCGGTTAGGACGGCTATATAAGCAGACTCGCAAGTTGTATCAGATGGAGCTGGTGGCTGGAGCGCGAAATCTGGATAATTTGGTGAATTGGGTTCATATGATTGAAGATGTGGAAGTAGCGGACTTTCTGCATGGAAGCGAACTCGTATTTACTACGGGGATTGCTCAGCGACGCGAAGGTTGGTTGAATGAATTTGTGCAAGAACTGGTGAAGCACAATGCTAGCGGCTTAGTGGTGAACGTAGGGCCATATATAAAAATGGTTCCGCCGGAAACAAGCGCTTATTGTCAGGAATTGGGTTTGCCTCTTTTTACTGTGCCTTGGAATGTCCGCTTAGTGGATGTGACACAGGACATTTGTCGGCGAATTTTTCAAAGCGAACAGACTGAAATGACAGTTTCTGCAGCGTTTAAAAACGCTATTTTTTTTCCGGCGGACAGCGAGAAATATATGGCGCAGCTGGAAAGCCATGGCTTTTCGGGAAAAAACGATTATTGCGTAATCGTTTTGGCGGGAGAACGGCTTGGCGGCGACGAAAGCCTTTCTCTGTGGCGCTTTGCAGCGGAAAATACGATTAGCCGTCTGGCTGAGAAATATAGCGTATTTAAGCATGGCGGTCAGTTGGTGCTTGTTTTAGCGGGCTTGTCGGAAGCGGAGCAGGAGCTTTGCGCGGAAAGACTGGGGGCGCTTGGCGAAAAACCTGGTTACGGCAATATCTATGCAGGCGTGGGTCGGAATCAAAGCGGAATTATGAATTTAGCGCGCAGCTATCAACAGGCGTTGGCGGCGGTGCAAATGGCTAAGCAGCGCCATTGGACCAAAGCTTTTTATCGAGAGTTGGGAATTTACAAATTACTCTTGTCAGGAGAACAAAAGATGGTGTTGCAGGAGTTGTATGAAGAAACATTAGGACGCCTTGCAGCGTATGATGCGGTGCACAGTACAGATTATCTTGAAGTGCTGCGTTGTTATTTAGAACAAGATGGCAGCGTGCAGGCTGTGGCTAAGCTGACTTATGTTCATCGCAATACCATAAACTATAAGCTCAAGAAAATACGGGAGCTTACAGGCTGTGATTTGGCAGGCAGCGAAGATCGACTGCAGCTAATGTTGGCTTTGAAAATCAAGGAAGTGTTGTTTTAACTCGACGAATCGGACACGGAATGTGCTGGAGCACAAACAACCTTGTGTCAGAAATGATTGTAGCGGCTTGTTTACGATGCTATACTCCAACTAAAGAAGCATTCAAAAAGAGACGCAGACTAAGCAATGAGGCTTTGCTCGCAGGAGCGAAGCTTTTTCTTTTTGGCCTGCGTACTAGGAGGAGTAGTAGATGGAGACGGCCATGTTTTTGTGTACGCCAAAAGTGATGCACGGCGTAGGCGTGCTGAGTGAGATAGCACCACAACTGGCTCTTCTGGGAAAAAAGCCAATGATTCTAATCGGCGGCGGATCTTTTCGACGCAGCGGTGCGCTGGAGGCCTTGCTTGCCTCAGTGCAAGGAGACTACGCTCTATTTGAGGGAGTTCCTTCCGATCCGGATGTGGCGACGGTAGAGGCGAGTGCTAAGGCGTATGTCGCTGCCGGGTGCGACTATCTCATTGCGGCTGGCGGTGGCAGCGTGTTGGATGCGGCGAAAGCTGCGGGCTTGCTGATTGCCAATGGCGGAGATATCGCGGATTATGAAACGGCAGTTCCACAAAAAGCGAGCCCGCCGTTGGTTGCGATTCCGACGACGGCCGGCACTGGCAGTGAAGTGACGAAATGGACGATTATTACCGATCCGGCGCGGAAGAAGAAAATGGCGATTGGTCATGAAAGCTTGATGCCGGCGTTAGCAGTGCTGGATCCGGAGCTGACGTTATCTATGCCTCCTTCTGTTACGGCTGCGACAGGTATGGATGCGTTGACTCACGCAATTGAAGCGTATCTATCGGATAAGGCGACGCCGTTGAGTGATGTATGGAGTTTAGCGGCAATAAAGCTGATTGCGAAAAATTTGCTCATTGCGGCGGAGGAGCCACAAAACAGCGCGGCCCGAGGAGCCATGCTGTTAGGACAGTTTTGTGCCGGCTTGGCTTTTAATAATTCTTCGGTAGCCTTGGTGCATGCTATGTCTCGACCGTTGGGAGCGTATTATGGAGTTCCGCATGGAGAGGCAAACGCCATGCTATTGCCGATTGTGCTGGAATATAACCAAGGAGAACGGCAAGAACGTTATGCAGCCATGGCTGAGGCGATGGAGATTGGCGAAACAGAGGCTGAGGCGGTTGTGCGGTATGTGGCCGGATTGCTGGAACGATTGCCTTTAAAAAAGAGGTTGAGCGATTACGGGGTGCAAGAAGAAGATTTGCCCAAGATGGCTCGAGATGCTTATAACAACGGCAGTGCCAAAGTAAATCCGCGCAAGCCTTTAGAAATGGAAGTATTCGCTTTATACAAGAGCATTTATTAAGGGGGAATTGGTCATGATGACAGGGGAAATGATAAAAGAGCAAGATTTGCAGTACAACCTGCATTCCTGGTCCAAACAAGGAGCTCTCAATCCCATTCCCGTCGCTAAAAGCGAAGGAATTTATTTTTGGGATTATGACGGACGTCGTTATGCTGACATGTCTTCGCAGTTGGTAAATATGAATTTAGGACATGGCAACACCGCCATCGTCAAAGCCATTCAAGAACAAGCGGAGAAACTGGCGTTTATTGCGCCCAGCTATGCGGTGGAGTCTCGCTCAATTTTGGCAAAAATGATTATTGATTTGATGCCGGACAACGTGGGAAAAGTTTTTTTCACAAACGGCGGTGCCGACGCAAACGAGAATGCCGTTAAGATGGCCCGCATGGTTACCGGGCGCAATAAGGTATTCAGTCGTTATCGCAGCTATCACGGCTCGACTTACGGCGCTGGAAATTTAACGGGGGAGCCGCGGCGGTATCCCTTAGAACCTGGAATTCCGGGCTTTGTGAAGTTCTTTGACCCATACTTGTACCGTGAAAGTATTCCTTTTGCCAACGAGGAGCAAGGTGCTGACTACTATGTTTCCAAGCTGCGCGAACAGATTGAATACGAAGGACCTCAAAATGTGGCCGCCATTGTTTTGGAGACGGTCACCGGCTCTAACGGCGTCATTATTCCTCCGAACGGATATCTTAAAGGCGTGCGGAAGATTTGCGATGATTACGGCATTATGATGATTTGCGATGAAGTAATGGCCGGTTTTGGGCGAACTGGGAAAATGTTCGCATTTGAACACTGGGATGTCAAACCTGATTTGATTTCCTTTGCGAAAGGAGTCACTTGCGGATACGTGCCGCTGGGCGGGGTGGCGGTCAGTAAAAAAATTGCCGCTTACTTTGACGATCATACTCTTTTGTGCGGGTTAACGTATAGCGGTCATCCGCTAGCTTGCGCTGCTGGCGTAGCGGCTTTGCAACAATATCAAGACTTGGACATTTTGGGAAAAGTAGAGAAAACAGGCGCGACGCTCGGAAGCTTGTTGGATAATATGTTAGAGAAACACGCTTGTGTAGGAGATGTGCGCTATCTGGGGCTATTCTCCGCGATTGAGCTAGTCAAAAACAAAGCAACCAAAGAGCCCTTGGTTGCCTACGGGAAAGATCCTCAAGGGCTGATGGGGCGGATCATTAAAATGTTGGCCGCTAAAGGATTCATGACGTACTCTCATGAAAATATGATTTTAGTAGCGCCGCCGCTGGTTATTACGGAAGAGCAACTGCGTGAAAATATGGCGATTATGGATGAAGTGCTGACAACCGTAGATAAAGAATTTTTAACTATTTAAGAACGCTAAAAAAACGAGAATGGCTGGCGATGGCGCCTCAAGACCCTTAAAGGTCTTGGGGCGCCATTTTGCATAAGCGAGAGATTTTGACGATGGTGGTGATGAGCGGCATTGCAGGCGGAGGGGTAGAAGCGGCATACAGATAAGGAGGGGATAGACATGTTGAAAAAATGGATTGGTATTTCATTATTGAGTATGACTATTTTAGCCGCCGGTTGCGGCGGACCAGGGAATTCCAAAGAAATAAAAATTGGCGGGAATTTGGAAATGACGGGTAACACGGCGAGTTACGGGCAGTCGATGGCTAATGGTATTAAGCTGGCGCTTAAAGAAGTCAACGCAGCCGGGGGCATTTTGGGTAAACAAGTGACGTTTGTTGTTGCCGATAATAAATCGGAACCGTCGGAATCCGCTAACGCCATGACTAAATTGTTGACGCAGGATAAAGTGTCGTTGGTTTTGGGCGCTGGGGCCAGTTCCAATACGATTGCTGGAGCGCAGATTGCTGTCAGTAATAAGACGCCTTTTATTACTCCATTTTCTACGAATCCTAAGGTAACCGTTGATAATGGCAAAGTAAATGAATTTGCATTCCGGGCTTGTTTCATTGACCCGTTCCAAGGAACCGTTATGGCGACCTTTGCTGCGCAGACGCTAAATGCGAAAAAAGCGGCCATTTATATTGATAATAGCGCTGACTATTCTAAGGGGCTGGCGCAATTTTTTGAAGAAAGCTTTGTGAAAGCTGGCGGCGAAATCATTGCCAAAGAAGCGTATCTTCAGAAAGACCAGGATTTTAAAGCGACTTTGACAAAGTTGAAAGCGGCAAATCCAGATGTTCTCTTTGTGCCTGGATATTATGAAGATGTAGGAAAGATCATCAAACAAGCTAGAGAAATGGGGATTACGGTTCCGATTATTGGCGGAGATGGCTGGGATTCTTCCAAATTGGTTGATATTGCCGGCGCGGAAGCGTTAAATAATACCTTCTTTTCTAATCATTATGCTACAGATGACAAGAGCCCGCAGATTGTTAAATTCATCGAAGCGTACACTAAGGAATACGGGCAAGCGCCGGATGCTCCCGCTGTCTTGGGTTATGACGCGGCGTACATGGCGATTGACGCCATTAAGCGCGCTAATAGCGTGGAGCCTATGAAGATTCGCGACGCCTTGGCGCAGACGAAAGAACTGCAATTAGTAACTGGAAAGATATCGCTGGATGGGCAGCACAATCCGGTAAAGAGCGCTGTAGTTATCGAATTTAAAAACGGCAAACAGACCTATAAAACAACAATAAACCCTTAATAATTACGCTCTCCCAACTTCTTCTATATAGAAAAGGAACAGCCTTCCGATTTGCGAAGGGCTGTTCCTTTTCGTATAAGGGGATGAATTTTTAACTGAACTTGGCTAAATGAGCGTCGATTAATCTTCTGGCGATGCTTTCCTTGCCTGGAATATCCGGCAGGTTGTTCGGGGAGTACCAGCCTGCGTCTAAAATTTCGTTATTATCGATGGTGATTTCGCTGGATACAGCGGTGGCGGTAAAAGCAACCATTAAAGAATCGGGGAAAGGCCAAGGTTGATTGCCAAAGTAGCGGATGTCTGTGACTTCAATACCCACTTCCTCAGCCAACTCGCGGCGCACGCATTCCTCCAAGGTTTCGCCTGGTTCTACGAAGCCGGCAATGACGCTGTAGCGTCCGGGAGGAAGGCGGTTGGAATGGGCCAGTAAAATTTCATCTCCTTTGGTAACCGCTACAATAATGGCCGGAGAAATTCTCGGATACGCAATATGACCGCACTGCGGGCAGCGAACCGCCAGTTCTTCCGTCATCGGCTGCGTGGCTTGTCCGCAACTGCCGCAAAAACGATTGTTTTTGAGCCAAGTGCGAACATGGTACGAACGGAAGGCCAAACGAAAAGCGTCGTCATCGACAAGACCATACACGCCGCGTAATTTTTGCAATGCAAATCCAGGCGGTACGTCTTCGCTGGCGATGGTAGCGGCAAAGCAAGCGTTGGAATCAAGCGAGCCTATATATTGGGCATGCTTGGCTGACAGATAGGGGAGGTCGCTCAAGTCTTCCTGCGAAGGCAGAAGAAGACCATCGGCGCTTTCTTTCATCAGCAGTTCATCCCTGTGGAAAAGAAACCAGTAAGCATGTTCGGAGATGGTTTTTTGGTTGTCATTCATTTGATCCATAACAAAGCACACCTTTTACTATTGAATTTTTCCTATTTTATTATCATAACATAAAAAAAGGAAAGCGACTAAGAAAGTGCAGCGCTTTAAGGGGCTTTGCAAAACGCAGGCTATAAGTCGCGCCTTTGAGGGGACTAAAGAATTTAAATTGATTTTTTTATAGATTCACGAAAATAAAACTACGATATACATTTATATGTATAATTTTCAGAGAATGTATAAAATAAAAAGACGGAGGAATGAAATGACAGGAGAAGAGCTATCGTTGCGGATTCGGATGCTGCTTTTGCGCGAAGGAGGCATGACCGAAGCGCAGGCGGCGGAATTGCTGGGCGTGAGAACCCAAGATTTTCATGCCAAAATGAAGAATGGCAGTTTTTCTTATTTGGAAGTAGCGAAGCTTTTAAGTGGTTTAGAGTATAAAATACGCTGGGAAAAAGAGACTACATAATAACAAATACAAGCTGTTGACAAGGAGGAAGCTCATGCAAAAAGGTATTTATCGTCACTTCAAGGGCAATAAATATGAAGTGCTGGGGGTAGCAAAGCACAGTGAATCCAGTGAAGAATTGGTAGTTTATCGCGCTTTGTACGGTGAAGGAGGCCTTTGGGTGCGCCCGTTGACCATGTTTGTTGAAGAGGTGGCCTGGGAGGGAAAACGGCAGCCGCGGTTTGCCCTGGAAACGCGCACAGAGTGAGAGCCGGCTGTACGAAGTACTGACGGACAAGTTCGAATTTTGGGCGTTTGTGACGAAAAATAGAAGTGAGAGTATCAAACAACAAAATTTAGGACAAAGACTTGACAAAAAATAGACATGTTAGTATAATCTAAACAATGTATTGAAAATTTAATACGGGTGTCCGTGTGAAGTTTGCGGGAGAAAGCAGTTTTGTTAGAAAATTCGCCAAACCGTAAATGGATGGAACTCTGGAGAGCCCCTGCCAAAGCAGGGCGCCGAAGGGGCAAGTCGGCCGGTTGCGGCCGATGAAACTCTCAGGCAAAAGGACAGAGCCATAAGTGCATTTTTTTGGGGAACTAAAAATTTGCAGCTTTGTGTGCTTTTCAGAGTCAAACGAGATGTTTGGCTCTTTTTGTTTTGAGAGAGTCAGGGATGTCTGTTTTACAGTGTCGCAAGAACGCTGGTGAAATAGGAATAAGTATAGGAACGGCTGAGTCAATCAGTGGTTTCGAGAGGGAGCGATGGTTTGTGAAGAACAAGGGAATCAAATGGATGGCCATAGTGATGGCGGTATTGATGGTAGGGTTGGTCGCCGGCTGTGGCGATTCTAATTCCAAAGACATTAAAATCGGCTTGTTGAATGAAATGACAGGCGGCAACGCCACTCTGGGAACTTCCATTACCAATGGCGCCAAATTGGCGATTAAAGAAGCAAATGCCAAAGGCGGCGTTTTAGGCAAACAGATTCAGGGAATTGTTGCAGACAATAAAAGTGAAGCCTCTGAGTCGGCCAATGCGATGACGAAATTGGCTTCGCAGGATAAAGTGGTCGCTGTGACCGGTACGTTCTCCAGCTCAAGCGCCATTGCGGCCTCGAGCGTGGCGGAAGCCTCTAAAGTGCCTTATCTGGCCGTAGGCGCTACGAACCCCAAGGTAACTGTGGATGAAAAAAGCGGTAAAGTGAAGCAATATACCTACCGTATGTGTTTCATCGATCCCTTCCAGGGAACTGTGGGCGCTAATTTTGCGTTGAACACGTTGAAAGTAAAAAGCGCAATTATGCTGATCGACAACAGCAGCGATTACAGCAAAGGCTTGGCTGCTTTCTTTAAAGACTCCTTTACCAAAGGCGGCGGCAGCATTTTGGCGGAAGAGTCCTACCTGCAAAAAGATCAGGACTTCAAAACCATTTTGACCAAGATTAAATCTCTGAATGCTGAAGTTATCTATGTGCCTGGTTACTATGAAGAAGTGGGCAAAATCGTTAAGCAGGCCCGGGAACTTGGGATTACTGCTCCGATCTTGGGCGGCGACGGCTGGGATTCTCCTAAACTGGTAGAATTGGGTACTGCCGAAGCTTTGAATAACACCTATTTCACCAATCATTACTCTGTCGAAGATACTTCTCCGGCTTGCAAAACTTTTGTGGAAGCCTATAAAAAGGAATATGGTCAGATGCCGGACGCTATGGCCGTTCTGGGTTACGACGCCGCGAACGCTCTGATTGACGCTATCAAACGCGCCAACAGCCTGGAGCCGGACAAAATCCGCGCTGCCTTGTCCGAAACCAAAGACTTCCCGGCTATCACCGGTTCTACGACCTTGAATGCTACCCATGACGCTGTGAAGAGCGCGGTTATTATTGAAATGAAAGACGGCAAGCAAGTATTTAAAGCCAGCGTGAAACCTTAAGCATAAAGATCTGGCTGGTTTTAGAGGAGCTGTCTGCCAAGGTTAAAACCTTTGGCGGACAGCTCCTTTGTATCTTTATGCACAGGAAACGATGGGGGTTCGGAAAAGTTATCTTGTTAAGACTAAAGTCTCGAAGGATTAAACAAAGTTTAGTTCCTTAGTCTTAAAAAGTTAACGAAAGTGCAAAAAATATTATACAGAAAATATGCAAGTAGGAATTTTGCAAAAAAGAGAGAATTCCACTATGTGGAATAAAATAAATAAAAAATAATGACAAAGCAAAGAGGCTTATGTTGAAAGCTGCAGACCTGTTGAATGTACTTAGTAAAAGGAGGAGCCGCATGACAATCTTTGGCACTATTCGCAGTCAGATGGTCTTGTTTACGTCTGGTATTGTCGTGTTGACGCTGGCTTCTACTTTGTATCTGAGCTACTACTTTATGGCCGAAGAATATGAGCGCACTATGCAGCAGACCAATTACCAAATGGCCCATAGCTTGGCCAATAATGTAGCTCTATTTATGCAAAATGCCTACAATGTTAATTCGCTGCTGGCTAAATCGCCTACTGTTGTTGATGGAAATGTAGACAAGCAGAGACAGTTGCTGCAGGAAACGGTAAGGCAGTATCCGTTTTTTCAATTGCTGGCGGTGACAAGCTTGGATGGAGATCAACTGGCTCGTTCGAGCGGAGTCTCTGGCAATCGGGCGGAACGACCTTGGTTTAAAAAATTCATGGCGCAGCGGCAGTCTTATGTATCTGATACGTATTACTCTTTAACAACAGAGGCTCCCATTACTACCATTGTGCATGATGTTTCTCAAGAAGGGCGTTTAAACGGCATTTTAATGGCGGACATCGAGGTATCTAAAGTACAGGACCTGGTGGATAATTTTAATTCCGGCGCCGGGAGCTATGCCTATCTTCTGGACGGTAACGGCGGGGTTATTGCGCATCCGGATCGGCGTCAGGTAAATGAGCTTTATAACTATAAGTCAAAGCACAAGGCTGTTTTGGTGCGTGACAGCAACGGAAAAATGGTCACCGATGCAGGGAACAACGAAGTGGTGCGAGAGGAATCCTTTACTTTGCCAGCGGGCTTAGAAACGATAGTGCAAACCGTCTTGCAAGGGGAAAACGGCATATCCTCTTATGAAGAAAAAGATGGAGACGAATACCTTTGCGCGTATCGCAGCATTCCCATGCCAGGCTTATCAGCGCCCTGGAGTTTGATTGTAGTACAAAAGAAAAGCGCTGCCATGGCTTTCATCAAAGACGTGTCGCTGCGGAATTTTCTCCTCGGAAGCTGGGTGCTGCTGCTTTCTGTATGTTTGACCTGGTGGCTTGCGAGGCGCTTTAGTCTTCCCGTTCGGAAGTTGGTAGAGGCGACAAGGCAAGTCAGCGGCGGCGATTTATCGGTGCGCCTGCCGGTACATAAGGGAAATGAGCTGGGAGAAATGGCGGGTTATTTTAACCGCATGATTGATTCGCTGGCTCAGTATCAAGGGCAACTGGAAGTCCTAGTAGAACGGCGCACGCAGGACCTAGGAGCGGCCAATCAAGAACTCTTGGCCATGAATGAAGAAGCTCTTGAAAGCAATGAGCGATTGGCGCTGCTAAACGACAGCTTGGCAGAGGAAGTGGCTGTGCGTAAGAAAGCGGAGGAAGAGGTGCTGCGGCGGGAACGACAGTATCGAGCAGTGACGGCCCTTTTGACTCGGCCTTTGACAGATGTGCAAGAGCTGTTTGAAGTTATTCTGGATAATGCTATGTATTTGGTAGACTCGCCAGACGGTTATATTTCTCTTTATGAGGAAAAAACGCCGGGCTTTCGCATGTGTTATAGCCGGGGGGCGTACTTGCCTTTCCTCCATGAGGTGCAGCCGTTGGCAACAGGCATGGAAGGCTTGGTGTATGAGCAAAAAGAATTGCTATACGTTCCGGAGTATGCCTCTTTCACCGGTCGTATGGACGATGCGCGGCTGACGGATTTGAAGAGCGTGATCATGCTGCCCTTGATTCAGGAGGGCGAGGTGCGAGGCGTTCTGACCATCAGTTGGCGGCAGGAGCATATTGTACATAAAGAAGATGTGGCAACGCTGCAGCAATTTGCGGATTTAGCCCTAGTGGCGCTGGAACGCTTGAAGGTGCAGGAAAAAATGCATCGTCTGGCTTATTTTGACGGGCTGACAGGCTTGCCAAATCGGGAAAATCTCAAGGAAAAGCTGACGCAGTGTCTCGTGGAAGAACCTCAAATGGGAGCGCTCTTTTTCATTGATATGGATGAGTTGAAAGATATCAATGATCATTTTGGACACTCTATTGGTGATGAAGTGATCTGCGCCGCCAGCCGCCAAGTATATGAGGCCTTGAATAGGGACTGTTACATAGCGCGTATTGGCGGCGATGAATTCGTGGCGGTTGTTCCCGGCGCCAATATGAATGCAGCGGTCAAGATGGCGGAAGATCTTGTGAGCAATCTGTACCGTGATTATGAAGTGAGTACAGGCAAACTGCGCCTTTCCGCCAGTGTAGGGGTTGTTTTATATCCCGAAGACGGCGAGAATATGGAAGAACTGTTGCGTAAAGGGGACTTGGCCATGTATGCGGCCAAACGCGCTGGTCGCAATTGCTGGTGTTTTTACGAAAGGACGCTGCTGGCGCAGACGGATCAAAAAATTTGGCTGGCTGCTGGGCTGCGGCAGGCGTTGGAAGTGGGCGAACTGCGCTTGTTTTATCAGCAGCAGGTTCGGGTCAATGATGGCGAAATAATTGGCTTTGAAGCCCTGCTGCGCTGGATGCATCCTGAAAAGGGCTTAATTGCGCCGGACGTATTTATTCCTTTTGCAGAGCAGAGCGGTTGGATTGTGCCTATTGGTCGTTGGGTCTTGAAGGAAGCTTGCGCGTTTGCCGCTCGTCTGGCGGCGAACGGACAAGGGCATTTGCGGGTGGCCGTCAACATTTCCGCACGGCAGTTGATGGAATACGGCTTTGTAGAATTCGTGGACGAATGCATTGCCGAGGCTGGCATCAGCGTCAAGCAGCTGGAACTGGAAATTACGGAAAGCGTATTGATTGAAGAAATGGCCGAAAACATTGAAAAACTGTGGCGTTTGCGGGCGCGTGGCCTGCTGTTGTCACTGGATGATTTCGGTACAGGCTATTCTTCCTTGACCTATTTGAACAATCTGCCTGTGCATACCCTGAAAATTGACAAGACTTTCATTAAGACACTGGGCGAAGACGGCGAGCGGACGCAGCTTGTTAAATCCATCGTTCATTTGGCTCATTCCATGGGCTTGCTGGTCGTGGCGGAAGGCGTAGAACTGCCTGAACAGCGTCAATGCTTGCTGGAAATGGGCTGCGACTATTTGCAGGGCTATCTCTTTAGCAAGCCTGTGCCCGAAGCGGAGGCCCTGGCCCTGCTGCCAGGCAGGGAATAGTAACGGGTTTTTAAACAGGAGTAGAGTGAGTAAAGGGAGGGCCCGAGGGTTTTTTGAACAAGAGAACCGGAGAATCGGAGGGGCCGCAAGAGGGTAGAAAACGGTATTTAGTGTAACGTAAAATAAGCCGGTGAAATCCTTTGGTATCAGGATTTCACCGGCTTTTAGTATTTTATGTTTTGAGGTTCAATTTCATATTTCGCAGCCTCAACGTACCCTCACTCTACTCCATCTACTCCTGTTCAAAATCGTTGCCCCAGTACTCCTCTTGTGTACCCTCACGTGACTCCGATTCTCTTGTTCAATCCTCGTTACTTCAGTTCTAGCCCCACCGGGCAATGATCGCTGCCCATAATATCGGCGTAAATCATCGCTTCTTTGATTCGATCCTGCAGGCGGTCGGAGACGAGAAAATAGTCAATGCGCCAACCAACATTGCGATCGCGGGCCTTCATCATGTAGGACCACCAGGTATAGGCGTTTTCGCGCGCTGGATAAAGGTAGCGGAAGGTATCTGTGAAACCTTCCATGAGGAGTTCACTCATTTTGCCGCGTTCTTCATCAGTGAAGCCTGCGTTGCGGCGATTGCTTTTAGGATTTTTAATGTCGATTTCCTGATGGGCGACGTTGATGTCGCCGCACAGAATGACCGCTTTTTCTGTATCCAGCTTTGCCAAGTAGCGGCGGAAATCGTTTTCCCACTGCATGCGGTAATCCAAACGCGCCAATTCTCGCTGAGAGTTGGGAGTGTAGACATTAACCAGGAAAAAATCCGGATACTCCAGCGTAAGCAGGCGTCCTTCCTGATCGTGCTCTTCCAGGCCCATGCCCAAGCGTACGGAGAGCGGCGTATGACGAGTAAAGACGGCCGTGCCGGAATACCCTTTTTTGACGGCGCTGTTCCAGTACTGCTCGTATCCTGGAAAGTCCAATTCCGCTTGGTGCGGCTGCATTTTCGTTTCTTGCACGCAGAAGAAGTCGGCGTCGCTTTGCTGAAAAAAGTCGTTAAAGCCTTTGCCTAGACAGGCGCGCAGGCCGTTGACGTTCCAAGAAATAAATTTCATAGTAAACTCCTTTTGGTGTTCTGTAAGCATATATCCCAGGCGCTCATGGCCATGGCTTTGGCGCCGATAAGGGCTCGTTTTTGGGCTGCAGCGGAACCGGCGGCTTGGGCGAAAGCAGGCGTATGAGCTGTCAAACCGGCCCCAATAGACAGTTCCGGGTGCAGTGTCGGCGCTACATGGCTGACATTGCCTACGTCCGTGGAGCCGCCAGCGTCGTTGTCTGGCAACTGGCGGACTGGTTCGCCGAGAAGACGCAGATTTTCCGCAAAATAAGCCGCAAGGTCAGTATTCTGGATAAGTTCCTTAAACAGCGGTTCATAGTGCTCCAACGTTACCGTTGCGCCAGTGCCTTCAGCTATGCCGGTCGCCAGAGCGCGGACGGCGGGAAGCACCTGCTGTTCCAAATAGTCGCTGCTAAGGGAGCGCACCGTGCATTTCATCTCCGCCAAGGCGGGGACGATGTTGGGCGCTGTGCCGCCAGCGGTAATGATACCGGCAATGAGTGCTTGCTCGCCAAAACGCAGCCGCAGTCCCTGCAGCCCTTGATAAAAAAGCACCAGCGCATCCAGGGCGTTAATGCCGCGTTCGCTGCGGCTGGCTACGTGAGCCTCGCGGCCGTGAAAGCGCACGCATAAGGGGTGGGATGCCAGGGATGTGCCGCCTAAGGTGGTTTCGTCGCTGGGATGAATAATGAAAACGGCGTCAAAGCCGTTAAATACGCCAGCGTTAGTCAAAGCGATCTTGCCGCCTTGGGTTTCTTCCGCCGGGCAGCCGATAAAATAGGTTTGTGCTTGGCTTGTCGTTAAGGCGGCGAAGGCAGCGGCTGCGCCAAAGCTCATCGAAGCGATCAGATTGTGTCCGCAGGCATGACCAAGACCAGGCAGTGCGTCGTATTCGGCTAAAAAAGCGATTTTAGGGCCGCTGTCGCCGCGTTTGGCCAGAAACGACGTGGGAAGACCGGCGACGCCTTGGGTTACGTGAAAGCCTTGCATGCGGCTGGCGTCGGTCAAAAGTTGCGCTGCTTCGTATTCTTCATTTCCCAGTTCCGGCCGTGCGTGCAAAGCCAGGCTGAGTCGGGTCATTTCCGCTTCCAGAGCGTCGACTTTTTGGCAAAGACGTTTTTTTTCTTCAGTAAACATTAGCAGGGGCCTCCTCTAAAGCGGCTTCTGTCAGGACTAGGCCGGCTCGCGGCGAAACCATAGCCTGGACGCCCAAAGGCAGCGTAAGTTTGTCCGACGTATGCCCAAAGGAAACGTCGCAAAGAACAGGCTTGCCTAAAGAACCAAGGCGTTCGCGCAGCACATCGACAGTGCGCTGGCCGGGCGGGTCTTCTTCGCTGTCGCAGTTGCTGCAGACGCCCATGACAATGGCTGCTGCCGCCTGCAGCTTACCGGCAAGGTGCAGCTGCGTCAGCAGTCTGTCCAGACGGTAAGGCGCTTCGCCCACTTCTTCCAGGCAAAGAATGCGTCCGGCAGTATCCAGTTCGTACGGCGTGCCCAAGGTGGCGGTAATCAAGCTGAGATTGCCCCCGCACAGAGGGCCGGACGTCTCTCCGGGAACCAGAAAAAAAGGGGTCGCTCCGGCAGGCGGCGTGGGCAGCTCGCCAAGCGGGTTGGTGCTGGTAAGAGCTCGAAGCGAGTGCTTACAGGTAAAATCAGATAGTGGCTCCCGGCCAAAATCCGAAGCCGCCATGGGGCCGTGAAAGCTCACCAAGCCGCATTGCTGCTGCAACACCGTGTGCAGCGCGGTAATGTCGCTATAGCCCATAAACACCTTGGGGTGGCGCTTGATCAGTTCGTAATCCAACTGCGGCAAAAGACGCATGCTGCCGTAGCCGCCGCGTATGCAGAGAATGCCTGCAATGCTAGGATCGGCAAAAAAAGTATGCAAATCATCAACGCGTAGGGCATCGTCGCCGGCGCAGATGCCGTCAGTATAAGCGGCGCTCTTGCCTAGGCTGACCTGGAAGCCCTGCGCCTGCAGCCAGCGCACGCCTTGCTCCAATTCCTCCGCCTTTCCTGGACTAGCCGGCGCTACAAGGCCGATCGTATCACCCTGTCGTAACGGGCGCGGTTTGATTAATGATTTCATTACTCTAAACCTTTCTATAGGTAAATGGTTATGGAAATGATCTTTTTTAGTTGTACTTTCATGTGACTATAGGTTATCTTGGGAAATTTTCCAAGAAAGCCGATGATTTAATGAGTGCTCCGCTCAAATGAGGGCTTTTTTCGGCAGACGAGGAAGAAAACGCAGGCATAGCGGCGCTCTGCCGAGGATTTCTGACAATGTATGACGGAAAAATGACCATTTGAGCGTGAGATACGAATAAATTAGCGGTTTTCTAATAGGTAGGAATCCTTGAAATCCGCCAAGCCCAGTACTGACCAGGAGACGCCTTGCAGGCGAGGGCTGGCTACATAGGGCTGGGTGGTGTAGTAAATAGGCAAGATGACAGCGTCATCAAGGAGAATTTGCTCCGCTTCGTGCATGGCCGCCATGCGGCGCGCCGGATCGAGCGCGCTTTGCGCCTCTTCAATCAACGCGTTATAGCGTGGATTTTGATACCTGGCGTCGTTTGTGGCGTCCTTGAAAACATCCAAAAAGGTCATGGGATCAGCGTAGTCGCCAATCCAAGAAGCGCGGGCGATTTGGAACTCGCCGCGCGTGCGGGACGCCAGAAAGACTTTTGATTCCTGATTGGTCAAGGTGACGGCGACTCCCAAGCTTTGCTTCCACATCTCTTGAGCGGCTTCGGCGATGGCCTTATGCATTTCGCCGGTGTTGAAAAGCAGCGTGACTGGCGGCAGCGCATTTCCGTAGCCTGCTTTTTGCAGCGCTTCTTTGGCGGCGGCTGCATCTTCGCGGCTTAGATCGCCGCCTTCTTGACGAAAATCAAGGCCGGTAGCCGGATTGGTGAGGCCCGGAGGCACCCAGGCGTAGGCCGGAAGCTTGCCTCCTTTGACTACGTGGGTAATCAGTGCTTGACGTTGAAAGGACAGCGCGAAGGCGCGGCGCACTTCCAGGCGGTCAAATGGCGGCGCTTGGGTGTTGAAAACGTAATAATAGAGGCCCAGATAGGGGGCGATGCGCAGGAGGCCTTCTTTTTGCAGGCGGTCATGCTCTACTACTGGCGGCTCGACCATCATATCCGCTTGGCCGGTTTCCACCAGTGTCAGACGGGTGGCCTGGGCGTCCACGATGGGCCAGTACATGCCGACCAAACGGATGGAGGCGGCATCGCGATAGTAGGGATTTTTGGCGAAGGATAAGCTGCCGTGATGCACCCAGCCGGTCAGGCGAAAGGGGCCGTTGCCGATAAGCGTTTCCGCTTGGGAAGACCAGCTTTCCGGCGCTTTTTCAATACTGGCGCGGTGAACGGGATAAAAAGCATGGAACGAAGCCAAGCTGAGAAAGTAAGCGGTGGGCTTTTCCAAAGTGACTTCCAGCGTGCGCTCATCCAGAGCGCGGACGCCGACGTCTTCGGGGGCAGCCTCTTTTTCGTTGAAGGCTTGGCCGTTTTTCAGCGCGTACAGCATATAGGAGTTTTCCGAAGCCGTTTCCGGGTCTAAAGCGCGTCGCCAGGAATAGACAAAATCATGAGCGGTGAGAGCCTCGCCGTTAGACCAGCGGGCGTCTGGGCGCAGGTGGAAGATGTAGCGCAGGCCGTCGGCGGAAATTTCCCACTGCGTCGCCACGCCAGGCAGGGGCCGGTCTTTAGCATCCAGACGGGTCAGTCCTTCAAAAAGCTGCAGCTCGGCCAAAGATTCCGGGATGGCCGTGGATTTAGCCGGATCTAAGGTGGCGGGCTCGGCTTCCAATACATAGCGCAGCGTGTTTGCGGTTTGCTGCGGTTGACGACTGCAGCCTGTGGCGGTTAGAACGACCAGCAGCAGAAGCACAGCAAGCTGGCGCAAGGAAATACGCATTAGCTTTCCTCCTGCAGCAAGGCGTCGTAGATAGCGCGGCCCATCTGAGCGATGAGCTGCAGCCCGTGGGCGTTGTTTTGCAGTCCGTCGGCGAAAATGCAGACAATAAAAGGACCCGCAGGCAGGTACATAATACCGCCGTCATGCTCGACGCCGTCCAAGGTGCCGGTTTTGTGGGCCAAAGACAGGCTCTCCGGCAGGTAGAAGGGGATTTTGTCTCGAATCTGCTGGCTCTTAAGAATGTTTAAAGCCAGTGCGGCGTACGAAGGCGGCAGTCCTTGCGCATGGAGAAGAAGCTGATACAGTTTGGCCATGTCAGCGGCGCTGGTTTCGTTTTGCAGTCCCGCTGCGGCGGCGGCAAAATCCATCATGCGGCGCTGCAATCGGGTATGGGTAAGGCCCAGGTTGCTCATCGTTTGGTTTACCGCCGTCATGCCTACTCGTTCGATGAGAGTATTCGTGGCGGTGTTGTCGCTGAGGGAGATCATCAAAACGCACAAATCGCGGATGTTCAGAGGCAGGGACAGGTTTAGCTCTTTTAAAATGCCGGCGCCGCCGACGCGGCAGGAAGCGGAGGGGGACAGCGTCTCTTGGAGGCATACTGTTCCTGCAGCCGCTTGGCGCAGAATTTCAAAGAGGATGGGTACCTTGATCATGCTGGCCGAAGGGTAGATAATATCCGGCCGAACTGAGTATAAGTCATGCCCGGCGTCGTCAGTAACGATGACGCTCCAACGGCAAGGACAGCTTGCGGCAAGTTGTTCTAATTTTGTATGTAAGTGCTTCATAAAAAAGCCTCCTAACGTTTGCTGTGAGGATCCAAGGCGTCGCGCAACCCGTCACCAAGGAAGTTGAAGGCCAGCATGGTAAGGCTGATGGCCAAAGACGGAAAGAGGAGCTGGTAGGGATAGGAACGGACGCTTGTCAGCCCCTCGGACGCCAGGACGCCCCAGCTAGCCATGGGAGCGGCAACACCCAAACCGATGAAGCTTAAAAAGGCTTCGGCGAAAATCGCTTCCGGGATGGCTAGCGTCATCGTTACCAGGATGGGGCCGCTGCAGTTGGGCAGCAGATGGCGGAAAAGAATGCGCCAAGGACTTAGTCCCAAGGAGCGGGCGGCCAAGACGAATTCCCGCTCTTTTAAAGTTAGAATCTGGCTGCGGACAATGCGCGCCATGCCCAGCCAGTAGGCAATGCCTAACGCCAGAAACAGATTGGTCAAGCCAGGTTTTAACAGCACCATCAGCAAAATGACGTAAAGCAGCATGGGGATGCCGTAAAGAATGTCCACCAAATGCATCATGATGCGGTCCGTGCGTCCGCCGAAGAAACCGGCGATGCCGCCGTAGGTGACGCCGATCAAAAGGTTAATGACGCTGGCGGCGACGCCGATGGCTAACGAAATGCGAGCGCCGTAAAGAACGCGGATAAACAGATCCCGTCCCAGCGAGTCGGTGCCGAACCAATGCGCAGCGCTAGGCCCGGCGTTGGCTTCCCAGAGGTTTTGATCCGCATAGGAAAGAGAGGAAAGCATAGGGAAAAACAAGCAAATCAAAAAGAGAGCGCCAAGAAAATATAAACCCGCCATAGCCGCCTTATGGCGCTGGAGACGCTGCCAGGGCGAAGCTGGAGGCGGTAAAAGATTTTGGGTGCATTCAGGCTGGTTCATCAGTTACCACCTTTCTCGAAGCGCTTAATACGAGGGTCCAGCAGCGGATATAAAAGATCGACTATTAAATTAAAAACAATGACAAGAACGCTATAAAATACGGTTACGCCGAGAATGACCGTATAATCGCGGTTATAAATGCTGGTGATGAAATGTCGGCCTAAGCCGGGCAGGGCGAAAATGGTTTCCACCACAAAACTGCCTGTAAGAATGGAAGCCGCCATAGGTCCGAGGTAGGTCACTACCGGTAAGAGGGCGTTTTTTAAAGCGTGCCGGTAAACGGTGCCCCAAAGGCTCAAGCCCTTAGCGCGGGCCGTACGGATGTAGTCTTGAGACAGCACCTCCAGCATGGCGCTGCGTGTCAGGCGGGCAATGAACGCTAAAGGATAAGCGGCCAGTGAAAGCGCTGGCAAAATGAGCGAGGCGGGACTTTCCCAGAGCGCCGCCGGCAGCCAGCCCAACTGTACCGCGAAAACTTGCACAAGCAAGGTGGCCAGCACGAAGGAGGGGACGGACATGCCGATAATCGCGACGGCCATCGCCCCGTGATCCTGCCAGTGGTTTTTGCGCAAAGCTCCCAGACAGCCCAAGGGAATTCCCGCACCCAAAGCCAGCACCAGCGCGCTAGCGCCGAGCTGCAAAGACACTGGAAAGCTTTCGGCAATAATCTGGTTGACGCTGCGGCCCTCGTATTTAAAGGAAGGCCCTAAATCCAGCTGCGCCAAATTCAGCAGGTAATCAACATACTGCTTCCACAAAGGGTCTTGCAGATGGTAGTGCGCCTCCAGATGCGCTAAAACCACCGGCGGCAGATTCTTTTCCCCGGTAAACGGGCCGCCTGGAATGGCGTGCATTAGAAAAAATGTAAAAGTAACAATAGCCAGCAACACCAGGCAAGACCCTGCGCAGCGCTGCAATACGTCACGTAGCAAAGAATGATCGCCTCCTTTTTTTAGGAGCTGTTGCTTTACGCGCATCATCCAGCAAACAAGATCTTTTTCCGTCAGATATTGTCAGAAAGCCTCGGCATAGCCCCGCTATGCCTGCGTTGTCTTCCGCATCTGACGAAACAATCTCCATGTTTGCCGGAGTGCTCATAAAAGCACTGGCTCCTTGGAACGGACTAAAGAAAACGGGTTTCCATTTTTAATTATACCGGAGAGATTGCCGCGCTGGCGCTCGCCATGACGCGCAAAGCCAGCCTGCAGTCGTTGCGAGGAGCGTAGCGACGCGGCAATCTCCCTGTTGATTCTTTTATTCTCTCTGCTTACTCTGGCCTTTCCTCTGATCCTCTGTGTGAATTTTGTAGCTTCGTCGTACCCTCACTCTACTCCTGTTCAAACTTCAGCGTCTCTCCAATGCCTTGCGGATACGAGCTAACCCCTCGCGGATTGTCTCCGGCGAAGTCGCATAGGAAAAACGCAGGTATTCCTCAGTCTCAAAGGCATGGCGCTGGCCGAAGGACGTGCGCGGCAGGACCGCCACATGGCCTTCGTACAGTAAATACTGCTGCAGCTCCTTGGCGTCTCGGAAGCCGTAGATACCGCAGGCTTCGGTCACATTAGGAAACGCGTAAAACGCGCCGCCAGGAGCGCGGCAGCTAAAGCCGGGGATGGCGTTGAGGCCGTCTACAATCAGATCTCGGCGCTCGCGCAGCTCTTGCACCATAGAAGCAACCTCTTCTTGGGGGCCGGTCAAAGCCGCAACAGCGGCGTCTTGAATGAAGGTATTGGTGCAGGATTCGCAGTTGGTAACAAGACGGCTTACGAGTTCCGCCAAGTCCTTGTTCATGACGCCGTACCCCAGACGCCAACCGGTCATGGCGTAGGTTTTGGAAAAACCGTCCAGGATAATGGTGCGTTCCTGCATGCCTGGGAGCGAGGCGATGCTGGCAAACTCTCCTTCATAGATTAGGCGGCTGTAGACCTCGTCGGAAAGCACCCAAAGGTCATGGCGAATGGCCAATTCGGCGATGCGTTTTAAATCCTCAAGTGGGATGAGACCGCCGGTGGGATTTTGGGGGCTGTTGAGGATGATTAATTTTGTCTTAGGGGTAATCAGCGTTTCTAGATGCTCCACATCTAGTGAAAATCCTTTTTCTTCTAAAAGCGGCGCCGGTATGGGGACGCCGCCGACAAAGCGAATCACCGACTCATAGATGGGGAAGCCGGGGTTGGGATAAATGACCTCGTCTCCGGGATCGACCAAGGCGTGAATGCTGTAGTAAATAATTGGCTTGCCTCCAGGGGTGACTACCACATTCTCCGGCGCTGCCGAAATCTGTCGCGTGCGGCCGATATAGTCGGCAATAGCCTGGCGCAAGGGTAAAATACCTGCGGAAGGGCTATAGTGGGTACGGTTATGACGGAGCGCCTGAACACAGGCTTCCTTAATATGCTCCGGCGTGTCAAAATCAGGCTCGCCAATGGCGAAGCTGATGATCTGTTTTCCTTGGGCTTCCAGCTTTTGAACTTCCTTTAAAACCTCAAAGGCATTCTCAATGCCCAGCCGGTTAACCCGTTCTGCTGTTTTCATGCGCATCCTCCTGGCAATGTAAAGTCGCTATGCCCTGTATTCCACGATGCGGCAGCGGATTCCTGCCCGCAAAGCGTGGCGAATTGCCCGTAAATGAGCAATGGAAAATAATTATTGATTAAGGAAATCCCTAGTGCTATAGTATGGTTAAAGACAAACATCGTTTAAGGAGGGATTTAGTATGATTCGAGATTTTTGGCAAGCAGTGAAAGGAAGAAGAACCTATTATAGCCTGGCAAAAGAAAGCCAGATTGGTGAGGAGCGGCTGCGTAGTATTATCGAGAATGCTGTGCTCCATACGCCGACGGCTTTTAACTCCCAAAGCGGGCGCGTGCTAGTTGTGACCGGAGCGCAGCAGAATGCGCTGTGGGACATTGTCGAAGCGGCGCTGCGCAAGATTGTGCCGGCCGATGCATTCGGACCTACGGAAGAAAAAATTGCCGCTTTTCGTAAAGCCTATGGTTCCGTTCTCTTCTTTGAAGACCAAGACGTTGTAAAAGGCTTGCAGGAAAAGTTTCCTTTGTATAAAGATAACTTTCCCATCTGGTCTCAGCAGGCTTCCGGCATGCTGCAATTTGTCGTCTGGACGGCGCTTGAGGAAGTTGGCTTTGGGGCATCGCTGCAGCACTACGGCGCGCTGATTGAAGAAGAAGTACGCCAGCGCTGGAGCCTGCCGGAAAGCTGGAGCCTTATTGCGCAAATGCCTTTTGGCAAGCCAGAGGCCAAACCGGGAGAAAAAGAATTCCTGTCTCTCGACGGCCGGGTGCGATTCTCCAACTAGAGTATAGAGAACTGCTCTTACTCACATCTCATGCTAAAATGGCCTTTTTCCCGTGGAACGTCTGGCGGGGAAAGGGCCATTTTGGCGTTAGCAGGAAAAATGCTGCTCCAAGGCGAAATAGTTCTTGTTTTCCAATTTATAACTATTGTTAATTTAGGGCCTGATTATATTCAACGCTAAGGAGAGTGGACAGATGAATTGGTATTTAAGCCATGAAGGTCAGACGTTTGGTCCTTTCGATGAAGAGCAAGCCAAACAGGAAGCAAGAAAATATCCGCAGGGTATGGCCTGGAAGGAAGGCTTTACAGGCTGGGTGCCGATTGGCAGCTTGGCGGAACTGAACCAGGGTGCAGGCGGTCCTCCGTCTTTGGGGCAAGTAGCGCCGCCGCCGCCGCCGTCAAGAGCGTTAGTGGCGGATGAAATTGACTACCAGATCATGGGCGCAGAAATGCAGTTCGTTGAAGTGGAACTGGATCCCGGGGAAAGTGTAATTGCTGAAGCCGGCGCTATGATGTACAAAGACTCTTCGATCGAAATGAACACCATCTTTGGCGATGGTTCTTCGTCTTCCGGCGGTGGCGGTTTCTTTGACAAGCTGATTGGAGCAGGCAAGCGCGTTTTGACCGGCGAGAGTCTGTTCATGACCGTCTTTACCCATCAAGGCAGCGGCAAGGCGCGAGCCGCCTTTGCATCCCCCTATCCCGGCAATATTATTCCTGTAAACTTGGCTGATATGGGCGGCACGCTCATTTGCCAAAAAGACAGCTTCTTGTGCGCCGCCAAAGGCGTTGCTATCGGCATTTATTTTCAGCGGAAAATTTTGACCGGTCTCTTCGGCGGTGAAGGCTTCGTCATGCAGAAGCTTGACGGCGACGGCTTAGCCTTTCTTCACGCTGGCGGCACCATCGTCGAACGCCGCTTGGCTCCGGGAGAAACTTTGCATGTAGATACAGGCTGCGTCGTGGCTTTTGAGCCCAGCGTGAGTTTTGACATTCAACAGGCTGGCGGCATTAAAACCGCTCTTTTAGGCGGCGAAGGACTTTTCTTCGCCACTCTCCAGGGACCGGGCCGTATCTGGCTGCAGTCCTTGCCCTTCTCCCGTCTGGCGGGCCGCATGCTAGCCGCAGCGCCATCGCAAGGAGGCAGCCGTGAAGAAGGCAGCGTCCTTGGCAAGACCGTTCTCGGTGCTGGCGTCTTAGGCGGTCTCGGCGGCCTCTTCGGCGGAGATGACGACTAAAAATGAAATAGTTGCATAAGAACGAAGCCCCTGTCGGCGCATAAACGCTGACGGGGGCTTTTGGCGGCGGTATGCGCCCGGCATGGGCGATAACTAGGTGATGCAAGCCTACGGCTCGCTGGGTAGCAGGAAGTGTTAGCTGAGGCCGATAGAAGATGGACAACTTTGTACTCCAAAACAAAGTTCAATGCGACCCGAACCAGTACTGGTAGATGCGGCGGTTATACATAGCGTTCCGCTTTGTCGGCTTCTTTCACCCCAACGACATCAATGGTCGCCAGGTGGGCCGCTTGCTCGTCCATATGTACTCCAAATGGATCTTCCAGTCCGGCTTCCAGTTTGCCGACACTTTTCGCTTTGAGTACATCGATACATTCCTGTCAAAATATAACTACTGCGAGCTGGACATCTACCAGCCCATTATGGAACAGGAACGGAACGGGGCGGGTGAGTAAGGGCGCGTTCGACCAAGTGTAAAAATGAATATAAAAAAGGAAGTTTCTGCAAAATAGTTTGAATGGTTGCAGGAACTTCCTTTTTTATGTGAAATAAAATATTTATAGTTTGAGTAAAACGTTGAAAAAGCGAGAAAGATGGAGTTGGCGAGGATTTTCAAAAAAAATGACCCGAAAAGGAATGCCCCGTATGTCTTATAGGTTTAACAAAATTTTAAAAGAGAGGTATTTTAATGAAGCGGATAAGTCGTAAACGATTCGATGTTTATGTAGATTTTACTCGGAATCCGTTTATCTTCCAGGTTGGAGAAGAAAAAGGATGGTATGAGAATAAGTCTCGCACTCTCTTTGGAGTTATCCTATGGGACTACACGGATAAAGATTATGCTGCTGTACTTTTAGGCCGCGATGAAAATCAACAAATCCGCGCCATCGAGGTAAAATGTTCATTTGCAGATATTGTATCAGCCGAAGAATGGATTCATAGCAACGCTAAAGACCTTGAAGAAACCGGTCAAACATTTTTTGCTAATGGTGCTGATGGCAAAGAAGGCATTGATTTATTTTCACCAGTAGTGGATGAATCTCGGTTTCATCCTTACTTCGACATTGTAAATACAAAACCCAGTCATTCAGCTGCAAAAGCGTTGATATCTGAAATTGCTCCTCATTTTTACGACATAGATGGCAACTTTGTCGAACAATTTCAAACACAAGGCTTTGATTCGCGTTTATGGGAATTGTTTCTTTTTTGCTACTTCAATGAAGAATGGCTACAAATTAATAGAACACATTCGGCTCCAGATTTTATGTTATCAAATAAAGATGTTGAAATTAGCTTAGAAGCTGTTATTGTTGGACGAAAAACCCCTTTAATTCCCCTTGAAGAAAGCAAAGTTCCAAAATCTAAAGAAGATATTGAAGAAGAAACAAAAAATCGTATGCCTATTATGTTTGGAAGTCCGCTCTATTCAAAACTTAATCATAAACCCAAAGGCTCAGGTCTGCATTATTGGGAGTATTCACATACGTATGGAAGACCATTTGTAATAGCCATAGCTGATTTTCATGACGATTTATCTATGACATGGAGCACAACAGCTTTAACAACTTATTTATACGGATTTCGTTATTCTTCATCCTACGATGATAATGGAAATCTTATCCTTACTTCTGAAAAAATTGAATTCCATGAAGATCCAGATACAGGTAAGAAAATACCATCGGGCTTCTTTTTCCAGCCTGGTGCTGAAAATATAAGTGCCATTCTCCATACGACATCAGGTACAATTTCTAAATTTAATAGAATTGGCAAACAATGTGGATTCGATGAAGGCGATACAACTATGATAAGGTTTGTTACTTACCATAATCATAGTGATGATGCCTCCATTCCACACGTTGCAAGATATATTGTAAACGAAGAAGCTGAAGAAACCTGGGGCGAAGGTGTTTCAATTTATCACAATCCAAATGCAAAACACCCTCTCCCCCAAGATTTTTTTCCCTCAGCAGCTCAACACAATTTAAAAGATGATATGATTGTTAGCCGACTACCAGACTTATATGTTTATTCATCAACAACAATTTTAGTTATAAAGAAAGATTAGCTATTAGTTTAGAGATCGAGTGGATATTGGGGAGAATTTTTTTGTTACGTTTTGTAAGAATTGTTATAATTTGGTTATAAGTGATGCGAAATGGGGCGGCAAGCGTGACCGTTAAGCGGTAGTGGTTTTTATCATATCGTAGTTTGCGGAAGCAAACATTAGCATCTTTTTGAAGATGAGAGTGACTATACTTTCCCTGAAGATTCAGTTCTAAGCAAGTTGCAAGTGGAGCTTGCTTAGAGGCTAATGCTTATCGCGTAGGAGCATAGCAAAAAGCTGACAAAAGGGAGCGTCCTTTTGCTCCACGAATTTATTGATGAGAGGGTGATAAGAAGTGAGACTAATTGATATGAAAAACATCGACACGGAAAATCATAGCAGAGTTGTTTTTATTCGGGTTGAGCCAATCGATTTGCAATCAACGTTAAAAAACATTATTGACATGCTATTCAATCTCTCTTGGATAAATCAGTTTGATGAAGAATATGTTCGAGATAGTTTTAAAGAGAGGGCCGTGCCAACCATAATGGATATTACTCAAAAGCTGAAAGCGGCTTCAACTGAAAAAATATCAAGCGATGCTGGAGAGTATGTCGTGTCTGAAGTATCGAGAAATGCTATTGTCAATCAATTGAAATATCTTAGCATTCCTCTCTCTGAGTTGTATAGTAAGCAGGTGTCGGGTAATCCAGGTTTTGATTTTCACACACAAAATGACTGTGAAATATTAATTTTTGGAGAAGCAAAATATTTATGTGATAGAAATGCTTATGGTACGGGACTTAAACAGGTAGTCAACTTTATAAAAGATAAAAAAGATATTAAGGATATTTCGGACTTAAGAGATTTTATTAAGCCTGCAGTATTAGTAAAAGCTACGCAAGGAATCAAAGGTTTTGCGGTAGGATTTTCCGCTAAAGAAATATCTTCAGATCAGCTAATAGAAAATATAAAAAGAAATCAAGAATATAAGGAATTATTGGCCTATGAAGAAATTGTTTTGGTGGCGGTGAACATATGAAAGAGCTTATAAAAAAAATTATTGA
The DNA here is from genome assembly GCF_963668665.1 of uncultured Anaeromusa sp. Lineage (NCBI taxonomy): Bacteria > Bacillati > Bacillota > Negativicutes > Selenomonadales > Sporomusaceae > Anaeromusa > uncultured Anaeromusa sp. The sequence continues at coordinate 489,542 of NZ_OY764901.1, read as the reverse complement.
GAGAAAACATCTAGATGAGATATATGACTTTATAAAAAGAAAGTTGTTTATGGAAGGCCCAACCTCTACGATGGTTTTGGAGCTTTTATCCTATTTGAATATTTTTGCACCTGAATATTTTGAGGAAGTTAAAGATGAAATTTTAGAGATTATGGGTGTTTTTTACAAAAATCCACAAGCAACCACTTTGCAGAGTGCTTTATTTAAAATCTATGGGGAATATATTAAAGAAAAATATCAAATTAGCTATACTCCTATGCAAGCAAATATTGTTCGGAAAATCAAGGAATACAAAAATTTTAGTTTTTCCGCGCCGACAAGTACCGGAAAATCTTATGTTTTTAGAAAGATTATTGAAGAATCAGAAAAAGATGTTGTCATTATTGTACCATCTAGGGCTCTTATTAATGAGTATTATGCTCGGATTTGCAAATTGATAACAGATAAGTCTGTTAATATTCTTACATTTGTTGATTTGATTAATACGAAACATGCTAAACGAAGTATCTTTATTTTAACGCCTGAGAGAGCAAAAGAACTTTTCAAATTCAAAGATAGATTAAATGTTGAAATGTTTTTGTTTGATGAAGCACAGTTAAGTGATGAAGAATCAGTAAGAGGTCTTTATTTTGATAGCATTGTGCGTCGAACTCAAAAGGCATTTCCAACTGCAAAATACATTTTTGCGCATCCGTTTATCTCTAATCCAGATGCTCAGTTATACAAGAATAAGTTTGATTTAGTTGTTTCTAAATCACTACAATATCAGCAAAAAAATGTGGGACAAATTTTTTTTTCACATGATGGAAATGAATATTACCATTTTGGAATAGATAAAGAGGTCATGGGAAAGCAAAAAATTAAGAGTAAGTTTGATCCGATGATGGAAGCTATTAATAATGGCAGAAGTATTTTAATATATACAACCAAGGCTAGCATTTACGATAAATCCGTTTTTGATAAATTTGCTAAATACCTTAAATCTTGCACTTTGATAACAGATAAAAAGGCATTGAATCTCATAGAGCAATTGATTGATTACATCGGCGCTACTGATTCCTATTATCATTCCAATATGATAGAAATGATTAAGCATGGTATTGTTACTCATCATGGGTCATTACCGTTGCAAGCACGACTTATTTTAGAGTGTTTCACTCAACAAGGTTTTTGTAGAATTTGTTTTGCTACATCAACACTTGAACAAGGTATTAATATGCCGTTTGATGTGGTGTATCTTAATACATTTGAAGCAAGTCGTACTTTGTCTATGAAAAATCTTATTGGCAGAGCTGGGCGCTCTACCGATACATTGAAATTCGACTATGGCAGCGTTGTGGTTAAAACTGATAATATGAGTGCTTTTCGAACAATTATGTTAAAAAAAGAATTTTTGAGTACAGTATCGTTGCTCGATACAGATGGAGACGAAATAGACGTAGATTATAAAGAATTTAAAGAAGCAATAAATAACGGGGAGTTTTCCGATGAATTTAATCTTACTAACGCCGAAGTTAATAGACTTAAAGATGGAAATATAGGTGATATAGTTGCAAATATCTTAAGGGTAATGTTCGAAAAAGAGAAATTTATTTCATTAGAGTTAATAAATTGTGATAAATATTGTAAACTTGATTTATATAAACAGTTTATACAGTTATATAAACATTATTTGAATGGAAGAGAGCTATCTGATGGCGAAGAAAGCGTTTTGAAAACCGCAATTAAAATTCTGATTTGGAAAGTGCATTCCAAATCCTTCAAAGAAATTTGTTGGCATCGGTATGCATATGCTGCATGCGTTCCAGAAAGGAGAAAATTAGCAAAACAGTTAAAGCAGGAGACATCAATAGCTAGAAGAAAGCTTTTCATTGACGAGGCTGAAAAGTTAAGCGCACAATTTATTAGGGGATATGATGATTTGCCTAATAGCAATTTGCATAATTATAGCCTTTATGAAAAGGGAACGAAGGCAACAGTGGTCGATTATGATAGAATTGTCTTTGATACATATGACTATCTTGATAAGTTGATTGGTTTCAAACTCAGCGATATTTTTTATGCAATTTTTTATCAGTATTATGAAAAAACCGCCGACGAGAAGGCGTTAAGATTATCTAACTTCTTCAAATATGGTACTGATGATAATGAGGAAATTTTAATGTTGCGCTATGGTTTTTCTTTTGAAGAAATAGAATGGATTAGACCATTCATTCTTGATATTAGTTTGGAGGAAATCGTATTTGATCCTTCAATAAAGGGATTATCACAAGAAAAACTTGCTATAGTAGAAAGGTATTTTTGAGAACTCAATAACGTACAATTATTTTTGCAAAAGTAAATAGTAAAAGCAGGTAGAAAATTCCAGACTCACGGGGACGGTTCTCCTGAACCATTTTAGTGACTTTGGCAAGACGGGAACATCATAAACAAGCTGTTTTTAGGAGCCTTCGGTACATCCTGCCGTGGGCTCCTTTGTCCTTATAGCACGCAGGCATCAGCTCCTAAGCTATTGTTAATGGTTCTAACCATTCTAACTAATGCGATTGACAAGAATGGTTAGAACCGTGGTTTTTGTGATGCGGGAGCTTGCTCATGCGGATTTTATGTTGTATAATATCCGCAATAATGCGGAGAATAATAACGATAATCTCCGCAAATGGTAAAAGTTGAGGTGGACCTTATGCGCTACATCCATCAATTAGAAAGTTGGCCTAATTTTCATTGGGATGCTGCGGAACTGCTGCCGTATTTGTCCGAATTTCGCTTTCTTCAAGGGCAGCTTAAAGGGACCATGCAAGTCATTGGCCTGTCCCAGTGCGAAGATGCCGTTTTACTCACGCTGACGCAGGATGTAATTAAATCCAGTGAAATTGAAGGTGAAAAGCTGGATAAAGAGCAGGTGCGTTCATCGTTAGCCAGGAAGCTGGGAATGGACCGGCTGGGTCTTGTGCCTAGCGATAGAGATGTTGATGGCGTGGTAGAAATGATGTTGGATGCAACGCAGAACTACAAGACGCCGCTTACCCCAGAACGTCTATTTTCATGGCATGCCGCGCTGTTTCCTGCCGGGTATAGCGGTATGACAAAAATAACGGTTGGGCATTGGCGCAGCGAAGAAGCTGGGCCTATGCAGGTGATTTCAGGAAGAATCGGCCGGGTCAAGGTGCATTTTGAAGCTCCGCCCGCCGAGAGAGTTCCTGCTGAAATGGAATGTTTTCTTGCCTGGTTCAATTCGGAAGAAGCAATAGATCCCGTCATCAAAGCAGTAGTTGCGCATATATGGTTCGTAACTATCCATCCTTTTGAGGATGGCAATGGCCGTATTGCCAGGGCTTTAACCGATCTTCTCTTGGCGCGCTCGGAAAATAGCGAGCAGCGATTTTATAGCTTTTCTTCGCAGATCCAAAAAAATCGCGAAAAGTATTATACGGTTCTCGAGGACATTCAAAAAGGAGACCTTGCTATTACAGAAGGCTTGATTTGGTTTTTATCCGTCCTGATTGAGGCTGTAAACAGCGCAGCGCAATTCACAGACGACGTTCTTAAAAAGGCTCGGTTTTGGGAGTATCATAAGGATAAAGTGATTAACGAGCGGCAGCGTAAAATCCTAAACCTTCTTATGGACGGTTTTGAAGGAAAACTGACTTCATCTAAGTGGGCTAAAATAGCACATTGCTCTCAAGACACGGCTACTCGCGACATAAACGATTTAATTCAAGCCGCTATTCTTAAAAAAGATGAAGGCGGCGGACGCAGCACAAGCTATTCATTGCAATTTTGACTTGGGTGGGGACAGTTTTTCTGAACCGGTTTTAGTGATTTTGGCAAGTCGGGAATATCACAAAGAAGGAAAAACTTGGAAATGTCTCTTCTGTCCTAAATAAAAAAGAAAATGTAAGATGATTGTTTTGCTAATTATCGCGTTGCAGGTTCGCAATAGTGGTATAATGAACATAGGTGTCACAATAAAAGGGAGATGTTGATTATGGGAGACAAGAGTCCGAAAAACAAGGAAAAAAAGAAGAAAAAAGCTGAAAAGGACAAAGCTGTTAAACAAACAGATACCTTGATCTCGTCAATAAAATAGGTTGTAAAAAAGCGCAACTGCTTTAAGAAGCTGCGCTTTTTTTCTTTTTAGTGGATCTGATTCAAGGGGACGACTCTGATATGCTGGCTAGGGCTTTTGCAGTTCGGGGCGATTTTTCCTCAGTGTTCTTTATGGAAACAGTTTGAAAATTGTATATTATTGCAGGAGTTGGTTGCATTTAAATAGAATTTAATTTTAATAAATTGAAAATGAAGTCTGCTTTTCGATAGAAATGGCGCAAGATACTGAAATGAAGGCCCTAGACAATGGGAATTTCGTAGAATGGTGTTGCTTTGGGATTTCAGACCACAGTAAGAGACTGGTAGAGCCCGATGACAGAGTAATGTATTTTTGAAAAAGAAGTGGAGTGTAAATGAAGAATAGCACTAGCATTCCGAGAAGAGTGGCGGTTCGATACTTACAATTGATTTTGCCTGTTTTATTGATCTTGTTTGTATGCTTGGCAGGCACGATTTATTATTTGGACAGTCACAATCAAATGAGAATAAACCAGGATGTCAGTGGGAAAATTCTTGATCAGGCTAATAAAACGCTCCAGACTTGGATTGACGATCAATTGGTGGTTTTAGCGATACTTGCCGACGATGCAAGGGTTATTGAGGCTTGCGCCCAGCCTACGGACGCCGAGGCCGTGGCGCGCGCCAATGACTTTTTACGTTCCTTTCATGAAAAAAATGGTTTTTATGAAAACATTGCGCTGTCGGCTAATTTGCGTCCAGACTTTGATTTTGAATTGACGGCTGTCAACGGCAAGAAGTATGTCATTAAACGAGGGGTATTTTTTGCGGATTCGACTAGGGGCGATTCGATTGGAAAATCAAATGCGGAGCATCCTATGGCGAAGTCGATCTATGATGAAGGCAAGCCTAATGTGATTACCCATGTATATCGCAGCTTGATCTATGGAAACCCTGCGTTTATAATTTCTTTGCCGGTTCGGAAGGATGGCATGTTCGTGGGCGCCATACACGTGGCAATGCCTATGAGGCATTTTACGGATAAATTTGTCAATGGCGTTAAATTGGGTCAAAGCGGTTATATGTTTATGGTGGATGAGAAGGGCTTGCCTATTTCCCATCCTGAAAAATCTTTTATTCTTAGTGAGGAAATGGCCAAGAAATATGAGTCAGTGCGATCCCGTATTATAAATGGCGAGGAGCATTTTGAGCTGCTTGTGGATGATGCCGATAAGACCTATCATGTGATGAAATTCGATTTTCAGGGCATTAATCATGTTAGCGAGTGGTATTTGATCTTGGTGCAGAATACTGATGAAATCCTCGCTTCGTCCATTCGCTTTGTTTGGCTGACCAGCGTATTTTTAGTGATAGCCTTTTTGTTAGTCATCGCGGTTGTTTACGTATCTACGGTCAAATTACTGCATATTGGTTTTCACGACGTTCTGACAGGTTTGTATAATCGCAATTACTTAGAGCATGAACTTCTGCGTCTGGCAACAGGCCGCTTCAATCCGATTGGCTTTATTTCCATTGATGTGGATGGGCTCAAGTTGGTCAATGATACTTGCGGACATACTGCGGGGGATGTCTTGCTGACGGCCGTAGGAAAAATGATTAAGGAGTGTTTTGACCACCACGATCTTGTTATACGCCTAGGGGGCGATGAATTTGCTGTTGTCATGCAGATGACCGATGATGTCGTTGTTCAAGAAGCCTGCCAGCGGGTCCGCGACAAGATTGCAGCACACAATCGAGAAAATAGAGCTGTTCCTGTGAGCGTTTCCATTGGTTGGGCGATCGGCCAGGCTACTGATGTTACTAGTACTAATGCAATCATTAAAGAAGCTGACACGTTGATGTACGGGGAAAAGGAAGCGAATCGCTTGAAATATGCAGAGCTTTTTGCAAAACGCTTAAGTCAATATGGTCAGAAACTTTTTCAAGCGGACAAATGAAGGGTATAATCGAAGGAGCTGAAACCCCAGGAGGACAGGCGCATGAGATCGAGTAAGAGTTTTTTCATAAGCATCTGTGTCGCTTTTAGTGTGTTAGGGGCGGCTCAGGCCTGTACCTTGTATGGCGCTAGCGGCGGTTGGGTAGAGGATGGAGGCGTCTTGGTTGCTAAAAATCGCGATTGGACGCCGCAATACCAGGAACTGCGTTTGGTTCAACCGGAAGACGGCTATGCATATTATGGCTGGTTTAAAGGGGATAGAGAAGCAAATTCGCTAGCTGGAGGACTGAATAAGCAAGGGTTCGCTATATTTAGCGCTACGGCGGGGGCGATTAAAAGGGCGGAACGCCTCGCCATGCCGCATTACAAAGGCGGCATATTGAAACCACTCCTGACAAAATGCAGCAGCGTTGACGAGGCGTTGGCCCTGAGGGACTTGTTTGTGGGACCTCAGTATTTGATTTTGGCGGATAAACGCAAGGTGGCGTATGTCGAGATCGGCCTCGAAGGAAACATTGCCGTTAGGCAGACTTCGGATGGTGCTTTATTTCATACTAATCACTACGTAGAAGAAGCAATTCAAGGGGCTAATTACCTGCAGCCAGGAGCTTCGAGCATGGCGCGGTATGAGCGGATTTCTCAGCTGTTAGACGGAACTGGCAAGCCGTATTCTATGCAGAATTTTATCGCTTTCAGTAATGACCAAACCAACGGTCCTGATAAAAGCATCTGGCGTAGCGGCAGTACGGACACAATGACGCAAACGTTGGGGGCTATGATAGTTCATTTTTCGCAGCAAGGACATATGGAGCTTTACGTTAAAATACGAGAAACACCTTGGGGACGAGGCAAGGAGAAAACGGTTATGCTTTCAGATAGGGATATATTTTAAGGAATGTTATGGGGCAGTATTAAGAATGCGTGTATTTGATTCGGGGAATTGAAGATTAGGAAGGTGAATTTTTGTAAAACCAGGACGATACCGCACGATACGAATTTTGGAGGAAACGGCATTGGATTTTACGCGAATAAGTGAACGGTATGGTTTATTAAAGCATATCGTCTTTTTTTATGTAATTTGGGCGCTTACAGAAGTGATTTTATTTCCGGCGCTAAGACTGAAGGGGGCCATCCTTAGTGAGATGTTAGGCCCGATTTGGAAAGCAATGGTGTGGGTAGTGCCGGTTATTGTTAGTTTGAAAGCGAAACAATGCGAGGTAGCTTCTTATTTGCGCTTGAATTCTCATGCGTGGACATCTATAGCATGGAGTGGTATAGGCATTGGCTTTATTGTGGGCTATAATTTTCTAATGCATATGCTATTTTATGCCAATACCATTTTTTCTCCATGGCTTACGGTTGCGCAGTGGGTGAATACGGTAGTTGTTGCCGGAGTCGTTGAGGAAGTATTGTTTCGAGGATATTTCTTGCAAAAATTGAAGGGCTGGTATTCTTTTTGGAATGCAAATTTGTTAGTAAGTTTGTTGTTTGTGAGTATCCATTTTCCTATTTGGTATATGAATGCTGACAAAATTGCACATGGCGCAATTGCTTGGGCGCAGCTTGTGGCTTTTATTTTTGGATTTTCTCTTTTGCAGGGTTGGTTGTTTCAAAAAGCTGACTCGTTATGGCCGTGTATTATGATGCATATGGTGAATAATTTTATGGCGTTGGCGCTTGTTGGATAAAAAAGTAGTGTCTTGAAGGGTTTGATACTGGCAGAAAGAGTGGCAGGAAAACGGCCTTTTTTGCCGAATTTACTCTTCTTGGGAGGGATGAATATGAAATCATTATTTCGCGGCGTGCTGCTGGGCTGCCTAGTTTGTTTGCTAGCGCTTCCAGCGCAGGCTGCCTCTAAAGACGATAAAACGGTGAAGGTGGTCAAGGATCTTACGGTGGCGTTTGCGGTGCTGCCGGCGGAGGAGCTTCAGGATAATACGCTGTTGGCGTCGGATTTGAATAAAGCGATTTTAGCGGAGTTTGGTCTGCAGAAAAATGACGCCAACGCGGCTACTTTAGTAGAAATAAAGAAGGTAACTGGGGAAGCCTTGAAAATGCCTGGATTTCTGGCGGGGGAAGACGCCTGTCAGTATCATCTCAGCGCTACGGTGCTGATTCGGGATGCAAAAACAGGCGTGCTGCAGCAGAAAAAGCTGCTCGACTGTCGGGCTACGGTGCAGACTGAGGCGGAAGCGTATAAGCTGGCGTTGAAAAAAGCAGCCAAGCAGATCCGTTTGTATGTGCGCGGCGATGAAACGAAAACCGCGACCACGACGAAAACAGCGTCCAAATAAAGTTCATAAACGATACACAAGGAAAAAGTCCGTACCACATTCTGAACTGACCCCCAAAAGTTAGACCTTAAAAATCTAACTTTTGGGGGTCGGTTTTTTTGACCTGTTCTCCGTAGTCCTCTTCGAACCCTCACTTTACTCCCTTTACTCTTGTTCAAAACTATATTCGTAGCTCTCCTTCGTACCCTCCCGCGACTCACGTGACTCTTGTTCAATTCTTCTTATATCTGGTAATCGTAAGCGGGGCACTGGCAGCGGATGCTGCGTCCCGCTTTGTTGTCCCGGATGACGCCATGATCCAGCGCTAAGCGGCCATTGACAATGACATAGTCAATGCCGCTAGGAGGTGCGTCTGGCGTAAAGAAGGTGGCGTTGTCGCTGAGCGAGTGGATGTCGAAAACGACGATATCCGCGTCCATGCCTTCTTCGAGGCGCCCTTTTTGTAACAGCCCCAGGGTGTCCGCTGGGAGTAAGGTGGCTTTGCGGATGGCTTCCATGAGGCTGAGGTCGTAACGGTTCGCAACCATTTTTTTGAAGTATCGAGGGAAGCTGCCGGCGATTTGCGGGTGTCCTTCGCCGGGCGCGTAAGCGCCGGTGTCAGTGGAGGGCATGGCCGAAGGATGCAGCAGCGCCTGGTAGATTTCCTCTTCAATGCCTGTTAGCACCACGACGGAGGTAGTGGGGGCTTCAGCACGCAGATGCTTATAAAGCTCCGGCGTCAGGCGCTGTCCGTGATGCGGCCCGGTAATGACAATGATGTCTTCCAGCTTCCATTCTTCGCGGGCTAGGGCTTCTTCATTAAAAAGAACGGTGCCGATATGAGTGGCCCATTCCGTATACATGCCGCTGTCAAAGCGGATGTCTAGGCCGTCCTGGATGGCTTTGGAGATGACTGTCAGGGCTTCTTTGATCATGCCGGTGCCGTATTGATAGACGAGGTGAGAAATTTGCATGCGCGCGCCGGTCTGGCGGGCGATGGTAATGGCTTCTACCAGGGAATACAAATCATTGTTGCTGAGAAGCCGGGTGTCGATGGAAATAAGGCGGCCAAAGCGAGCGGCTAGGCGGCTGAGGCGCAGCACTTCTTCCGCAGAGCTTCCGGGAACATAGGCAAGGCCTAAAGAAAGTCCGCAAGCGCCAGCTTCGAGCGCTTGGGATGCTAGACGCTCCATGGCAAGAATCTGTTCATTGGTGGCGGGCTGCAGCGGATCTTCGACGCCGACAGTGCGGCGCAGTGTTGAATGGCCGATGAATTCAGCCTGGTGCAGGGGAAAGCCTGTTTCGTCCTGCTCACGGAAAAATTGCTCCAAATCTAAGGGGCTCGCGCCGCAGTTGCCGCCGACGGTGGTCGTAATGCCTTGACGCAACGAAAGCTCTGCGCAGTAAGGGGCGGCGTCGATATGCCCGTGCATGTCAATAAATCCGGGGCAGACGATATGACCAGCGGCGTCCAGCTGTTGTTTTCCTTCAAAAAGTTCGCCGCTGCGAATGGCGGCAATGCGACCGTCTTGAATCGCTAGGTGACCCTGAAGACGCAGCTGGCGCGCCGGGTCGAAGAGAATACCATTGTTAATGACAAGATCATACATAATACGATTGACTCCCGTTTGTTTTCATTTATTCGTTGCTGGCTTTGGCCAACGGTTTAACGGAATCTTTGAAAAAACTGCGATGCTGAATGTCTTCGGGGCGTTCGTTGCGAAGGCGGAAGGCCCATTGGATGGAGGGGCCCAAGGTCAAAGCGATAATAATGGTGCCAAGGCCAATTGGTCCGCCCAAGAAATAACCTCCTATGGCGACGCTGCTTTCGAGGAGGGTGCGGATGAGCCACACTTGCTGGCCGGTTTTTGCTACGGCTCCGACCATGAAGCTGTCCCGGGGACCGGCGCCAAAGGCGGCGGTCAGGTAGAAATAGCTGGCCCAGCCGATAATCCAGATGCCCAACAGGAGCATGAAAAGCTGAGCGGGAAGAGATGTCGGCGAGGGCATAAAAGGCAGCCACATGAAAAAATCAATGTAGAAGCCGATGAAAATCATATTGGCGATGCTTCCCCAGCCGGGTTTGACCCCTAGAAACCAGCTCAAGGCGATTACCAGAGCGCCGCAGCCTTGCGAAACTTGTCCTAGTGTCAGCGGCAGATAGTTGGTGAGGCCTAGGTGCAGTACGTCCCAAGGGGCTGTGCCGAGATTGCTTTTTACAGTCAGCACAATTCCGAACCCGAACAGGCAGAGACCCCACATTAAAAAAGCGATACGCTTACCCATAGAATCTCCTCCCTGTATTTTGTGTTTCCTTCTATCATATCACAAGAACAAGGTTACATCACTTCTTTGTTGCGGCGAATGTTAGACGGAAAAGTGTACTAAGTAAGCGGGGAGATTGGTTTTTTGAGAGGTCTATGGTAGGATAAAGAAACAGTAGTTGTCTAAGTGAGCAAATTAAGGAGAAAAAGCATGAGTAAATCCTTTGAAGAGTTAGGTGTGCAGCCAGTTTTGGTCAAGGCGTTAGCCGCGCAGCAGCTGCAGATTCCGACGCAGATACAAGAAGAGATGATCCCCCGGGTGTTGGCGGGAGAAAATGTGGCGGCGCGTTCCGCTACAGGAACAGGGAAAACCCTGGCGTATTTGCTGCCTCTTTTGCAGCGTATTGATCCAGGAAAAAAGGAGATTCAGGCGGTGATTTTGGCGCCAACTTACGAGCTGGCTATGCAAATTTACCGTGTACTGGGCGCATTGGCGAAGGAAGCGGCTTTGGATGTGACGGCGGCCTCTCTAATTGGTGGCGCGGCGTTGACACGGCAGATTGACGCGCTCAAGAAAAAACCGCAAATTGTGGTTGGCTCGGCGGGGCGCGTGCTTGAACTGCTGCGTAAACGCAAGCTGTCTTTGACAAGCGTGCGTACGCTTGTGCTTGATGAAGTCGATCGACTGTTGGATGAACAAAATTCGCCGACCGTGGAACTTGTGATCAAAGAGGTTCCGGCGCAGAGGCAATTGCTGATGGTGTCGGCTACGCTGCCGGCGCGGGCGCAAAAAGTGATTGAACGCTTGGAAAAGACGGTCAATTTGATTGAAGCGGCGGCGGAAGTGAAGCTGCCGGAGCAGTTGGTTCATTGCTATGTGAAAGTGGAGCATCGGGAAAAATTGGACGAACTGCGCAAGGTGTTGCATGCGCTGGACGTCAAGCGGGCGCTGCTTTTTGTGGAGCAGCAGGGCCGGTTGGAAATGGTGCTGGAGAAACTGCAGCATCACGGCGTAAAGGTGGCGGGTCTTCGTAAGGATGCAGGCAAGCAGGAGCGTAAGGAAGCCTTAGAGGCAATCAGTAAGGGAAAGATATCCTTGTTGGTAGCGACGGACTTAGCAGCTAGAGGCCTGGATATTCCGGGGGTTACCCATGTGATTAATTTGGATTTTCCCGACGAGCCGCAGACGTATCTGCACCGAGCCGGGCGTACTGGCAGGGCCGGACAGGAGGGCATGGTAATTTCCTTAGTGACGCCCGGGGAAGTGACCAGGCTGGAACGGTGCCGACGCAGCTTGCAAGCGGATATGCAAGAGTACTTTCTTAATAAGGGGCGCTTTTTGAAACGACAGGCGCGGAAGCAAGAGCCTGTGAAGCGGAGCAAGCCAGTGAAGCCAGTGAAGCCGGTGAAGAAATAAAGCCAGAGAATACGAACCAGCAGGTCGGGATTGAACAAGAGAACCGGAGTGGCCGGAGGGTACGGTAGAGGGTCACTGGCAATAGATGCGGAGCTATAGCCAAAAGACACCTGTGAGCTGCTCACAGGTGTCTTTTGGCTTGTTGGGCGCTGTCGGCTTTCAGTGGAAGCGTTCGGCCGACAGCTTTCGATTAGTAGGCAAAGCTGCTTTGATCTTACTCAGTGTTTTTTAGAATGCTTGGTATAACAAGGTGGAAACGACAGCGAGCGCAAGGAATAATGCAATGCTGAATACTCCCATGCTTAAAGCGGTAACGTTACTGTCGGGCATACTGGTAAGAGACATAGGTTTCGAAGAAATGGTTCCTGCACGTTGAGTCATAGCAAGTCCCTCCTTATGAATTATCATGATGTTCCGCCAGATTGAAAACCTGGTGCTGGATGCCGAAAATTTGAAAAGCATATTCAAGCCAGGCCCGTGTAGCCTGATGCAAGTTGGTGTTTTTCCAGGCGAAAGCCAAGTGCCAGGGCTTGATTTCACTGATCAAGGGCAGTATTTGAATGTTGTCGTTATGGATTTTTAGGCAAACGCTGCGCGGCAAAAAGGCAATTCCTAGTTTGGAAGCGACGATATCGACCATGAAGTCCCACTGGGCGGTTTCGCAGACGATTTTGGGCGTAAAGCCGTGAGTGCGGCAGGTATCCATGATGTGATCGCGCAAAGCGAAGTCATCCCGATAAAGAACGAAAGATTCTTCGCGCAGGCCGCTAATGTCGGCGGCTGGCCGTTGGGCTAAGGGATGCTCTTTGTGCACGATAAGCTGCAGCGGTTCTTGCAAAAAGGAGACTAGCTCCAGTTCCGCTTCCGCCTTGGTCGGCAGAACGACGATGCCTACGTCCAATTCGCCGTTATCAATCTTACGCTCCACCATGCGGGAGCCGACTTCGATCAGGCTTAGCTGAATTAGCGGGTGCAGCATTTTAAATTCCGCGACAATGCGGGGCAGGTTGTCCAGTGTTTGTACCAGCGGCGGAATGCCGATGCGCAAACGGCCCCGCGGCGTGCTGGTAAAGACGGACAGGTCGTCATGGATGCCGTGAAACGTATCCAAAATGACTTTGGCCTTTTCAAAGAGGCGGACGCCGCCTTCTGTCAAACAGACGCCGCGCGGCGTGCGGTCGAACAGAGGCAGGCCCAATTCGCTTTCCAGGTTTTTAATGAGCTTGCTGATACTGGACTGGGAAACGAAGAGGGTTTCTGAAGCTTTGGTAAAGCTTTCTTGTCGCGCCACTTCTACAAAATAGGTCAAATGCAAAATGTCCAATGGGTTCACGCCTTTCGAAAGGTAGGATTTTTCTTCCCACTTGCATTGTACTGCACTTGCTGGAGGAAAGAAAATTCTTCTTGGGAATGAGCGGTATGCCGCAAAGAGATGGAGGGCGGTGAGACGCAGCGAACGGGGATTGAACAAGAGTCGCTGGAGGGTACGGAGAACGGAACACAGAGGAACAGAGTAAGCAGAGGGATTTAGAGAAAATATGGGGATGGGTTTGAATAAAAAACGAACCAGCTTGCGCAGGGCGCAAGCTGGTTTGTGCTTTCTAATCTTCTCTGTTCTCCTCTGTTCCTCAGTTACTCTGAGTTTCGTACCCTAGACCGAACGGATTTCTTCTTCTTTGGCGGCGCGAGGAGTCGTGCGCAGGATGGGGTGGTGCAAAGGCTTTAAGGCGCCATATTCCAGTTCGCTGTAGGCGGTGATGCCATGCTCGCTGAGATCCAGGCCTTCGTGTTCATCCTCGACGGAAACGCGGATGCCGCAGATGGCTTTGAGGGCGCTGAAAGCAGCATAGGTGGCGCCGAAGCCCCAGAGGGAAACGGCCAATACGCCTAGAAGCTGGATGAAAAGCAGATCTGTGCCGCCGCCATAAAGGAGGCCGCCCTTTTCGGCAAAAACGCCGACAGCAACGGTGCCGAAGGTGCCGCAGACGCCGTGTACGGCGATGGCGCCGACCGGGTCGTCCGCCCGCAAGGAGTCAAAGAAGGGAACGGCGGCAATGATGAGCACGCCGGCAATGGCGCCAATCACGATGGAACTGATGGGCTCTACGTACGCGCAACCGGCGGTGATGGCGACAAGACCGCCCAGTGCGCCGTTGATAGCCATACTGGGGTCGGCTTTGCCGTAACGGAAAAGTGTTAAAAGCGTAGCGGCCATGCCGCCGGCTGCGGCTGCTAAGTTGGTGTTGACGGCGATGCGGGCAATGTTGGTATCAAGACCAGACAGGGTGCTGCCGGGGTTGAAGCCGAACCAGCCAAACCAGAGGATGAAGGCGCCCAGGGCTGCCAACGGCAGGTTGTGACCGGGCATGACGTTGGCGCTGCCGTCTTTGTTGAAACGACCAGTACGGGGGCCAAGTACCCAAACGGCAGCCAGAGCGGACCAGCCGCCCAAGGCGTGAATGGCGGCGGAACCGGCAAAATCCAGCATGCCCAGCTGGTTCAGCCAGCCTTCGCTGCTCCAGACCCAGTGGCCAGCCAGGGGGTAGATGACAACAGTAGCTACAAAGGAAAAGATAATATATGGGGCGAATTTCATGCGTTCCGCCACGGCGCCGGAAACAATGGTAGCCATGGCGATGGCGAAAGCAGCCTGAAAGAGCCAGAAAGCGTAGATGGGAATCTTCAGATTCAAATGGGAGAGGTCACCGCTGACCCAGAAGCCATTCGTGCCAATGAGGCCGGCGGCATCGGCGCCGTACATGAGGGCGAAACCGGCGGCAAAATATCCAAGCATGCCGGCAGCGCAGTCTACAAGCACCTTCATAATAATATTAAGGGAATTGCGGCTTTGAATAAAACCGGCTTCCAGCATGGCGAAGCCTGCTTCCATTAAGAAAACAAGGGCGGCGCAAAGAAGCACCCATACAGTGTCTAAACCTACTGCCAGAGAATGTACTGAGATTTCCATGTTTTGTCCTCCTTGATTAATGTATACAATAAAAACAAAAAAACCAGTAACAAACACGAAGCTTCCGTAAGGAAAATTCTTCGTGTTTATTACTGGCTACGTCGCCACTATGTCGGCATGTGACAACTATATCATGAAAAAATAGCTTTGCCTAGATGGTTTGTAAAAAAAATCAAGAACGCGTAGGTTCTTTGATGGCGTCCGGTCCTTCTTCGCCCGTGCGGATGCGGACTGCGTTGACTAAGGGGTGAATGAAAATTTTGCCGTCGCCAATTTCGCCGGTGCGGAGGACGCGCTTCGCGGTTTCGACTACGCGTTCGACAGGGACTTCGCAAACGACGGTTTCCACTTTGATTTTAGGCAGCAAATTAATGGCGTACTCATGGCCGCGGTATACTTCGGTATGGCCTTTGGTGGAGCCATAGCCGAAAACTTGGCTGACGGTCATGCCGGTAACGCCGATGGCGTTAAGAGCTTCTTTTAATTCATCCAGCTTATGAGGGCGGGTAATGATTTCTACTTTGGTAATGGCATCCATGTAAGTCCCTCCATTATTTTATGTTGCGTTTATCGTATTATATTTGAAACAAAATCTACGTGCGTCTTGAAAAAGTTAAAAGCGACTTATGCTTTTTATAAAGCATGTACCTTCTTAGTGTAAACGATTTTGGTTGCGGAAGCAATTAGGAAACAAGCGGTAAAAGCAGGAAAGACTGGCATGAAAGACGTTCTTCATGTACAATGAGAAAGGCATCGGTTCTTTAGTGCGGTGCTGGAAGAAAACAATCAATGGGAGACGGTAGAATGGAATATATTTTGAATATCGTTGGACCGATGCTGGAAGGCACGGTTGTTACGCTGAAAATGTTTTTTGTCACGATTGTGCTTTCGCTGCCCTTAGGATTGGGGCTGGCTTTGGGACGCATTTCCCGCTATGGCTGGCTGCAACGCTTTATCGGCATGTATATCTGGCTTTTTCGCGGCACGCCCTTGATGCTGCAGCTCTTGTTTGTCTATTTTGCATTGCCGCTGATACCCTATGTGGGCGTGAAGCTGTCTGATTTTTCGGCTGCCATGTTGGCTTTTGTGCTGAATTACGCAGCATACTTTGCGGAAATATTCCGGGCGGGCATTCAGTCCATTGAAAAGGGTCAATACGAAGGCGCCAAGGTGCTGGGCATGAACTATGTGCAGACCATGCGCCGTATTGTTTTGCCGCAGGTTATACGCCGCGTGCTGCCGCCGATTAGTAATGAGACCATCACGTTGGTTAAGGATACTTCTTTGATTTACGTATTGGCTATGGATGATTTGCTGCGTACGGCGCGGGCCTTGGTGCAGCGAGATTTCAGCACGACGCCGTTTTTGGTGGCGGCTGTGTTTTATCTGGTCATGACCTTGGTGCTCACTTGGGGCTTCCAATGGCTGGAAAAACGCTATAATACCTACGAAGAATAGGCGGTGACAATAATGAAGATGATTCGAGCCATTGATATACATAAGCAGTTTTCCGGCGTAGAAGTGCTCAAGGGCATTTCGCTGGAGGTAGAAAAAGGCGAGGTTGTCGCCATCATCGGACCGTCCGGTTCGGGGAAAAGTACGTTTTTGCGTTGCTTGAACCGCTTGGAGCAGATCGACAGCGGTTTGCTTGAAATTGAAGGAGAGCAGTTGGCCGGTCCGGGACCTGGCGGCGCTTGCCAATACGCGGATGAAGGCCGGGCCAGACAGATATGCAGTAAAATGGGCATGGTGTTCCAGCACTTTAATTTATTTCCTCATTTGACGGTGCTGCAGAACCTGCTCGAAGCGCCGATGACGGTAAAGAGCATGAAGAAAGACGAGATTTTGCCGTTGGCGGAAGAGCTCTTGAATAAAGTAGGCTTACTGGTGAAAAAAGACAGCTATCCTTCCAGTTTGTCCGGCGGGCAAAAGCAGCGTGTAGCCATTGCCCGGGCCTTGGCGATGCAGCCGGATATTATGCTTTTTGACGAGCCGACTTCGGCGCTCGATCCGGAACTGACCGGAGAAGTGCTGAAAGCCATGCGGCAGCTGGCGGAAGAACGTATGACCATGGTGGTGGTTACTCACGAAATGGGTTTTGCGCGAGAAGTAGCCAATCGGGTTATTTTTATGGATCAAGGGGAAATCGTGGAAGAAGGCTTGCCGGAGCAGATTTTTCGCGCGCCCCAGCAGCAGCGGACGCGGGAGTTTTTGGACAAGATCCTGTAGGTTTGTCAGCGAGGAGGTGCGTCATGGCTGGTGAAAAAGAGGGGATTTCCTCAGTGGATCGGGCGCTGGAAGTGCTGCTTGTACTGCAAAATTACGGCCAAGAGATGGGCGTAACGCAAATCGCCGCAGCGATGGGTCTGCATAAAAGCACCGTGCACCGCACGTTGGCGACGCTGGAGCAAAAAGGCTTTGTGCAGCAGAATATGCAAACCGGACGGTATTGGCTGGGGTTGAAGCTGTATTCCATTGCCATGACCATGCGAGAAAAGCTGCCTATCAACCGTATTGCCAGACCTTATGCGCAAGAACTTGCAGACTCCTTTAGCGAAGGGGTGCATTTAGCGGTGCTGGATCGCAGCAGCGAAGAGTATCCTCGGCAGATTGTTATTGATAAAATTGAAAGCCAAAAAATTCTCAGCTTGACGCCGCCTGTTGGCTCAACAACGCCAGCGCATTGCTCGGCTTTAGGGAAATGCCTCTTGGCCTATGCTGGGGAAGCGTTTTTGAATCGTTTTTTAGAGCATCCTTTACCGGCTTTTACCGAAAAGACCATTACGTCTTGGGATGTGCTGCAGCAAGAATTGGCGGAGATACGCCGCGACGGTTATGGTACCGATAAGGACGAGCTGGAATGGGGACTTACTTGTATTGCCGCTCCTATCTTGGGTGCTTCCGGTGAAATTGTTGCGGCCATTAGCCTTTCAGGACCGTCGTCGCGCATTCAGGGCGAGCAGAAAGCGCAGATTATCGCCGGCGTCCGCCGGGCTGCCGCCGCCATCTCTCAAGCCATGCGATAATACTAGAAGTTGCTGCTTTGTTTACCTCTTCCACAAAACGTATTTTGGGGATTGAGATTCTTTGACCGCTCTGCTACAATATAGACAAGTTAATTCTGACAATAAAAAAAGCGTTCTTAGATTGCATTCTAAAAGCGCTTTCTTTTTACAAGAAAAAAGGAACAACGTTCCAGTGGATGGAACAAGGAGGACATATGGAGCATATTTTAGCAATCAATCCAGGAGCGACATCTACTAAAATTGCCTTGTTTCAAGGCGAGACGCTTTGCTTCAAAGAGACCGTAGAGCACAAGGAGGAAGATCTGGCGCATTTTGCGACGGTGTTTTCTCAGCATGGGTATAGGTTGAAGCTGATCGTCGACATGTTAGAACAAAACGGCTTTTCTTTAGAGCAGCTGCAGGCGGTGGTGGCTCGCGGCGGGCTGCTTAAGCCTCTTTTGGGCGGAACCTATGCCGTCAACGAAGCGATGCTTGCTGATTTGCAGCAGGCGCAGCGAGGCGAGCACGCTTCCAATCTTGGGGCGGCTATGGCGCAGGATTTAGCGGAGAAACTAGGCATACCGGCGTATATTGTTGATCCTGTATCTGTGGACGAGCTGGAGCCAGTGGCGCGTATTTCCGGGTTGGCGGAGCTGCCGCGGGTGAGCCTGTCTCATACTTTGAACAGCAAGGCTGTAGGGAGAAAAGTGGCTTCTCTTTTAGGGAAGGAATATGGGGAAGTTCGGTTAATTGTGGCGCACTTGGGTACGGGGGTTTCCGTATCAGCCCAGCGCTATGGACGGACTGTTGATGTGAACAATGCAATGGATGAAGGTCCTTTTTCACCGGATCGCTGCGGTACGCTGCCGGGCAATCAATTGGTGCGTCTATGCTATAGCGGGCTCTATAGCGAGGCGGAAATGCGGGCCAAGGTGACCAGCCAAGGCGGCATGTATTCTTATCTGGGGACCAAGGATGTGCGAGAGGCGCAGAAGATGGCGGAGGCCGGCGATGCGCAAGCCAAGTTGGTTCTAGAAGCGATGCCCTATCAGGTAGCGAAGGATATTGGCGCTATGGCTGCCGTGCTGGAGGGACAGGTGGACGCTATTGCCCTTACCGGCGGTATTGCTTATGCGGAAGCGATTGTGGCGGACATCCGCCGGCGGGTGGAATTTATTGCACCGGTGTATGTAGTTCCTGGCGAGGAAGAACTGGAGTCGCTGGCGTTGGGAGCTTTGCGGGTACTGCGCGGGAAGGAAGAGGCGCGGCGTTACGAATAAGGTTGGATGCTAAGGAGGAAAAACTATGCTTGAAAACTTTGCTCATGCCTTAGCGGAAGCTAAAAAATCAGGGGCGCAGACGATAGCTGTGGCGGTGGCGCAGGATAAAGACGTGCTGTTGGCGTTGAAGCTGGCTCAGGATGCAGGCATTGCTGAGGCTGTCTTAGTAGGAGATGCTGCGGAAATTAAGCCTATGTTGCAGGAAGTGGGCTTGGCTGCGGATACAAGGATTGTCGACGAGAAGGACCCGGCGCAGGCGGCGTTAAAAGCGGTGTCCTTGGTACGGCAAGGTCAGGCGCAGGTTGTGATGAAGGGCATGCTCAACACTAGTGATTTTCTCAAAGCGGTGCTGCATCCGGAGCAGGGGCTGCGCAGCGGCAGCTTGCTCAGTCACTTAGCGGTTTTTGAGGTGCCTGGAGAAAAACGTCTTTTGTACCATACCGATGGCGGCATGAACATCGCGCCGGATTTGGCGACGAAAAAAGGGATTTTGAAAAACGCCTTGGCGGCGCTGCGCGCGCTGGGCTTAGCGGAACCCAAGGTAGCGGTTCTGACTGCTAATGAGCAGGTGCATCCGAAGATGCAGGCTACTGTAGATGCGCAAGCCTTGGTGGCAGCGGCTGCGGCGGGAGAATTTTCGCCGTGCGTCATCGAAGGTCCCATCGCCCTGGATGTGGCGCTCAATCCGGAGGCGGCTCGGCATAAGGGCATTGCCAGCCGTATTTCCGGTCAAGTGGATTTGTTCTTGATGCCTAATATTGAAACCGGCAATGTGCTGGGAAAATCGCTTTTGTATTATGCAGGCGCGCATATGGCGGGCTTGGTGCTGGGCGCCACCCATCCTATTGTGCTGACGTCCCGGGCGGAGACGCCGGAAGGCAAGCTGCATTCCATTTGTTTGGCCTGTTTGGCTGCGAGAAAGGGGAATTGAGGATGACGAAAATTGTGGTACTGCCGGAATACTGTAAAAGCTGCGGTTTGTGTATTGAAGCCTGTCCCAAACAGGTTTTGGCTCAGGGGGAAAAAACCAACGCTAAAGGGTATTTTCCTGTGACGCCAGTAAAGCCGGAAGCCTGTGTCGGCTGCGGCTTATGTGCTACGATGTGTCCGGATATTGCAATTGAGATTTATCGTTAGGAGGCGGCAAGCATGGAGAAAAGACTCATCAAAGGCAATGAAGCCATAGCAGAAGCAGCCATTCGTTCGGGTTGCAAGCTGTTTTTTGGCTACCCTATTACGCCTTCCACGGAAATTGTGGAATATTTGTCGAAGCATCTGCCGGAAGCGGGCGGCCTGGTGCTGCAGGGCGAAGACGAGGTAGCGTCTATCAATATGTGTTATGGCGCTGCTGCTACAGGAACGCGGGTTATGACTGCATCCTCCAGTCCTGGTTTTAGCTTGAAGCAAGAAGGGCTTTCCTATCTGGCGGCGACGGAGCTGCCGGTGGTTGTGGTTAATATTAACCGCGCCGGGCCTGGTCTGGGCGGCTTAGGGCCTTCCCAAGCCGACTATTTTCAGTGCACTAAAGGAGGCGGCCATGGCGACTATCGCTTGATTGTGCTGGCGCCGTCCAAAGGGCAGGAAATGTATGATTTGACGATGGAGGCCTTCGATTTGGCTGATACGTACCGCACGCCGGTTTTGGTCATGGGAGACGGTTTCTTAGGGCAGATGATGGAGCCTGTGGCTTGCCATCCGTATCAGCCCAAAGAGCTGCCTCCTAAGGATTGGGCGGTTGGCGGCTGCCGGGGCCGGGAAAAACGCAAGCTTGTTAGCTACAGCTTGACGAACGAAGCGGGAGAGGCGAACTGCTTGCGCTGGCAGGAAAAGTTTGCCGCTATTGCCGCAAAAGAGCAACGCTGGGAAGCCTTTTGCACGGAAGATGCGGAGTATCTGCTTGTGGGGTACGGCACTTGCGGACGTATTGCCAAAAGCGTCGTGTTGGCGGCGCGTCAGCAGGGCGTGAAGTTGGGCCTTATTCGGCCGATTACGCTTTGGCCGTTTCCGCAGCAAGCCTTTGACGGCTTGGCTGGTAAGATTAAAGGAATTATGACGCTGGAACTCAATGCCGGACAAATGATCGAAGATGTGAAGCTGGCGGTTTCCTGCGCTATGCCTGTAGAGTTGTACAACCGCCAAGGCGGCATGCTGCCTTCGGAAAACGAAGTGCTGCAGCATTTTATGCGCACCTTTGCACCGGAATGTCGGAAGGAGGCCTAAAGATATGGAGAGAGTATTTGGCAGACCCCAGGGCTTGACGGAGCTGCCCTTTCATTATTGCCCCGGCTGTACGCACGGCATTATTCATCGTCTCATTGGCGAAGTGCTGGAGGAACTGGATATTGTCGGCGATACCATTGGCGTCGCGCCAGTGGGTTGTGCGGGCTTTTCCCTGGACTTTTTCAGCTGCGATTTCGTTGGCGCCGCGCATGGGCGGGCGCAGGCGGTGGCTACCGGGATCAAGCGTTCCAAGCCGGAGCAGATGGTCTTTACGTACCAAGGGGACGGGGATATTGCGGCTATTGGTACGAGTCACGCCATTCATGTCGCGGCGCGGGGAGAAAAGATCACCTCGATTATGGTGAACAATGCCGTTTTTGGTATGACCGGCGGCCAGATGGCGCCGACAACATTAGATGGGCAAATTACGACTACGAGTCCCAAGGGGCGGGATGCGTCCGTTGTGGGCGAGCCGATCGATCTGCCGAAAGTAATGGCGGCCCTTTCGGGCGCTGCCTATGTAGCAGCGGTGTCAGTGGACTCGCCGCAAAATATTCGTAAAGCGAAAGAGGCGATTCGTCGGGCTTTCAAGGTGCAGCAGGCTGGTCTGGGATTCGCGTTTGTCAGCATTCTGTCTACTTGTCCGACCAACTGGGGCTTGTCGCCTAAAGACAGTCTCGAGTGGCTGCGGCAGAACATGTTGCCAGTGTATGAAATGGGCGAGCTGAAAATGGCCAAGGGGGTAGCGGAATTATGATGGACAAAATTTTGCTGGCCGGTTTTGGCGGCCAGGGCGTTATGTTTATCGGCAAGATTCTGGCTTATGCAGGCATGCTGGATGAGCAGGAGATCTGCTGGATCCCTTCGTATGGCCCGGAAATGCGCGGCGGTACGGCTAATTGCTCGGTCATTGTTTCTTCGGCTGAGATTCATTCTCCAGTGATTGAGCAAGCCGATGCTGGCATTGTGCTCAATCAGCCTTCCTATGAAGCGTTTTTAGGGCGTATCCGTCCCGGCGGCGCGTTGGTGGTCAATTCGTCCATTATCGATACCTCCGTCAAACGGCGAGACGATATCGAGCTGATCGAGGTGCCTGCTACCGATTTAGCTCACGACTTGGGGCGGCCGGCTCTGGCTAATATGGTCTGCCTGGGAGCGCTTTTGCCTCATTTGCAGCTGGTGGATGAAGCGTCAGTGTCTAAAGCGGTTCAGGCGGTGGTCGGCAAGAAAAAGCCGGAGATGTTCGACCTCAACATGAAGGCGGTCCAGCAAGGTTTAGCAGGGCGGAGCTAGGAAAGAGGGTTGAACAGGAGAATCGGAGAACCAGAGGGTTCGCATGAGGATGCGGGTAACGGAATAGTAAGAGAAGATAAGGAGCCAATGATCTAATGAATGCTTCGGCAGGGCGAGAGGGTTTTTCGCCAGGCGAGGAAGAAAATGCAGGAATAGCAGCGCTCTGCCGAGGCTTTCTGACAAAGGCTGGTGGAAAAAAATCCGTTCTGCCGGAGTGATGAATAAATCATTGGTTCCTAAAAAAGGAATAAAAAAAAGCTCCTGCAGAAGCAGGAGCTTTTTGATTGCTCTTAGTAGCGGGGGTTGTTTTTCTGGAAGCAGTCGCGGCAATAAACCGGACGGTCATTGCTCGGACGGAAAGGAACTTGGGTTTCTACGCCACAAGACGCGCAAGTTACGTCGAACATTTCGCGCTGTTGACGAGCACCGCCGCCGAAACCACCACGGTTGTTCTGCTGTTTGCGAGCAGCGCGGCATTCGGGGCAACGGCCTGGCTCATTGGTGAACCCTTTTTGAGCATAAAATTCTTGCTCGGATGCGGTGAATACGAACTCTACGCCGCAATCGCGGCAAGTCAGGTTTTTGTCTTCCATGTGTGAAGACCTCCTCAAATCAATTACCCTAATAGTTAGCAAATCAATCATTAAGCTTCTCGATTTGAAAGAGGCCATGACGTTTTAACGATCTATTAGTGGGCTACTTAAATATACTATGAGGGAAGAAAAATGTAAAGAATATTTTTGAAGGAAATGAGGATAATTTTTGATCCTTGCAACGCGGGGTGAATTTAAATGCCGTTAAGGCAGTGTTTCCGGGTCTTTTTCGGTATGGCCCAGAATTTTAGACAAGAGAGCGGTGCGCTCTAATAAGGATGCAACAATGTTGTTTTCAATGTGCTCGCGCGAAAAACGGGTCGACAAGCCGGAAATGCTGATGGCGGCTATCGCAGTTCCGTTTTGGTCGAAAATCGGCGCGCCGACGCAGCGTCCGTCTAGTTCGCTTTCGCGGTCGTCCAGGGCGTAGCCGCAGCGACGAACCTGGGCCATTTCTTGTAAATACGCTTCCGGCGTAGTCAAAGTGTAAGCCGTGCGGCGTTCCATACCGTGCGTTTCCAAAATCTCTTTGATTTTTACGTCGGGATAATGAATGAGAAGCGCTTTACCTAGGGCGGTGCAGTGTACGGAATTGGTCGAGCCTAGCTTGGCTACCAGGCGCAGGGCGTGAGGGCTTTCTACGGTGTCAATATACAGCACTCGTTGCTGATCTAAAATGGCGAGATGCACCGTTTCCTTGCTTAGTTCGTTCAGATATTCCAAATGCTTGCGAGCTAGCTGCTTGATTTCAAAGTCGCGCTCCGCCCAGCGGCTGAGCGTGAGAAATTGCGTGCCCAAGCGGTAATGACCGTTGCTGTCGCAGGAGACGTATCTGCGGTCTTCCAGATTGCGCAGCAGCCGGTACACGGTGGGCTTGGGCAGCTCTGTTTTTTCCGTTAGCTGCCGCAAGGTAATCGGCGCAGGATGGTTGCCGACAGTTTCTAATATTGTCAAGGCGCGGTGCAGAGATTGCACGGATAAGCTTCCGCCGCTTGTTGCCATAGTGTTTCACCTCGTGAAATTATCATTCTATAGTTCACATGCTAAAGCAAATTTCCTAAAAAGGCAAATTATAAAAAACGGCGCATGAGCGCGTCATAACAAGGCTGACAGGGGATGGCGGTACGTATAAGGCTACGTAAATATCGTGGAACGGTTGTCTCACGATGTGAAAATAATTAATGAAATAGACAAAATATTGTTGTCAGAGCATTTTTTGAGCAGTATAATGACCTTGAAAAATGATACTGTAATTCGTATCGTGAGACAAAAAGGAGGAAATAGAGGATGGAAGTACGTTATAGCGGGCATCCAGAGGATGTGAAACGGTACACAACGGAAGAATTGCGGCAAGAGTTCCTGATTCAAGAGTTGTTTCAGGTTAATGTCTGCAAGATGGTCTACAGTCATGTGGATCGTATGATTACCGGCGGTGTTATTCCTGTGGCGCCTCAAAAATTGGAAGCAGGAAAAGGCTTAGGCGTAGATTATTTCCTGGAGCGCCGTGAATTGGGCGTTATTAACATTGGCGGTGCAGGCAAGGTGACCGTAGACGGTACGGAGTATGCTCTGCAGTTTACGGATGGTCTTTATGTGGGCATGGGCGCCAAGGACGTAGTTTTTACAAGCGACGATGTCCAAAATCCCGCAAAATTCTATTTTACCAGCAGCCCGGCGCACAAAACCTATCCGACCGTCAAAATCGAGCGTAAAGACATTGTGCCGAATCATTTGGGCAGCTTGACGAACTCTAATGATCGCAACATCTACAAGTATATTCATCCTCAAGGCGTGCAAAGCTGCCAGTTGGTCATGGGTATGACCGCTTTGGAGCCAGGCAGCATGTGGAACAGCATGCCTTGTCATACTCATGAGCGTCGTATGGAAGTATACCTGTACTTTAAGGTGCCGGAAGATGCCGTGGTTTTTCACTTCATGGGGCAGCCTACGGAAACACGTCATGTAGTGATGCATAACGAAGAAGCGATTATTTCACCGAGCTGGTCTATTCACTCCGGCGTTGCCACCCATAATTACACCTTCATTTGGGCCATGGCTGGAGAAAACCAGACTTTCGACGACATGGACGGCGTAGCCATGCAGGATATCCGCTAAGAAATTGAAAAGGAATTGAAGAGGAGAGAAAAGAATGAGCATGTTTGATTTACAGGGAAAAGTAGCGATTGTTACCGGAGCGGTAACTGGTTTGGGGCAGGGAATGGCCGTAGGTTTGGCGCAGGCTGGCGCGGACATTGTCAGTGTAGGCATTGGCGATCACAGTGAAACCGAAAGTAAAGTAAAAGCGTTAGGACGTCGTTTCTTAGGGATTGACGCCAACCTGATGAGCATTGAGCCGATTCAGGGCGTAGTAGATAAAGTGGTAGAAACCTTCGGCAAAGTCGATATTTTAGTGAACAATGCCGGTATTATCCGTCGTGCCGACGCTGTGGA
This sequence comes from uncultured Anaeromusa sp., assembly GCF_963668665.1. NCBI lineage: Bacteria > Bacillati > Bacillota > Negativicutes > Selenomonadales > Sporomusaceae > Anaeromusa > uncultured Anaeromusa sp. Next base: position 463,753 of record NZ_OY764901.1, on the reverse strand, counting down.
TTTCACCGAAAAAGATTGGGACGACGTCATGAACATCAACATCAAGACCGTCTTCTTTTTCTCTCAGACTGTAGCCAAACAGATGATTAAACAAGGTCATGGCGGGAAAATCATCAGCGTCGCTTCGATGCTATCTTTCCAAGGCGGCATCCGCGTTCCTTCCTATACGGCCAGTAAGAGCGGCGTCATGGGCGTAACTCGCTTGATGGCCAATGAATGGGCCAAGCACAATATCAACGTCAACGCCATCGCTCCCGGCTATATGGCTACGGCTAACACCACGGCGCTGCGGGCAGACGAAGCGCGCAATGCGGAAATCGTCGGACGTATTCCGGCAGGACGCTGGGGCACGCCGGAAGATCTCGCTGGTCCGGTGGTATTCCTGGCTTCGGAAGCATCGGACTATGTAAGCGGCTATACCGTAGCGGTTGACGGTGGCTGGCTGGCACGGTAAAACCTAAAAAAAGCCGCGTGAGCGGCTTTTTTACTGTAGAAGCGTAAGAAACAGGAGGCTTGAACAAGAGTCGCGAGGAGAACCGGAGGGGACGCTAGAGGGTTAAGGGGAAACGGGTTCAATTTTCTTACAAACCTGAAACGCAAAGGGGAGACAGTACATGTCAAGAAAACTGGTTGTTAACTTACTGGTCTATGCCGACTTGGTCAAAGAAGGAGCGAAACAGGCCGAGCTGCTATCCCGTGTTGCCAGCGCGCAGGCGCAGGCTGCCGAAGTGCGCCGCGAGTGGATTCTGAATCTGCCGGAAGAACTGCCTGCGTTGGCTCAAGGGGCTAAAGAAAATGGGCTGGAATTGTTTTATTCGATTCCGGTGCCGCTTTTTGCAGCAGGACGCTTGGAGGAAGAACTATTACAAACCGTTTATGCGGAAGCGCGGCAGATGGGAGCGACACGGATCAAGTTTGCCGTAGGCAATTTTGCAGCGGCAGCGGCGGAAGAACTGCAAAAATTAGCCGTTTTGGCTAAGAAAAACGAAGATGTTTTGCTGACCGTAGAGGGCGACCAGTCGGAAGCCAATGGCCGTCTCGAAGTGCTGCTGGGATTGCTGGAAGCATGCCGAGATTGCGGCGCTCCTGTCTATGCGACCTATGACGTGGGAAATTTTGTCTGGGTAGGTCAAGAGCCGTTGCACAATGCGGTTAAGCTGGCGCCGTTTGTTCGCTATATTCATCTAAAAGATGTGGTAATGACATCGGCAGGGCCGCAGGTACGGGAGCTGGATGCTGGCAGCATTGACTGGCGAGGCGCACTGGAATTACTGCCCCAGGACGTACCGGTAGCGTTGGAGTTTCCTTGTGAAGCGCCTGTTGATGAGCGAGTAGCGGCTATGCTCAAAAAAGTGAAAAATTTATCGCAAAACTATTAGACAAATTTGAATTTATCAATTAAAATAGGGATATAAATTTAAGAAACCGGTTTCGTAGGTCCGTTTATTTTAAAAGAAAGGGGTATTTGAAAAACAAAGAAGCAATCGTTTTTTATTTTTTTACTTTGCAAACCGGTACACTAAAACGGTACACTTAAGAGGTCCTTTTTGGCAGAGAGATGAGTTAAGAAAGGATGAAATCTTATGAAAATTAAACAAGCGGTTGATCGAATTCCTGGCGGCCTGATGTTGGTACCTTTGTTCTTGGGGGCCTTGTGCCATACGTTCTTTCCGGGAGCCGGAAAGTATTTTGGTTCCTTTACCAATGGCCTGATTACCGGTACGGTGCCGATTTTGGCGGTTTGGTTCTTTTGCATGGGCGCTGGCATTGACGTGCGCGCCACCGGTACGGTGCTGCGCAAATCGGGTACCTTGGTTCTGACGAAAATTGCTGTCGCTTGGGTTGTAGCGATGATTGCAGTGAACATGCTGCCGGTAGAAGGCATTACGAAAGGCTTTTTTGCGGGGCTTTCCACCCTGGCGCTGGTAGCGGCCATGGATATGACCAACGGCGGTTTGTATGCGGCGTTGATGAAACAGTACGGCAGCGACGATGAAGCCGGCGCTTTTGTGCTGATGTCCATTGAATCGGGTCCGCTGGTTTCCATGATTATTCTGGGCAGCTCGGGAGCGGCCAGCTTTGAGCCTCAGCTATTCGTTGGCGCAGTACTGCCATTCTTGGTTGGCTTTGTATTGGGCAATTTAGATACGGAACTGCGTGGATTCTTTGGTCAGGCAACGCAGACGATGATTCCCTTTTTCGCCTTTGCCTTGGGGAACACGATTGACCTGTTTGTTATCGGCAAAACTGGCTTCTTGGGCCTCGGTCTTGGCGTAGTAGTTATTATTATTACTGGTATTCCGCTCATCTTGGCGGATAAATTTATCGGCGGCGGCAACGGCACAGCCGGCATTGCCGCATCCAGCACCGCTGGGGCGGCCGTGTCCAATCCTGTGATTATCGCTACGATGAAGCCGGAATTTGCGGCAATAGCTCCGGCTGCGACGGCGTTGGTGGCAACTTCGGTTATTGTCACCTCCGTGCTGGTGCCAATGTTGACGGCGTGGTGGAGCAAACGTTCCGCTTCTAGCAGCGAAGGCAGCGACTCTTTGGCTAAAGGGGCTTAGATGGGAACGGATTCCGGGGTATGGGGGTAAAACAATGAGCAATATTTTGACCGTTGGCGAGGCTATGGCCTTATTTGTATCAGAAAAAACAGGGTCTTTGGATGTGGCGGAGCGGTTCAGCCGGTTTGTCGCTGGTGCAGAAGTCAATTTTTCTATTGGCATGACGCGTCTAGGGCATACGGTAACATACTTGAGCCAGGCGGGGGAAGATCCGTTCGGTCGAGGCATCGTGCATTTTTTGCAGGACAACGGTGTAGACACCAGCTTGATCCGGCTGCTTCCCGGCGAATTTACCGGTATGCAGTGGAAAGAAAAAGTGAATGCCGGCGATCCGGAAGTTTACTCCCTGCGGCGCGGTTCGGCCGCCTCAAAGATGGATGCGTCCTTAGTGCAGACCGTGCAGTGGGCAAAATACAACCATATGCATTTAACCGGCATTCCGCCTGCATTGTCCGCAGGCTGCCGCGAACTGCTTGGCGCTCTTTTGCAAGAGGGTAAGAAACAGGGCGTTTCCATTTCGTATGATCCGAATCTGCGTCCTGGCTTGTGGCCGGATAAAGCGGAGATGGTGAGGGTCATTAACGAACTGTCCTTCCAGGCGGATATCGTTTTCCCCGGCATTGCCGAAGCGCGGCAATTGACTGGACAGGAAACGCCCGAAGCTATGGCGGCGTTTTATCATCGCCAGGGCGTATCAAAGGTGGTCATTAAACTGGGAACCAAAGGAGCCTATGCCAGCTTTGGCGGGGAAACGGCGTTTTATATGCCGGCATTCCCGGTGGCGAAGGTGGTGGATACGGTTGGCGCTGGAGATGGTTTTGCGGTGGGAGTTGTCAGCGGCCTATTGGAAGGTCTGGCTCCGCAAGAAGCGGTACGGCGCGGCGCAGCCATTGGCGCCTTGGCGGTCATGTCGCCTGGCGATAATGACGGCTTGCCGGATCGAGACGGTCTTGCGTCCTATATGGCAAAGACGTCGAGGCAGTTATCAGCCGCTGCCGGAGATTAAAGAGAAGGGGGATTCCCGCCAGGGCGTCTCCCCTTTTCTTTCCTATTATATAAGCGAAATGAATTGTGACTCTCTAGACAGCCCACAAACCGATGCGGTAAAATAAAACAATATAGCGTTATGTAATAATTGAATTTTACTAAAGGACTGCTGTGTCGGCGGTTTCCTAAAGATGGGTTGAGGGTTTCATGATCGAAAGAGAAAAGGCAAACGGCAAGGTGCGCGCGAATGTGACCATTGCGGATGTAGCGTTGCGAGCCGGTTGTTCCAAAACAACCATATCCAGATACTTGAACGGCAAGTTTGAGTTTATGTCGGCGGAATCGAAGGAGCGCATTGCGGCGGTGATTGAAGAAATGAATTATCGTCCTAACAATTTGGCGCGCAGCCTTAAATCCAGCCGCAGCCGTTTGATTGGCGTAATCATGGCGGATATCAGCAATCCCTTTTCTTCTATTTTAGTTAAGGGCATTGGCGATGCCTGCGCAGCGGCGGGGTATCATGTGATGATTGCGAACATGGATAATGATCCGGTGCGGGAAAAGGAATACATTTTGTCCATGCTGGATCAGCAGGTGGATGGTTTGATTTTGAACACTACTTGCAGCAATAATGAATTTCTGCAGGAAATGGCGGATCGTCGGGTGCCAATGGTTTTAGTGGACCGGGCGATTGAACCGGCTATTTTTGATGTTGTTAAAACCAACGACTTTCAAGCTACCTTGGACTTGCTGCAGTATGTAGCTGAACAAGGATTTGGCAAGGTGGGCTTTTTCTCTCAACCTGTGGGCAATATTGGCCCGCGTTTAAATCGGCGCAAGGCGTACCGGCAAATGTGCGACGGGCGGCTGAAACAAGCGCCGCAGGAATATGCTGTGGAAATTTCACAGCCTGAAGCGGTCAAGGAGCAGGTGCGTGATTTTCTGCAGCGCAATGGAGAAGAGAAAAAGTTTATTTTCACCGCTAACGGCGTGGCTATGCTCAGTTTGCTGCACGCGATCAACGAGCTGGGACTGCGTATTCCGGAGGATGTCGGCATCGGCGGCTTTGACGATTGGTCTTGGGCCAGCTTGGTGGGGCCGGGCATTACGACGATTGCTCAGCCCTCGTACGATGTAGGCGCAAAAAGTGTGGAACGGCTGCTGCTGCGTATTCAGCGAGGCGGGAAGGCGAAACCGAAAATCTTTGAATTGCCGAACAAACTAATTTTGCGGGGGTCTTCACAGCTGTAGCGGCTCCCTTTTCTTTTAGCTTAGAAAACGATACACGGAATCGGTAGACAAATGGAAATGAGGTAGAAATACGTATGAAAAAAGAAGAAGTGCTGCGTAGAGTAACCGAAGGCGGTTTGGTGGCGGTTGTACGGGCGGCCAGCGGCGAAGAAGCGAAGCGTATTACGGACGCCTGCATTGCCGGCGGGGTTGTGGGTATTGAAATTACCTTTACCGTTCCCGGGGCGCATCATGTGGTGGAAGAATTGGCGAAAGTCTACGGCAACGGGGAAGTGGTGCTGGGCGTGGGCAGCGTGCTGGACCCGGAAACAGCTCGCATGGCTATTCTTAGCGGCGCTCAGTATGTGGTGACACCGAGCTTGAACGCGGAAACCGTGCGTCTGTGCAATCGCTATCGCGTGCCGGTCATGCCTGGCGTGTCTACCTTGAAGGATGTTGTAAGCGCCTTGGAACTGGGGGCCGACATTATCAAGATTTTCCCGGGCGAGCTTTTTGGACCCAAGATTATCAAGGCCTTCCACGGACCGGTGCCGCAGGCGCAGCTGATGCCTACGGGTGGTGTGTCAGTGGAAAATGTCGGCGAGTGGATTCGGGCCGGAGCGGTTGCGGTTGGGGCAGGCGGCAGCCTGATTGGCGGCGCAAAAACCGGCGATTATGAAGCCATTACGGCGACAGCTAAAAAATTCCTGGCAGCCATCCGCGAAGCGCGGGGCTAAAAGCATATACCAAAGGCGGCGAGCGAAAGCTTACCGTCTTTTTTGTTGAATAATACATTGAAGGGACGTTGATAACGAACCACGAAACATACGAAAGACGCGAAAAGGTTTTTAAGGGCTAGGAGCCTCTGTATAAACGGCGGCATACTGTTAAATTCCGTAACCCTCAGTCGAACCCTCCCGCGACTCTTGTTCAATCTTCGTATTCTTCTTTAATTTTAAAGGGATTATTTAGTAAAAAGCGAAATTACGCCTTAAGAGAAACAGAGCGGTTTTCTAAGGGGGCTAGGCTTATGCGAGACGCCTGGAACGAAGTAGAAGGATACGGCTTGACTACGGCAGAAGCGGCGAAGCGTCTGGCGGCAGAGGGCGCCAATGAGTTGCCGGCGGAACGGGAGCGGACTTTGGGAGCGATTGCTTTTGAGGTCGTTAAGCAGCCGATGTTCTTAATGCTCCTAGGCGGCGGCTTGATTTACTTATGTTTGGGCGATTCTCGCGAAGCGATGCTGCTGTTGGGGTTTGTGGCGTTAGTGATGGGGATTACGCTGCATCAGGAGCGGCGGACGGAACGCGCCTTGGGGCGGCTGCGTGATCTATCGAGCCCGCGGGCGCTGGTGCTGCGCGACGGTCAGGCTGTGCGAATTGCCGGGCGGGAGGTGGTGCGCGGCGATGTGGTGTTGTTGACCGAAGGAGACCGTGTGCCGGCTGACGGTAAACTGCTGGCGGCGACGCATTTGCTTATTGATGAAAGTTTGCTTACCGGCGAAGCCGTACCGGTAGATAAGCAGCCCTGGATTGAGGCGGACGGAGATCCTTGCGCGGCCGAAGAGCAGCAGTCTTGCGCGTATGCAGGTACGCTGGTTATTCAAGGACGAGGCGCGCTGGAGATTTTGGCGACAGGCGGGCGTTCTGAGATGGGGCGCATTGGTCAGTCTCTGCAGGAGGTGGCGGAAGCTAAAACGCCTTTGGAGCGTGAGGTCGCCCGTCTTGTGGTAGTGCTGAGCTTTGTCGGGATTTCCCTATGCTTGGTCATGGTGCTGGCCTTTGGCTTCTTCTGGGATGAATGGCTGCGGGGCATTTTAGCGGGTATTACTTTGGCCATGGCGATGCTGCCGGAGGAATTTCCGGTAGTGATGACGGTGTTCCTTGCTTTTGGCGCGTGGCGCATGTCTAAACGGCAGGTTCTGGCCAGAAGGATGGCCGCTATCGAAACGCTGGGTTCAGCTACGGTTCTTTGCGTAGATAAGACCGGGACGCTGACGCAAAACCGCATGTCTGTGCAAGCCGTGTTTGCCGCAGGGGCTGTGCATGCGTTGAAAGATGAAACCCAGCCGCTGCCGGAAGCTGTACACGAAGCCGTAGAATACGGTGTTTTGGCAAGTCGGCGGGACCCGGTAGATCCAATGGAACTGGCGTTTCGCCGCTTGGGTGAGAAGTGGCTGCCGGCGACAGAACACTGGCACGAAAATTGGGAACTTTGCCGGGAGTATCCGTTGACAGCGGAGTTTTTGGCGGTAACGCAGGTTTGGCTGGATGATGCCGGGCGGCAGGTGGTAGCTTGTAAGGGCGCTCCCGAAGCGGTGCTGGCGGCGTGTTCGTTGACGGAAGATGAGCGCAGAGAAATTCAGGAGGCAGCGGAAAGTATGGCTGCTGGCGGCATGCGCCTGCTGGCGGTAGCGAAAGTTTTTTGGAAAGAGCAAGAACTGCCGGAGCTGGCCAAAAGCTTTCCTTTGACTTTTGTAGGGCTGGTCGGTTTGCACGATCCTCTCCGTCCAGGCGTCCCGGAGGCGGTGGCACAATGTCGGCAGGCTGGCGTGCGGGTCATTATGATGACTGGCGATTATGCGGGAACTGCCAGAAACATTGCTTTGCAGGCAGGGCTGGCGGAGAACCCGGAGGTGCTTAACGGTGCGCAAGTGGCTGCTATGGACGAGGCGGAGTTGGCGGCGGCGGTGCGGCGGACGCAAGTCTTTGCACGCTTAGTCCCGGAGCAAAAGCTGCGCTTGGTCCGGGCGCTGCAGGCTAGCGGTGAAGTGGTGGCGATGACCGGCGACGGAGTGAATGACGCGCCGGCTCTAAAGGCTGCGCATATCGGTGTGGCTATGGGCGGGCGGGGGACGGATGTGGCGCGGGAGGCGGCCTCATTAGTGCTGTTAGATGATAATTTTACGTCCATTGTCGGCGCTGTAGCCATGGGACGTCGTATTTTCGATAATCTGTGCAAAGCCATGATCTATATTTTAGCCATTCATGTGCCTATAGCGGGCTTATCTTTGGCCCCGCTGTTTTTGGAAGGAACTTCGGTGCTTTTTCCGGCTCATGTGGCTTTTTTGGAGATGATTATTGACCCGGCTTGCGCCATCGTTTTTGAAGCGGAAGCGTCAGAGGACAATGTGATGCAGCGGCCGCCCCGGGCGGCGGAGGCTTCTTTGCTCAACAAGGATATGCTAGGCAGCGGACTGCTGCAGGGAGCGGGGGTACTGCTTTCGCTGTTAGGGCTTTTTCAAGTCATTTTATGGCTGGGACGCGATGTAGGAGAGGCCCGAACATTGACGTTTATAGCGTTGGTGTTTTGCAACTTGGCTTTGATTTTCAGCAATCGCTCTTTACAGGGGCGACTGCTGGAAACACATGGACGGAACAGCACGTTAGGGTGGATGGTGGTCGGTACGCTGCTGTTGCTGGGGATGGTGCTTTTTACGCCGGCGTTGCAGGAAATGTTTCGCTTTGTGCCGGTCCATGTCAGTGATTTGCTGCTTTGTCTGTCTGCTGGCGTGATCAGTGTTGGCTTTTCCGGTCTATTGCGTCGCTGGTGGAGCTGGAGGCAGAGAGCGGCCGAACGGAAGAGGTAATGATTTTGGGGAAATAAGGCAGGTCTTTGCAGGGTGAAAGCGAATAGAAGAAATTATGTAGAATAGCAGAAAGAGCAGGAGGGACGGCATGCTGGAGAAATTGGATTTGAGCAAAAAAATAGCCAAAGACGTCTATAACGAAAAAATGGCCGAGTTGCGCTTGCGTCTGGGGGAACTGCAGCGGCAGGCCAAGGACCAAGAATTGCCTGTAGTGATTGTTTTTGAAGGCTGGAGCGCTTCCGGCAAGGGACGCTTGATTAATGAATTGCTGCAGGCGTTGGATCCGCGCGGCTTTAGCGTCTTTGCTATGGATGAACCAACTTTGGAAGAAAAAGCCCGGCCTTTTTTGCGTCGTTATTGGGTGCGTCTCCCCGCGGACGGGCGTATTGCTATTTTTGACCGCTCTTGGTATCGGGCGGTTTTGACGGATCGCGTGGTGGATGAGGGCAACCGTCATCATTGGCAGCAGGGCTACCAGCAAATCAATTCCTTTGAAAAGCAGATTGCCGACCACGGAACGTTGGTGCTTAAATTTTTTCTTCATATTAGTAAAGGCGAACAGAAAAAACGTTTTAAAAATATGGGAAAAAACGACGCCAATCTTTGGAGGCTCCATGAATCGGATCATTGGCAGCATGCCCATTATGACGAGCTGGGCGTGGCCATTGAAGAGATGCTGGAGAAAACCGATTTTTCCCATGCTCCGTGGACCTTGGTAGAGGCGGAAGACCAGCGTTTTGCGGCTTTGAAAATATATAATCAAGTAGTGGGAGCCTTGGAGGCGGCGCTGCAAAAGCCGCGGCGGCAGGCTGTTGTTTTGGAGCCGCCTGAGCGCCAAGATGCTGCAGTGATGCATGATTTGGATACTTCCATTTTAGATAAGGCGGATTTGACGCTGCAGGTGTCGGAAGGGGAATATAAAAAACGCACGAATGCTCTGCAAGAAGAACTGCGGATATTGCAGTATTCGCTGTTTGCCAAGCATGTGCCAACGGTGATTGTTTTTGAGGGATGGGATGCTGCCGGCAAGGGCGGCTGCATTCGGAGGCTGACGCAGAAGCTGGATCCACGAGGTTATGGCGTGGTTCCCATTGGCGCGCCCAATGATCTGGAACGGCGGCATCATTACCTCTGGCGTTTTTGGCGAGAATTTCCGCGGGCGGGAGAAATCGCCATTTTTGACCGCTCTTGGTACGGACGGGTGTTGGTGGAGCGTGTGGAAGGATTTTGTCAGCAGGAGGAATGGAAGCGCGCCTATCATGAAATCAACGAAATGGAAGAGCAATTGGCCTTGGCAGGCGGCGTATTGATTAAGTTTTGGCTGCATATTGACCAGGAGGAGCAACTACAACGCTTTCAAGAGCGGCAGGACAACTCCTATAAGCAATGGAAGATTACGCCGGAGGACTGGCGCAACCGGGAGAAGTGGCAGGCCTACCGTCAAGCGGTGGATGAAATGTTGTTTCGCACCAGTACGGTCAAGGCGCCCTGGACGTTGGTGGAAGCCAATTCTAAAAATTATGCGCGTCTGAAAGTGCTGGAAACGGTAGTGGCAGCCTTGCGGAATCACTGATTAACCGAAATACGGAAAAAATTCTTTTTGCAACTTCCCAGGAGTTAGAAAATGCTTGTGCGAGAGCGCGCCGCAGAGCGGTATTCTCTCCGGTGAAGCTATTTTCTTGATACCTTGAAATTCGGTCTTTGTCGGCGGTAGAGCGTACCTGGAGGCCCTTCCTTTTTGCGTGTCTTCTCTGTATGATAATGCATTGAGGAGGGTGAGTATGAACGACGAGTTAAGACAATTACTGGCGCTGTGCCACCGCTATGTCGAGGGTGAAATGGAGCTGGAAGCATTTGCGGAAGACTTTGATTTGTATTTGACGGAGCATGAAGGCGAGCTTCTTTTGCACGAAAGCGCCTATGATTTGCTGGATGAGATTCGTGATTCTTTGCTGTATATTCAACCGGACGATGCCGGCTTTGCGACGGAAGAAAGCGACTTAAAAGAGCGCATTCGGGCAGGCTTAGAGCAGCTGGATCGCTTTTAAGATTAAAGGAGCTGCTAATTTAATTAGCAGCTCCTTCGGCATCTATAGGGAGCTTTAAAGATTTGAAAAAGTTCGTATCCTTAAGGGGTGCGGACTTTTTTGCTAATCGCCGTAGCCCACTGCGTACGCCTATATTCTTGTTAAAAAAACTCATACCTCGCAACCCTCATTCGTGCCCTCTGATTCTCCGATTCTCTTGTTCAATCTTCGCTTTTCTCAGTCGTACCCTCCATCTACTCCCTTTACTCCTGTTGAAAACCGTACTCCAGCGGCTTATTCAAAAATCCGTATTCCCGCAGGAATGTAGCAGCATTATGGCGAAATAATTTCAATTGGAGGTGTAGCAGTGTGCGGATTGAAAAAAAAGATATAGATGCAGCTGTGCGCAGCGGCATTTTGAATAGAGTGCAGGCGGAAGAACTATGGCAGCTATGGCAAGAACAGAAAGAGGATGAGCCTCGTTTAAGTATGTCTCATTTGGCGTATTATTTAGGCGTGTTGTTGGTCATGGGGGCTATGGGCTGGTTTTTGACCAAGGCTTGGCTGGAACTAAGCGGGCTGGTGCTGTTATGCACAGCTATTTTATATGCTTTTATTTTTCTTGTAGGCGGGCTATTGCTGCGGGGCCGCCGGGGAGGGAGGCTGCCGGGAGGTCTGGCTGTGACGACAGCGGTGTGCATGACGCCTTTGGCGGTGTATGGCTTTTTGAAATATACCGGTTATTGGGAAGCGCAGCTGACGTTAATGGCTGCCGGCGGTTTTTATAGCCTAGTGCCGCAGCACCGTCTTTGGATGGAAGGGGCGACAGCCGTACTGTCTTTATTGGTGGCCAGAGTGGTTCCCTTTCCTTTTTTATTGGCGCCTTTCGTTGTGTCTTTGTGGATGATGGTGCAGGATTTAGTGCCTCTTTGGCATTGGTTTGCACCATGGATTTCCGACGCTTGGGCTAATACTTGGCTGGGATGCCTGCTTTTTATCTTGGCCGTAGAAACGGATCGAGGGCGTTGGCGCCGCAATGGCCCGGATATGGCGTGTTGGCTGTATTTGGCGAGCGGAGCTTCTTTGGCCGCCGGCTTGTATGTTCTAAGCTGGTGGGGGCTGGCTGGCTGGCCGCGCTGGACGACGCTGGTGGCGGCAAGCGTATTTTTGCTGCTGGCGCCCCTTTTCCAGCGTTCTATTTTTGTGGTGACAGGCGCCGTGGGCTATGTAGGGTATCTGGGCTATCTGGCGTATGAAGTGTTTGCTGATTCATTGTATTTTCCGCTGGTGCTGAGTGCCTTGGGAGTGCTGTGCGTAGGGGCCGGCTGGCTGTATCAACGCAAGGCGGCTCGCTGGCGGACGCGGCTGCTGGGCAGCCTGCCAGCCTGGCTGTGCAAGCGTTTGCCTCCGTCAGCAGAAGAGTGAGTTTGGAAAGGAAGAAAGTATGGCGCGTTTAGAATATCGTTTGTTGGACGAGGCGAAAGGCTATCCGGTGCTGTATGTGTATGAAGGAATTTCGCACGGGGAAGTAGCGGCCCGGTTTATTTGCGATCGCTTTATCAAGGAAGGCGCGGTTTATGAACGCACATCTTGCGCCATTGAACCGGATGGCTTTGTCATTTATGTACAGTCGGACTCTAAAGGGAGAGTAATGTGGCCAGCGGCGGCGACCAAGACAGCCGGCCTGCCGTTGGAGATTGCCGCTTGCGGCAGCGGCTTGCTTTCGGCGCAGCGGCAGTTGGTATTGTCTTTTTTGACATATGAAGAACTGCAGTTGCAACTGCTGGCTGACTACCGGATGCACCAAGGCGAAGAGTGGCTGAAGGTGTCGGCGGAGCTGGACGAAGACCGCAGCGCGTACGTGTATTATATGGAGAAAGTGAAGGAGGGCGCATGAAGAAACGTCATTGGGTAGTCGGTCTTTTTATCGCGGCTTCTTTGGCGGCAGGCGGCTGTTCTTCGCCGACGCAGCAGGCAAAAGAAGCGCCGGGAGATGACGATGAATTGGTGGAAGCCGGAACGGCTCCGGGGGGACAGCGACAAGGCAGCATAGCGCCAGTGCCATATATTTATGGAGGCTCCCGCTATTTTGGCTCCGGCGGCGGACGAAGCGGCGTTGCCGGTGATGGCGCGGCGACTTCCGGCATTTCTCAGGGCAAGGGCGGGCTGGGCAGTCAGAGCGCCTCATCTGGAGGCGGCTGATGGAGAACTATGCGGTCCGGCGCGAACGCTGGTACGGGCCGATGAAGACTCTATTTCCATGGGAGACTATTGCCAAAGATGAATATGCCTTAGCGTCCTGGACTCCTATTTTTTCGCAGCAATGTCAGGAGCTGCAGGCGGCGGCGGAAGGCTTGGCCGCCTTATGGCATAAAGTGGCTTTGGTTGCCTCGCGAGGGGACAGCCGGCTGTTGCGCTGGCTGGGTTTGCCTGCTGGCGCGCGGGAGGCTGTGCGGGAGGCGTTGCAGCTTCCTTGGTTGACGGCGTTGGGACGGTTTGACTTTGTTCAGACTGCGGCAGGGTGGAAAGTGTTGGAGTATAACTGCGATACCCCCAGCGGCGTGGTGGAAGCCTTGGCGGTGAACGGGAAAATTTGCGCTTGCGAAGGGCGACAAAATCCCAATGCCGCCGGCGAAGAACTTTTGCGTCAGGCCATTGCCGAATCCTTGCAAATAGCGCGTCGAGCTGGCTTGCACGGCGTGGCTGCGTTTAGCGCTTTGGGAAGTCACAGTGAAGATGCCGGTACGATGAAGTACTGGCAATCACTGGCGGCAGAAGGCGAGTTTGTGCCGTTGGAAGAACTGCGGTATGAAAGGGAGTCTTTGACTTCAGCGGCTTCGGAGCAAATTGGCTGCTGGTTTCGCCTTCATCCCTGGGAGGTCATGGTGCGGGAATGCGCTGCTGATGGGTTTCCAACGGGAAAGCGCGTATTGGAGCTGGCAGCTTCCAAGAAGCTCTTGGCGGTGAATCCGCCGCTGGCTTTAGTGGGCCAGTCCAAGGCGCTGCAGGCCCTTATTTGGCAGTTGTACGAGGCGGAAGAGTTCTTGACACAGCCGGAACGGCACTTGGTGCAAACCTATATGCTGCCGACCTACCGTCAGAATGTGTTTTTAGGAAAAGCTTCGTATGTGCGAAAACCTTTGTGGGGGAGAGAAGGCGGCGGCGTGACGCTGCATGCTGCGGACGGGGGCTTGCTTTTGGGGAGTCGCGGCGGCTGGCATGGCGCTGCTATCTATCAGCAAGCGGTGGAGTTGGAACGTATGCAGGTTATGACGCAGAAGGGCTTGCAAGAAGGCCGGCGCCTTTGGGGCGCCTTCGTGGCTGGCGGCTCTTTTGCTGGGGTGTTGGTGCGCCTTGGCGCGGCTATTACGGACGACCAGGCGTGGATGACGCCGGTGTATTTGAGCGAGGAGGGAAGCGAATGATGATGCTAAACATGCAGGGACAATGGCCGCATGTCGTAAATTTCCTACTATATCTTGCGGCGGCGCTGCCTCTTTTGGGAATTGGCGTTTGGCTCTTTGCCAGGCTGACTCCTTATAAAGAAGGCGAACTGCTGCATAACGGCGCGCAAGACGGAATGGCCGGACGGGCGGCGGAAGCGGCGGCGCACGACTTGGGCGGCAAGCTGCTGGGGCTGACGTTGGTTTTGGCTTCCGCTATTTTTCATTCCGTTCATATTTGGGATTTGCTTTTTTGGGGCGCCGTGGGTATTGTCAGCCAAGTAGTTGTGGCTAAGCTGTTTGAAAGAGTTACCCCGTACCGGGTGTCGCAGGAGATTCCTAAAGGCAATGTGGCGGTAGGGATTTTTTCCGCTCGTCTCAGTGTGGCGGCGGGACTGCTTTTGGCGGCCTTGATCAGCTATTGAGCGATTAAGTGAGGAGACGGTACTTGACTCACACTACACCAAGAGAGTCTTTTTTGCGTCAGCCTTTGTCAGAAAGCCTCGGCAGAGCGCCGCTATGCCTGCGTTTTCTTTCGCGTCTGACGGAAAAAAATTCTTATCTTGGCGAAGCGTTCGTTCAAGTATCATCTCCTCAGAATGAGACTTGAGTAAAATCAAATTATAGTTAAAGATGGAGGACTGAAATCGTGGGAAGCAAAATTCAAAAAAACCGCAGTGATTCGGATATGTTGCAAGGGTATGTAGAGGAGCGCTCTTTTGAACACCAATGGTTGGGCGAATCTACGCCGCAGCCGCGGCCGGCGGTAGGGCGCAAAGGAAGCAAAAACACGGAAAGTGAATCGTTTTTGCCTGTAAAGGCGCGGGAAGAGCTGGAAAAGGCGTTGGTGGCCATTAAGCTGGAGTTATATAAAGAGGGCGTGCAAGAGTATCATCTGCAGGTGAAACGAGCGGGTAACAGTATTACGTTGACGGTGCTTCCGGGCAAGGGCTAAGCGGAGGATTTCATGGCATACGAGCAGCGGATTGTTTTTCGGCATCCTAAGGGGCTTCACACGCGGGTAGCGGCTATGGTAGTGCAGCGTTTCCAAGAACTCAGGCAGCGCTACGGCAGCGAGATTACCTTGCGCAAGGAAACCGGCAAAGTAGTGCCAGCCAATAATTTAATGCTCCTAGTGGGCCTGAAGGTGCGCGCTGGAGATGTGTTATGGGTTGGCGCCGATGGCGCTAAAGCGGGAGAGGCAGCGCAAGAGATGGCCGCGTTTTTAGAAGGGGATTTTTCTTTGGCGGCGGCCCCGGCCTGGCAGGGCATGGATGCTGTACTGCAGGAGAATGCCTTTACGGCGGAGCAGATTTTTCGCAGTATCGCCAGCGGCTTGATGGTGACGGATCAAGAGGACCGCATTACCGTGTTCAATCCGGCGGCGGAGCGCATTATGGGCGTGGCTGCGGCGGAAGTCATCGGTCGCAAGGTGTACGAAGCCATTCCTGGTTCTCGGTTGCATATTGTCAACCAGACGGGAGAAGCAGAGTTGGGGCAGCGGCAGTTAACCGGGCGCTCTATCACGGTTACCAATCGGACGCCCCTGCTGATTGACGGCAAGGTTTGCGGCGCTGTGGCTGTGTTTGAGGATATTTCGATCTTAGAACGCGTTTCCGGGGAACTGCAAGAGGTAAAGGAACTAAAAGAGCGCTTGCAGTTGATTTTGGAATCGGTACAGGACGGCATCTGCGTTTTTGATAAAAAAGGCGTGATTACCTACGTCAATGATGCGTATGTGGCGATGTGCGGTGAAAAACGCGAAGAACTTTTGGGGCAGCGTGTAGGTAATATTTCTCCCGGTGGCGGGCGCAGTTTAATGCTGACAAGCGGCCAAGCGGTGCTGGGCAGCATCAGCCGCAAACGCAGCGGCGTGACGTTGATTTCGAATATTAATCCGATTTTTGTGGACGGCGCCTTGACCGGCGGCTTGTCGGTCAGTAAAAATACGACGGAACTGCAATTGTTGGCGGACAAGCTGAACGAGGCGAATGCGCGGGCGGACTATTTAGAAGAAGAGCTGCTTCGTACCAGAAGACCTCATGCGGCGTTTCGTAATTTCATTGGCCGCAGCGGCAAAGTGAGAGACTGCCTGGCGATGGCCTCGAAAGCGGCGGCGGCGCAGGCTACGGTGCTCATACGAGGCGAAAGCGGCACAGGCAAGGAACTGGTTGCCGAAGGCATTCACTACGCCAGTCCGCGAGCAAAGGGGCCTTTTATCCGGGTTAATTGCGGCGCCATTCCTTCGGCGCTCTTGGAAAGCGAGCTTTTTGGCCATGAAAAAGGCGCTTTTACCGGGGCTGTGCGGCGGAAGCTGGGTCGTTTTGAACTGGCTGACGGCGGCAGTTTGTTTTTGGACGAAATCGGCGAGATGGATAAGACCATGCAAGTGAAGCTGCTGCGGGTGCTGCAGCAACGGGAAATAGAGCGCGTCGGCGGTGAAGAGACGGTGCGCGTGGATGTGCGAATTATTGCCGCTACCCATCGGGACCTTGAGGCCATGGTGGCGGCAGGCGAGTTTCGGGAGGATCTGTACTATCGCTTGAATGTAGTCCCCGTACTGCTGCCTCCCTTGCGGGATCGTAAAGAAGATATTCCCCTCTTGGCGGAGTATTTTTTAGAGAAAGTGTCCCAGCGCGAAGGGTTTTCCTGCCAAGGCTTTCAACGAGAAGCGATGGAAGCCTTTCAAGGATACAACTGGCCGGGTAATGTGCGGGAATTAGAGAATGTAGTAGAGCGTATGGTGACGCTGACCGAAGGGGTTCAGTTGGGCTTGGAGGATTTACCGCTCTATTTGCGCAAGGAGATGGGGGTGGAACCGGCTTTACCGGTTTTACATCAAGAAGAATCGTTGCTGCCCTGGACGGAGTATGAAAAAAATATTATTGCTTTAGCGTTAGAACGCTGCGGCAGCTATAATGCAGCAGGCAAGGCGCTGGGGCTGACGCATAAAACCATAGCGGCTAAGGCGCGCAAGTATGGCTTGGAAAAACAGACATCTTGGGTAAAAACGGACTAATTGATCCTTTTTACCAATAGAAAAAGAGATGTCTGTTCTTTTTTACCAAGAAGTAAGGAGAAAGGGGGCCTAATTGCAGTAAAACCACGTTGGCATGGGTTTTGCTATTATACTCTACGGAAACGGCAAGCCGGCCAAGCCGGCAGAAGGGAGAATTAAGGATGAAAAAAGTCATTAATGTACCCGAGCAAGTGGTAGAGGAAATGCTTCAGGGGGTTGTCGCGGCACATCCTCAATATGTACGTCGTGTAGAGGGTTTTGACGTCATTGTGCGCGCTCAGGCTCCTGTACAGGGTAAAGTGGCCTTGGTCAGCGGCGGCGGCAGCGGCCACGAACCTTCTCATGGCGGTTTTGTCGGTAAGGGAATGTTGGACGGAGCGGTAGCCGGAGCGGTATTTACGTCTCCAACTCCGGATCAAGTGTATGAAGCGGTGAAAGCGGTAGACGGCGGAAAAGGCGTGCTGCTGGTCATCAAAAACTACACTGGCGATATTATGAACTTTGAAATGGCTGCGGAAATGGCGGATGCCGAGGGTATTAAAGTAGAAAAAGTAGTTGTCAATGACGACGTTGCGGTAGAGAATAGCACGTGGACTACTGGGCGTCGCGGCATCGCCGGTACGGTGTTTGTGCATAAAATTGCCGGCGCTAAAGCGGAAACAGGCGCTTCCTTGGAGGAAGTGAAAGCGGTAGCGGATAAGGTTGTCGCCAATGTTCGTTCCATGGGGATGGCCCTAGCTCCTTGCACCGTACCGGCCGCAGGTAAGCCTAGCTTTGTTTTGGGTGAAGACGAAATGGAAATTGGCATGGGCATTCACGGCGAACCGGGAACGCATCGGGAAACTGTGAAAAAAGCCGATGAAATTGCAGCGCATTTGATGGATAAAATTTTTGCTGATATCGCTTTGTCCGCAGGGGATGAAGTGGCTGTGCTGGTCAATGGCTTGGGCGCGACGCCGTTGATGGAGCTGTACATTGTGAACCGTAAAGTGGCGGAAACCTTGGCGGCCAAAGGCGTCAAAACCGCCAAGACTTTTGTAGGCAATTACATGACCTCCCTGGAAATGGCCGGATTCTCCATTACGTTGTTGAAACTGGATGCGGAACTAAAAGAGTTGCTGTTGGCCCCGGCGGATACGCCGGCTTTGGTACAGTTTTAAAGGCTCTAAGAAATCGCTTGGTGCGAAACCGCCAGCGTTCTTGGCGGTAGCGAAAAGGAAGCTGGCAGCGGGTGAAAGCCCGCTGCCTTTCTTGAAACGGACGATAGGAGGAAACAAGCATGAATACGAAAGCAACAGAGCTCATCAATGCGGTGGGAGCTATGGTAATAGAGGAAAAACAATTTCTGACGGATTTGGACGCCGCTATTGGCGATGGTGATCATGGTATTAATATGGCTCGCGGTTTCGAGGCGGTTAAAACCAAACTGGCCGGAGCGCCCGAAGGCGATGTCGGCGCGGCGTTGAAGCTGGTGGGCATGACTTTGATTTCGACTGTGGGCGGCGCTGCAGGTCCGTTATATGGTACGGCGTTCTTGCGGGCTGCCGGAGCGGCGCAAGGGAAAGAATTGGTTGACGAAGAAACGGCGCAAAAAATGCTGGAAGCCGCCGTCGGCGGGATTAAAGAACGCGGCAAGGCAACGCGAGGGGAAAAGACCATCCTAGATGCCCTAGAGCCTGCAACAGAAGCCTTTGCGCAGGCCAGAGAAGACGGCAAGACCATGCTGGAATGTTTGGAAGCGGCCCAAAACGCGGCGGCGGCAGGAGTTGAGTATACCAAGACCATTATTGCTACTAAAGGACGCGCCAGCTATCTGGGCGAACGCAGCATCGGCCATCAGGACCCCGGCGCTACTTCGACAACCTTGATGCTGCAGACTTTGTACCGGCAGCTGGCTGAGAAATAGGAGGGATAGCATGGTAGGAATTGTAATTGTGTCCCATAGCGCCAAAGTAGCGGAGGGGATTTGTGAAATGGCGGCGCAGATGGCGCGGGCGGAGCAGAAAATTTTGGCCGCTGGGGGCACGGCGGACGGCGGCATTGGCACTGACGCGACGATGGTGGCCGAACGCATTGCGCAGGCGGATGTAGGAGAAGGCGTGCTGGTTTTAGCAGACTTGGGCAGTGCGGTGCTCAGCGCGGAAACGGCGCTGGAATTTTTGGATGAAAAACTGCGCAAGCGCGTACAGATAGCAGATGCTCCGATTTTGGAAGGCGCCATCAGTGCGGCTGTCGAAGCGTCCTTAGGAAGTTCCTTGGCTTCGGTGAGGGCAACCGCAGAAGGAGCTCGGGATTTGCACAAGTTATAGGCAGAGAAGAGGAGAATTCATATGGAAGCAATTGTTCAGATTACTAATCCTACAGGCTTGCATGCCCGCCCGGCGGCGCAGTTTGTGCAGCAAGCGGCCAAGTTTAAAAGCAAAGTGGTTATTGAAGGCAACGGCAAGAGCGCCGACGCTAAGAGTATTTTGGGGGTTATGTCCTTAGGGGTAACCAAGAATACGGATTTGAAGATTTCCGCGACCGGTGAAGACGAAGCGGCGTGCGTGCAGGCGCTGGTGGAATTGGTGGAAAGTCGTTTCGGAGAGGAGTAAGATCATGGAAAAGCTGCAAGGGCTGGCTGTGGTGCCTGGCAGTGCCATGGGGCCGCTTTTGGTGTTGCGGGATGAACTGACGGCGGCATTAAAGACGTATACGCTTTCGCCGACGGCGGAAGAACTGAAAAAGCTGGAATCGGCTGCGGCGACAGCGGCGTTGCAGCTGGCAGAGGCGGCTAGGCGCTGTCGGGAAGCTGGCCAAGATGAGCAGGCGGGCATTTTAGAGGCGCATCAACTGATGGCCCAGGATGCGGCCTTGCTGACGGCGATGCAAGAGGCGGTCGGTGCGGGCGCTCCGGCAGCGGCGCTAGAGGCCAGTGAACAGTATGCGGCTATGTTTGAAGCCATGGATGACGCCTATTTGCGCGAGCGCGCCGCAGATGTGCGCGATGTGGGCAAGCGTATCGCCAAGGTGCTGCTGGGGCTGACGGAGCCCAAGCCTGTGGCAGGCGGCGCTATTTTAGCGGCGGAGGATGTAGAACCGTCTTATTTGGCGGCGTTGCCGGCAGGCGCGGTAAAAGCGGTTCTGTTGGGGCAGGGCAGCACAACGTCACACGCGGTGATTATTGCTAAGGCGAGGGGTATTCCGGCCATTGTAGGGTTAAAGGAGGTCTTGCCGCGCTTGACTAGCGGTCAGGAAGTCTTTGTGGATGCAGGGCGCGGGGAAATCTGGGTGGACCCGGATGTGAAAACACGCGAACAGGCTCTGCTGCAGATTCAAAGGGAAGCCGAGCAGCTCCAACGCGATTTGTCGCTGGCTGGGGAAACGGCAGTGACTACCGATGGTCTGAAAATGACTTTGGCGGCTAATATTGGTTCGCCTCAAGACATGGAAAATGCGGTGCGGTATGGAGCGGAAGGGGTCGGCCTTTTTCGTACGGAGTTTCTTTTTATGGGACATGACAGCGCCCCCGACGAAGAGGAACAGTATCAAGCGTATAAAGCGGCCATTGAAGGCTGCCAAGGAGCGCTGTGCGTTATCCGGACGATGGATATTGGCGGTGATAAGCCTTTGCATTATCTGCAGGTTCCCAAAGAGGATAATCCATTTTTGGGTTGGCGGGCCATTCGAATCAGCCTGGAGAGGGAGGATCTGTTCTTGCCGCAGTTAAAAGCCATTCTGCGGGCGGCGGTGCATGGCAAAGCGGCCATTATGCTGCCCATGGTGAGCCAGGTGGAAGAAATTCGCCAAGCCAGGCTGGCTTTGCAGCGCGCTCGGGAAGAGCTGCAAAAAGAAGGCAAGCCGTTTGGAAGCGATGTGCCTTTGGGTATCATGGTGGAGACGCCTGCAGCGGCGGCCATGGCGCCGCTATTAGCGCAGGAATGCGATTTTTTTAGTATCGGTACGAATGATTTAGTGCAATACACCTTGGCTGTAGACCGGGGCAACTCGAAAATTAGCGGTCTTTACAGTCATTTTCATCCGGCGGTGCTGCGTTTGATTCAGCAAACGGCGCAGGCGGCCCATGAAGCAGGAATTTGGGTTGGCATGTGCGGCGAAATGGCGGGCGATCCCCTGGCGACGCCGTTGCTGGTGGCTATGGGTTTTGACGAACTCAGTATGAGCGCTCCGGCGCTGCCGCGCGTGAAGGAACGGGTTCGCTCTTTGTCTCGCCATAGGGCGGACGAATTATTGGCGCAGGCTTTGAAGTTGAAAGAAAGCACAGCGATTCGCGAACTTTTGCGTCGAAATATGGAACAAGAATCAGAGAGCTAAGTATTGAAAAGACTTTGCAAAGACGTTATAATTAGAGCAGTATTTTAGATAAGATAACGGCAGTGTGGCCGCCTTGAGTAATCAAGGCGGCTTTTTGTCTTTGCAGGGAGGGTGCGAGATGGAAGAGTTTCGTGAGGGAACTTTGGAAGTAGCCGAATTGAAAGAGCGTCTTGCCTGTATGGAGGCGCGTTTGGATGCGGTGCTGGCCGCTGTGGATGAAGCTGTCTGCATTGTGGACGAACGTGATTGCGTTGTGGCCTGGAATCGCTATGCCACCGCTTTATACGGCATTTCTTCGGATGAGATAGTCGGTAAGCATATTGGCATGTTTTTTTCCAATCTGCTTTTGACCCAGGTGGTGCAGGAGCGCAAAGAAGTCCGCGGGCGCTATCACACTCCCTGCCCGGACAAGCATGTGCTTATTAACGCCATGCCGGTGCATTTGGCGGAGCGGAATGTCGGCGGCGTTTGCGCCGAACGGGATATTACCGAGGTAGTCCAGCTAAATGAAAAACTCTTTCGCACCAGTGAAGAAATGGTGGCCCTGCAGCAGCGCATAGAAGGGCGGGCGGTGGATTCCTTTGCTTCTATTTACGGGCATAGTCAAGGCATTCAAGAAGCCATAGCCATGGGGCGGCGCGTAGCCGCCTCGCCGGCGCCGGTGCTGATTCGAGGGGAAAGCGGCTGCGGCAAAGAGCTCTTTGCGCGGGCGCTGCATCAGGCAAGCGGCCGTACCGGCGCTTTTGTGGCCATCAATTGCGGCGCGATTCCGGAAGGCCTTTTTGAAAGCGAACTTTTTGGTTATCAAGGAGGCGCTTTTACCGGCGCGGATCGCAAAGGCAAGGCCGGCTTGCTCGAAGAAGCTCATGAAGGGACGCTGTTTTTGGATGAAATCGGCGACATGCCAAGAGAAGCGCAGGTCAAGCTGTTGCGGGCCCTGCAGGAGAAGAGCTTTTACCGCGTAGGCGGTTCTAAAGCGGTGCGAGTGGATGTGCGCATTGTGGCGGCGACCCATCGGAATTTGGAGGAAATGGTGGAGCGCAAGGAATTCCGCGAGGATTTATACTACCGTCTAAATGTCGTCACTTTGTGGCTGCCGCCGCTGCGGGATCGTCGCGATGACATTCCGGAATTGGTGCATAAAGGGCTGCAGCATTTTGGCGCGGTATATGGCAAACTGATTACCAAGGTAGACCCGGATGCGATGGCCATGCTTTTAGATTACCCTTGGCCCGGCAATGTACGGGAATTGTTCAATGTTTTGGAGCGCATCGTAGTGCTGGCGGAGGGGGATGTGTTGGAAAGCCGTCATTTGCCGCAAGAATGGATGCAGCACCGCCCCTTGCCGCCCATGCTTGCGAAGGGAAATTTCAACTTGGCCGACGCCTCAAACCAGTGGGAAAAAGAAGTCATCCGCCGCGTGTTGAAAGAAAACCACTACAACAAGGCGGCTGCTGCCAAGAAGCTTGGCATTCCCAGGACGACTCTTTACTATAAACTGCGTCAATTAGAGCTGGATTGACGGTGACCCGACAAAAACGTCGAAAAATAGACGGAATGTACGCAAAGACGCGTCTGGAAACAGAGCGTCTTTTTGCGTTTAACCCTTGTAAAACCTGGAGAGTTGCAACATCCTGCTAAGTTGGCACGGACTTTGCTATATAAAGGGCAGGAGGTGTTGGGAAGCATGAGAATTACAGAACATCCGATTTTAGAGTTCCCCCAAGAGGGACTGGTTGAATTTTCTTTTGACGGTCAAACCTTGAGCGGGCGGGCCGGAGAACCCATTGCCGCCGCCTTGCACGCGGCAGGCGTGCGGGCTTTGCGGCACAGCCACCGCCATAACCGGCCGCGCGGCTTGTTTTGTGCAATAGGAAATTGCTCGTCCTGTTTGATGACGGTTGACGGTGTACCCAATGTTCGGGTTTGCGTGGAGCCTTTGCAGGCTGGCATGCAGGTAGAAACCCAGAAAGGGAACGGGTACTTGAAATGATAAAGAAATGTGATATTTTGATTATCGGCGCCGGCCCGGCTGGCTTGGTCGCCGCCAAGGAAGCGGCCCGGGCGGGGGCGCAGGTATTGCTTTTAGAGCGTTCCAGTCATTTGGGAGGACAGCTGATTAAGCAGACTCACAAATTTTTCGGTTCTAAAGAAGAGTTCGCCGGGGAACGAGGCGTAGCCATTGCGGAGCGCCTCCTGGCGGAAGTGGCGGAACAGCCTGGTATTGAAGTGTGGTGCGGCGGTACGGCGCTGGGGATTTATCAGGAAGACGGCGTTGTAACGGCTGAATATAAGGGCGTTTTTCACAAGATCAAAGCCAAGCGCTTGATCGTAGCAACCGGCGCATCGGAAAAAACACTGCCTTTTCCCAATTCGGACTTGCCTGGGATCTACGGAGCTGGCGCCGTACAGACGCTGATGAATGTGCATGGCGTACTGCCTGGAAAACGAATCGTTATGCTTGGGGCTGGCAATATTGGCGTTATCGTAGCTTATCAGCTTTTGCAAGCGGGCGTAGAGGTGGCGGCCATTGTCGAAGGCGCTCCGGTTATCGGCAGTTATTGGGTGCATGCGTCGAAAGTCAGACGCTGCGGCGTTCCCATTTATACTTCGCACACGGTGGTGGCGGCGCATGGCAAAGAAAGCTTGGAAGCGGTGACCATCGGCAAGGTAGATGATAAATGGCAAGTAGTGCCGGGAAGCGAGCAAACGATAGAAGCGGACGGTTTATGTCTGTCTGTGGGGTTGTCGCCGCTGACGGAGCTTCTTTGGCAGGCGGGCTGTGATATGACTTTTGTGAGAGAACTGGGCGGCTATGTGCCGTGGCGGGACGCCAATTTAATGACGTCAAAAAAAGAAATCTTTGTCGCCGGCGATGTGGCGGGAGTGGAAGAAGCTTCAGCAGCCATGGTCGAAGGTAAAATTGCCGGGTTGTATGCGGCCTTTTCGCTGGGCATGCACTTGCCGGACTTTCAGCAGCAGTACCAGCAGGCGAAAGGGCAATTGGCCGCCTTGCGTTCCGGGCCGACAAGCGCCAAAGTTTGCAAGGGTTTATGCAAAGTAACCTTTGAGGAGGCGATGTAAAATGCTGTCGACAACCGGAATTCCGGACAAGGAGCAGATTGCAGCAGTGCTTCCTTGTGAAGCAAGAAAAAAAGAAGGCGCTGTAGCAATTATTGAATGCTACCAGGAGATTCCCTGCAACCCCTGCGCCGATGCGTGTCTGCGAGGCGCTATTACAGTGGATCCCATTCATGAGCGGCCTAAGCTGGACGCAGAAAAATGCAATGGCTGCGGCATCTGTTTAACCCATTGCCCTGGGCTGGCTATTGTTGTAACCGATTATCAATATAGTGAAACAGAAGCTTTATTAAAACTGCCTTACGAATTTTCACCCTTGCCTCAGGAGGGAGAGCTTCTGGCCGGCTGTAATCGCGAGGGGGAACCGATCGTTGATGTAAAAGTGCTTCGCGCGCAGCGCAGCGCTAATAAGACTCACGTACTTTGGCTGGCTGTGCCGAAAGAACAGGTGGACGAAGTTCGTTTTGTTCGCCGGAAGGAGGCAAAAGCATGAAAGACGAGACAATCATTTGTCGTTGCGAGGACATTTCCTTAGGAGAGATTCGCGAGCGCATTGCCAAGGGAGATCATTCGCTAGAGGAAGTGAAGCGTGCTTGCCGCTGCGGCATGGGACCCTGTCAGGGCCGGACGTGCATGCCTTTGATTGCGCAGGAAATCGCTACGGCAACAGGCCGGAAAGTAGAAGAAGTTGCACTGCCCACCTTCCGGCCGCCGACAGCGCCGATTTCTCTGGGTGTGCTGGCAGGAGGGACTGAGGATGAAAAGTAAAGCAGATGTGGTAGTCATCGGAGGCGGTGTTGTCGGCTGCTCGATCGCCTATAATTTGGCCCGCCTGGGCGCCGGTAAAGTAGTTCTTCTTGAAAAAGGATATCTCGCCAGCGGCGCTACGGGCCGTTGCGGCGCTGGCGTGCGCATGCAGTGGGGGACCGAAACCAACTGCCTTTTGTCTCGGGAAAGCGTCAGGATGTTTTCTCACCTGCCGGAGTATTTGGGAGTGGATGTCGATATTGAGTTTGAGCAAGGCGGCTATTTGCTGCTGGCGTATACGAAGAAAATGGAAGATCAGTTCCGAAAAAACCTGCAGCTGCAAAAGCAACTGGGTATTGAAGCCTCTTGGGTGACGCCGGAAGAAGCGAAAGAAATCGTGCCGATGTTGAATACCGAAGGCATGCTGGGGGCGACTTTCTGCGCCGAAGACGGTCACTGCAACCCGTTTCGCGTTACTGAGGCCTATGCGGCGGCGGCGCGCAAACAGGGCGTAGAAATCCGCACCTTTTGCGAAGTAACGGATATTGTTACCGAAGGCTCTAAAATTGTGGCAGTGCGCACGGCGCAGGGCGATATTCTGACCGATACCGTTGTTAATGCCGCTGGGGGACATGCTAAATGGGTGGGAAGAATGGCTGGCGTGGAACTGCCTATTTTCCCGGAACGGCACGAAATTTTGGTGACCGAGCCGGTGGAAGCTGTCATGGAACCCATGGTGATGAGCTTTTATCACAACCTGTATTGCCAGCAAAGTCCTCATGGCAGCTTCATTATGGGCATCGGTCATCCAGATGAGCCGGAAAGCTTGAATATGACCTCTAGCTGGCATTTCTTAGAGGCTATGGCGCAGCGCGTCACCAAGCTGCTGCCGCCGTTAGCCGGCTTGAAGGTGGTGCGCCAATGGGCGGGCGTGTACGATATGTGTCCGGATCGGACTCCTATTTTGGGCAGTGCTCCCTGCCAGCCGCGTTTCTTCACGGCCGCCGGTTTCAGCGGTCATGGCTTTATGATTTCTCCGATCACTGGCGAACTAATGGCACAGCTGGTGTTGGGGCAGCAAACGACCCTGCCGGTAGACGTGTTCCGGGCGGAACGCTTTGAAGAAGGCGAATTGTTTGTCGAGCCCTCTGTGGTATAAAGCACAACTATAAATCGAAAAGGGGCTTAGAACATGATTGAATACAAAAATGAAGCGTTTACCGACTTTAGCCAGGAAGGAAACCGGCAGCAAATGGAGGCGGCTTTGGCCAAAGTTGCTGCGGAAAAAGGCTCCTATTATCCTTTGATTATTGACGGCATGGAAGTTAATATGGAAGCTCGTATTACCTCGTTGAATCCTTCGTTAACCAGCGAGGTAGTGGGAACGGTGGCCCGGGCGAACACGGACTTGGCGGAAAAAGCCGTGCAAGTAGCGGCGCGGACCTTTGAAAGCTGGAAACAAGTAGCGCCGCAGGTGCGGGCGTCTCTTTTGTTCAAGGCGGCAGCTATTTTACGGCGCCGTAAGTTCGAGTTTTCCGCTTGGCTGACGGAAGAAGCCGGTAAAACCTGGCCGGAAGCCGATGCCGATACGGCGGAAGCCATTGACTTCATGGAGTATTATGCACGCCAGATGCTGCAGTATGCCGAAGGTATGTCCGTGTATCCGTATCCGGG
The DNA here is from genome assembly GCF_963668665.1 of uncultured Anaeromusa sp. Lineage (NCBI taxonomy): Bacteria > Bacillati > Bacillota > Negativicutes > Selenomonadales > Sporomusaceae > Anaeromusa > uncultured Anaeromusa sp. The sequence continues at coordinate 437,075 of NZ_OY764901.1, read as the reverse complement.
AGAAACCAATGAATGTGTATATATTCCCTTGGGCGTCGGCGTGGTTATTCCGCCCTGGAATTTCCCCTTGGCTATTTTGGCGGGCATGACCGCTGCGGCGACGGTAGCAGGCAATACGGTTATCGTTAAGCCGGCCAGCGCTACGCCGGTAGTGGCTGCTAAGCTGATGGAAGTTTGGGCGGAAGCAGGATTCCCGGCGGGAGTTATCAACTATCTTCCCGGCAGCGGCGGCACCATTGGCGACTACTTGACAACGCATCCTTTAGTTCGGTTCATTAACTTTACCGGCTCCAAGGAAGTGGGCCTGCGTATTAATAAGCTGGCCGCCGATGTAGCGCTCGGACAGAAATGGATTAAACGAGTGATCGCGGAAATGGGCGGCAAGGACGCCATTGTTGTCGATAGTGAAGCCAATCTGGAAGAAGCGGCGGCAGGTATTGTCGCTTCGGCCTTTGGGTTCCAGGGACAAAAATGCTCCGCTTGCTCTCGGGCCATTATCGTGGCTGACGTTTACGACGAAGTGCTGGCTAAAGTAGTGGCTAAAACTAAGACTTTGAAAGTAGGCTGCGCTGCGGATCCGGCGATGAACATGGGGCCTGTGGTGGATGAAAACGCCTATAAGAAAATCCTGGAATATATTGAGATCGGCCAAAGTGAAGGCAAGATTGTCGTTGGCGGCAAAGCCGGCGATGCGGCGGGTTATTTTATCGAACCGACCGTCATTGCCGATGTGGACGCCCATGCTCGCGTTGCGCAGGAAGAAATTTTTGGGCCGGTGTTGGCGGTGATTAAAGCCGAAGACTATGATCATGCCCTGGCGATTGCCAATGACACGGAGTATGGTTTGACCGGCGCTGTGTTTTCCCAGAACCGCGCCAAGTTGGAGCAGGCGCGGCGCGATTTCCATGTAGGGAATCTCTATCTGAATCGTAAGTGCACCGGCGCTTTGGTTGGCGTACAGCCTTTTGGCGGCTTTAACATGTCCGGCACCGACTCCAAAGCGGGCGGCGCTGACTATCTGCTGTTGTTCATGCAGGCAAAATCCATTTGCGAAAGACTGTAATAGTAAGCAAGAAATAACCATATTTAGAAAAAAATGCTTGTAAAATGAATCGCAGACAAGTATAATGAAGATCAAATTAAAGATGTATTCCAGATAAATGTATGAGGCAACGAGGCTTCTGGAAAGAACAGCATGCTGTTTTTTCCAGAAGCCTTTCTTTTTTTGCAGATGCCCTGAGAGGCATTGTAGTGTGTGGCGTAATGCAAGGCAAGAACAAACGGCGAGAGGAGGAATGGCAGGCAGTGACGAGTGGTCTTGAAACAAGAACGTAGGTGAAAGGGAGAGAAGCGTATGATGAAAATGGGAAAAATGAAAAAGATGGCAGCCCTCCTAAGTGCGTTGGCGCTGACTACTGGATTGATTGCCGGCTGTGGAGGAGCTTCCAGCAAAGACATTAAAATCGGCGTGGTATACGAGCTGACAGGCAATACGGCTTCCTTCGGGACGGCGGCGGCTAACGGCGCAAAGCTGGCTTTTAAGGAAATCAACGCGAATGGCGGGGTGCTGGGCAAGCAGATTCAGCTGGTTGTCGCCGACAATAAAGGAGAGCCTTCAGAATCCTCCAACGCGATGACTAAAGTTATCAGCCAAGATAAGGTTGTGGCCGTAACGGGCTTTACTACCAGCTCCAACGGCATTGCCGCTTCCAGCGTGGCGGAAGCCAACAAAATTCCTTTCGTAGCAGCAGCAACGACCAACCCTAAGGTAACTATTAATGAAGCGTCCGGTAAAGCCAAAGACTACACCTTCCGCGTTTGCTTCATCGATCCCTTCCAAGGGACGGTAGGCGCCAACTTTGTTCTTAACACCTTGAAAGCCAAAAAAGCGGCGATCATGGTTGATAACTCTAGCGATTACAGCAAAGGCCTGGTAGCGGTCTTCAAACCGGCTTATACCGCCGGCGGCGGCACGGTAGTGGCTGAAGAAGCGTACTTGCAGAAAGATCAGGATTTCAAAACCATCCTGACCAACATCAAAGCGGCTAATCCTGATGTCATCTACTTGCCTGGCTACTATGAAGAAGTAGGCAAAATCGTGAAGCAGGCTCGTGAACTAGGTATCACGGCTTCCTTTGTCGGCGGGGACGGCTGGGATTCTCCCAAGCTGGCTGAAATCGGCGGCGGGGCTGCTCTAAATAATACGTACTTCACCAATCACTACTCGGTAGAAGATAAGAGCCCCAAATCTCGCGCTTTTGTAGAAGCGTACCAGAAAGAATACGGCCAATTGCCGGATGCTATGGCGGTTCTTGGTTATGACGCCGCTTATGCTTTGGTTGACGCCATCAAGCGCGCCGGCAGTGCAGAACCGCAGAAAATTCGTGAAGCCCTGGCGGCTACGAAAAACTTCCCTGCTGTTACTGGCGATCTGACTTTGAACGAAAAGCATGACGCCGTAAAGAGTGCTGTTATCATCGAAATGAAAGATGGCAAACAGGTTTACCGTGAAACCATCAAACCTTGATAGAATGACTTGTCGATTTTCATAAAGCCTCCGAATCCGCTAGCATGGATTTTGGAAGTAAGAAACCGGCGTCACAAAATCGTGATGCCGGTTTCTTGTTACGCTTTACTTCTTTTCTCTTGTTCAAATTTCGTTCCTTGTCCCTCGCCGTTCTTGTCTCCGTTCCTCGTATAATGAGAGCAAATCAGTGGGTTCGTCGCTTTTAGACACCCAATCGGGCGCTTGTTCCTTGCATTTAGTTACTGCCGCTTGCAGGTCGTAAAAGACTTCCCATTTGGCCTTAACTAAAGCTGGGCCGGTCAGGCGCAGCAAGTAGGCCGGATGGTAGGTGGCAATGGCCGGAATACCGTATTTGGTTTCGAACCACTGGCCGCGGTCTTTGGTAATGCGCCCATGGGGATCTTTTAGATATTTTAAGGCTACGCTGCCTAAGGCGATAATCACTTTTGGCTGTACCAGGCTGAGCTCTTCATCTAACCAGCGGCTGGCGCAAAAAGCGCCTTCTTCAACCGTCGGGGTGCGATTGCCTTTAGGACGGCATTTAAGGACATTGGTGGTGTAGACGCAATTGCGTGTGACGCCTACGCTCCAAAGCGCCTTATCTAAGAGCTTGCCTGAAGGGCCTACCAAGGGTACGCCGTACTCGTCCTCGACGCCGCCGGGGCCTTCGCCGACAATAGCCAGCGGGCTGGTAACGCTGCCGTTGCAGGAAGTAGGGCCGATGGCATCCTTGCAGAGAGGGCAGGCGCTGCATTGCAGCAAAGCCTCTTCTAAATTCTCGTGGCTGGGAAAAGACATGGAATCACCTCGTAGTAAAAGTGTTATTCTTTCTTAACTTCGACCATATACTTGGTTTTCCTTTACAAAGGAAAGAACATTATTGTAAAATGGGAAAGTACATAGCAAGCAAAAATAGCCACTTCCGCTGAGGAAGGATGCGTTTCGGCACTCTCAGGCGGGGGTGTCATTTTGCTGTCAGGAGGTTCAGCTGTCATGTTGGATATGAAATTTGTGCGGGAAAATCCCGAAGCGGTGCTGGCAGGATTGCAGAAAAGAGGCAGCGCCTTAACGCTTGATGATTTTCTGGCCTTGGAGAAAAAACGCCGGGAAGTCTTGACGGAAGTGGAAGCGCTGAAAAGCCGGCGCAATACGGTCTCCCAAGAGATTAGCCGACTGAAAAAAGCCAAAGAGGACGCCGAGGCTTTGATTTTGGAAATGCGTAGCGTTGGAGAAAAAATCTCCGAGTTGGATGAGACGGTGCGCCAGGTGGAAACGGAGCTGAAGGAGATTCTGCTCAGTATTCCTAATTTGCCCCATGCTTCCGTGCCGGTGGGCCGGGATGAAGCGGACAATCCGGAAGTACGCCGTGTAGGCGAAGTGCCGTCTTTTGCCTTTGAACCAAAAGCCCACTGGGATTTAGGCGAAGACCTGGGTATTCTTGATTTTGAGCGCGGCGCCAAAGTGACCGGAGCCCGCTTTACGTTTTACCGGGGTTTGGGAGCGCGCTTAGAGCGGGCTTTGATTAATTTCATGTTGGACGTGCATACTCGCGAACACGGTTATACCGAATTTTTCCCGCCCTTTATTGCGAACAAGGAAAGCATGACCGGTACTGGACAGTTGCCGAAATTTGCTGAAGACATGTTTAAGCTGGAAGGCTTGGACTACTATCTGATTCCGACAGCAGAAGTTCCGATTACGAACTTGCATCGCGGTGAAATTTTGGACGCCAAGGATCTGCCTAGGTATTACACCGCCTACAGCGCTTGCTTCCGCGCGGAAGCTGGCTCGGCTGGCAGGGATACCCGGGGCATTATCCGGCAGCATCAGTTTAACAAGGTGGAAATGGTTAAATTCTGCCTGCCGGAAAACTCTTATGACGAACTGGAAAAACTGGTGGGCAATGCCGAACGTATTCTGCAGCTGTTGGAATTGCCGTATCGGGTGATTACTCTTTGCAGCGGCGATATCGGCTTTTCTTCGGCCAAGACCTATGATTTGGAAGTGTGGCTGCCTAGTTTTAACACCTACCGGGAGATTTCCTCGTGCTCTAACTTTGAGGATTTCCAGGCGCGCCGGGCGGACATTAAATTCCGTCGGGACGCGAAGTCTAAACCGGAGTATGTGCATACATTGAATGGCTCCGGCCTGGCCATTGGCCGGACTGTAGCGGCCATTTTGGAAAACTATCAGCAGGCTGACGGTTCGGTATTGGTACCAAAAGTACTGCGCGCCTTTATGGGCGTAGATGTGATTCAGCCTTAAACTCAAAAAAAGCTCCGCAGGCGCGGAGCTTTTTTTATTCTCTGAAAAACTCTTTTTCCCAAGAGATTGCTGACAAGTATTTTGGGGCCAGCTGGCTCGAAGGAAGCTGGAGCTGTCGGCTGTACTGCAATACTTGCGGCCAGTCGCCTTTTTCGTAAGCAATAACCAGATCCAGCAGTTGGCGTAGTGTGTTGGGGTGGCCTAGCAAAGCTTGGCAGACATCGTCTGGAATGGGAAGATAGGAAAGAATATCTTTGAGCGGTCGTCCTAAAAATGCATCTAAAAGTGAAAACAAGCCGGTAAAGAAGAAATAATCAGGAGGCATAGAGGTTGAAAGATGTTCGGCTAAGAGCTCGCAATGCCGGCCGCGGATAACGGCGAGATGCAGGAGCTCCGGAGGCTGCTCGCTGCTGAGACTGCGCAAGGTTACTAAGGCAATCCATTTGGATAGTTCTCTTTGCCCTAACAGAGCCGCCGCATGGCGGATAGAGTGAACCGGCGAGTGAAAGCCGAAAAAAGCGGAATTAGCGTATTTTAACAGTTGGTAGGATAAGGCCATATCTCGTTTGACAATGGCTTCGAAGCGATGAACATTGACAATACGGGCGTGAAGCTCGCGGGAAAGATATAGGTGGTGGGCGCTGACAATGGGAATTTCTTTTTGAGAAAGTACGGTGGGTTTGCTGAAAAAGTAACCTTGAAAATAAGTATAACCTTGGGCGCGGGCCTGCAAGAACTCGTCTTTGGTTTCTATCTTTTCCGCTAAGAAACGCGGATGATAGATGCCATGGTGGTAGAGAAAACTTTTGGTTTGCAAACTTTTAGCATCGCGAAAATCTACTTTGATAATATCAGCCATGCTGGCCAACGGCAGCCATTCCGGTGACGGGATGAAATCATCAAGCACCAGCCAATAGCCGTCTTTTTTTAATTGCACGCAGGCGTCGATAACCTCTTGCGTGGGGGAGACTGTTTCCAGAATTTCAACGGCCAGTACATCTGGCGGCAAAAGCTGCGGAACTTGCTGCTGAAGCAAGGACGCGCTAAAATTAACGAAGGCTTTTTTGCCTTCGGTAATGGTATCAATGCCCATTTGCAGGAAGACATTCACCAAAACTTCTTTGGTCGCTTGATTATCGTCGACATATTCAGCTTGGTTGAGCTCACTGTTGCGAAAAAGCAGTTCATAAGCGACTACTTGGGATTGGGTATTGAAAATTGGTTGTCTGGCTACAAATATATCCATTGTTCGTTCCTCGTCGCAGCGTGGGCTGCCTAGTGGGTGTTGCCGTCAGTAAAATAGAGAGGCGGGATAAAGCGTAAGGGGCGGACTAGATGGTTTCCCTGTAGATCCAAGACTTCTTTTTCCGGGGTTTGTACAACCAGCGAATGTGTGCCGGTTAATTCCCAAAAAAGAAGCTGTGCGAAACGGCCATCAGTCAGCTCCAGCCATTCTCCGGCAAGATGATTCTGCATAAGCTTCAGGAAAGCTTGTCCGCAGTGCGTATCTAGCTGGCCGGAGAGAATCGAGCTTTGGATTTCATCTAAGGCTATAAACGCACTGTGCTGGGTGCCGTAGCTTTTTTGCGAAGTCATGGCGTCGTATACGTCGGCTATGGCGATGATTTTGGCAAAAACATGCGTTTTATCGCTCTTGGTATGCAGGGGGTAGCCGCTGCCGTCTAAGCGCTCATGATGCTGCAGAACGCCCATGAGAACAGGCAAGTCGTATTCTTTTTGCTTTTGAAGAAACCGAAAGCCTAGAAGGGAATGCAAACGAACTTTTTCCTTCTCATCTTCCGACAAGGGCTGTTGCTTACCCAGCACTTCCAAAGAAATGCGCAGCTTTCCTACGTCGTGCAGCAGCGCCGATAGCGTCAGCGCCTGCAGCCGTTCTTCGGAAAAATCGCATTGCTTGCCGATTAGGGCGGAAAGAAGAGCGACATGCAAGGTGTGATGGAATATATAGGGGGAATTCCGCGGGTGCAAATGCAAACAGCGCAGCACCTGCACAGGGGAAGCGGTTAAAACAAGGATATCGCCGGCCAAGGTATTAAGAAGCTCTTTCTCCAAGCGGCTGTGTAAACGGGCTGAAGAGAAAATATGTTTTGTTTCCTCAAGCAAACGACGATAATGCATGCTTAATTCGCTTTGAGGAGATTGACTCCAAAAAGCATCCCAAAGCATTTGAAAAGGAGCCGACGATGTAATGGGTTCTTTTCTTGGAGACAAGTCTAAAACCGGTTCTGGTTCTGCAAACGCTTCTTCTATATAAGGAAACTCCGGCTCGTTCGCTGTGTTTTCTTCCGGCAGATTTGGCGAACGGTCTTCCCAAATAGTAACTTGCATGATAAGCAAGTTTTGCAAAAGGGAAATGTGCTTGGCCGATAAAACCACTCCCTGGCTGAGCAGCATTTTCCCGTTGAAGTCATAGACCGGCGAAGCTAGGCGCATACCTGCTTGGAGACTGGATATATCACAGATCTTGGCTTGATAGGGGTGCATGCACGGCATCCTCCTTTAGAGTGGGACTCTTTTTTAGTATGATATAATCAAGTATACTGTTATTTTATCAAAATTGCGAATAAATGTCGCGTGGAACCTTGAAACTGTGCGAATTTTGGAGGAAAGTCATGGCTTGGAGTGTTGGGTTGTCCTGGCAAGTGCTGGTAGGCTTATCTTGGGCGTTGTGGGGACGCTGGCGGCAGCAGCCGCGGCTAGTTCGGCCGCTTATGCTTTTTTTAGCTGGTTGCGGCGTTGCCGTTGAGCTGGCTGTTTATTCTATATGGGAAGCGGGGCCGACGGCTGAAGAAAGTCTTTGGATAGGCTGCTATTTTTTGGCGAGTCTTGTTGGAAAGCGGCTGCCGGGCGTGGCTTGGTGGCTGGCCTTGCTAGGGGGGCTTTTAGGGGGGCTTTTGCTGGGAGGTCACGCTGCAGCGCTGGCGTCGTTGCCTGGAGCTCCCGCTGCGGCGGTAATCTGGTTGAGCTTTTTTGGCAGCGCTCTTGGCGGCGGGGCGCTCTTGTATACAGCGTTGTCCGCGCAGTGGCAAGAAGAAATGCATTTGGGCGTACTGAATGTTTTAGCGGTGGGCGTTTTGGCGACATCTGTCTTAACGGGCAGCCAACTTTGGCTTCTTATAAATGCTTCATTTTCACTGCAGTCTTGGCTAGCTGTTGGAGGGCTTATTTATAGCGGCGTATTGCAGCCGCTGAAATGGCTGCAGCAGCCGGGATTGCCGCAGAAGAGGCGGCTTTGGCTGGCGTTTAGCTTGTTTGTGTTTTTCACTTGGTGGCTGCGTAATGAGTATTATTTTCATTGACAGCGCTTGGCGTTATTTCGTATAATACAAGTAGGAATTAATGATAATTAATTTCAATGGTTTTGCAAACTGGGCCAAAGCCTGTTTGTATTTTTTTGAGTATTGACGTGATAATGATAATCGAGATCATGGAGGGGTACTATGACCTTAGATCAAGTACAGCGCGGACAGAAAATACGAATTTTAGCCATCCCGCAAGAAGAAATACGAGCGCAAGCCATCCGCTTTGGTATTTCTATTGGCGCCGAGGTGGAATGTGCGGAAAAAATTATGGCAGGGCCTATTGTACTCGCCAAAGGGAAACAAGAAATTGCCATTGGTCGCCGTCTGGCGGAAAACATTAAAATTGCTTTAGCGTAACTAGAAAAGGAGACAGCCGACATGTCTTGTCATAACAAGAGCTGCTGCCACGAAAAGAAAAATAACCTCTCAGGACAAAAGCATTGTGGGCTGGGACACCCTTCGTTAGAGGGCGTGGTGCCGTCAGGAGCCAGGAAGATTGTTTTAGTGGGCAACCCGAATGTGGGTAAATCCGTATTCTTTAATTATTTGACCGGTTTGTATGTGGATGTGTCCAATTTTCCCGGTACGACAGTGGATATTTCCTATGGCAAACTGGGAGAAGACGTTGTAATTGACACTCCCGGCGTATATGGAATTTCTTCTTTTAATGATGAAGAGCGCGTGGCTAGAGATGTCATTCTTTCGGCTGATTTAATTGTTAATGTGGTGGATGCGGTTCATTTGGAGCGGGACTTGTTTTTGACGCTGCAGGTGATTGATACAGGCATTCCCGTGCTGGTAGCCCTGAATATGGTGGATGACGCCGCGCAAAAGGGCATTCAAGTGGATGCGCACTTGTTGGAGCATCTGCTGGGAGTTCCCGTCGTTTCTACGGTGGCCGTCAAGGGACAGGGCCTAGAACAGGTACGAGGACGTCTGGACGAGGCTAGGGTGGGAAGTGTGCCAGCGACGCTGCAACGAGAATTGAAAGAGGCCTTAAATCGCATTGGCAGTCAAGCGGAGGCTCTTTTGGTGCTCGAAGGAGATCCTCATGTAGCGGAGCGGCATGGCATTGCGCCTGGCGACCGCCGCGAGGCTATCTATAGTGACCGTCGTGAGCGCGTGAACGATTTGGTTTGCCATGTTTTGAGCGAGACGCAGCAAGGCGTAGATTTTGCCACGCGTTTGGGGCGTTGGATGCTGCGACCGGCGACAGGGGTGCCGTTTTTTCTGTTGGCTGTTTCTTTGATGTTCTATTTTATCGGCGTTTTCGTGGCCCAAGATGTGGTTGGCTTTACGGAAGAGACCTTGATGCAGGGGTACTATGAGCCGATGATGCGAGGCCTGGTTGGACGATATGTGTCTGAAGAATCGGTGCTGGGAGCCTTTTTGATTGGCGAATTCGGACTTATGACGATGACCGTTACCTATGTACTGGGTCTTTTGCTGCCTCTGGTTTTGGCTTTTTATTTCATACTTTCCATTATGGAGGATTCGGGCTATTTGCCGCGCTTGGCTACCTTAGTGGACCGGATGATGAATTTGATTGGTCTTAACGGGCGGGCAATTATTCCTATGATCCTTGGTTTTGGCTGCATTACGGTGGCTACCATTACGACAAGGCTGCTGGGCTCGGAACGGGAACGGACCATCGCGACGGCGCTTTTGGGGCTGGCCATTCCTTGTTCGGCGCAGCTGGGAGTTATTGTGGGGCTCTTGGCCGGCATTGGCGCTTACTATACGACCTTGTACGTGGGGATTTTGGTGCTGGTACTGGGCGTGACCGGGCGGGTGCTTAGCCGGGTATTGCCAGGAGAAACCAGCGATCTTCTTATTGATTTGCCGCCTCTTCGTCTGCCGCGCTTAGAAAATGTCTTAAAAAAGATGGCTACCAAGTCGTATGCATTTTTAAAGGAAGCGGCTCCCTTGTTTGCGCTGGGGGCGCTGATTATTACGACGCTGCAGGTGACTGGCCTTTTGGAGACCATTCAAGATGTGCTGGCCCCTGTAACGGTAGGCATGCTCAAGCTGCCCCGAGAATCAGCAACCATTTTTATTATGGGTATGATCCGGCGTGATTTTGGCGCTGCCGGGCTGACGGATATGGCGATTTCGCCGGAGCAAATGCTGGTTTCTTTGGTGACGATTACTTTGTTTGTGCCTTGTATTGCTTCGGTACTGGTGATGTTTAAAGAACGCGGTCGTGTGGAAGGAACGGTTATTTGGCTGGGTTCGTGGGTGGCGGCCTTTGCAGTGGGCGGGTTGGTTGCTGCGGTGCTGCTCTAAGAATGGAGGCTGATTATATGAAGCAATGTCCAACTTGCGCTTTTCCTCTTACGGCTCAGGCCGGGCTGCGCTGTCCTCGTTGCCGGACGCTGTTGGTGACGCCTTGCGGTGGCTCTTGTTCTAAATGCCGGCAAAAAGAGGACTGTAAGCAAAACGGAAGTAATTCCTAAGCGAGTAGCATAAAAAGCATAGGAAAGTCTAAGGGTATGGAAAGAATTGTCTTTGGCTAAACAAAGGCAGTTCTTTCTTTTTTATATCGTTTTGTAGGCATAATACAGTATTCTTTGAATGTAAGTGTATACAATGGGATTGTTTTCACTTTATAAAGTTGAATAATGGTTTTAAAAGTAGTATAATACGGACAATATAAAACATTCTATAATTTGTGCAAGGGAGCGGCAGAAAAATGGGCGCAAAAAATAGCAATTCATTTTCAAGACGAAATTTTTTACGCCTCTGTGGGCTGGGGGTAACGGCAGGAGCGCTAGGAAGCGCCGGCTGCGGTCATGAAGCAGTAAGCGGACGGGGGTGGCTGCCGACGCAGTATCGGCAGCCAGCGACCGCTTTGGCTGCCTTGCGGGGCCGTGTGTCACTGGAAGAAGAAGATCCGGCCTTGTGCCGTGATGACCGAAAATGCATTCTTTGCGGCCAATGTCTGCAGGTCTGTCGGGATGTGCAGACTGTATATGGTCAATACGACCTGCCTGTGCGTGATGCGGCTATTTGCGTGCATTGCGGGCAGTGCGCCCTTTACTGTCCGACTGGCGCTATCCGGGAAAAGGATGATACAAAGCGCGTTCAAGAGGCGCTGGCGGATAAAAGCCGGCAAACTGTGATTCAATTGGCGCCGGCGACGCGCGTGTCCCTTGGCGAAGCCTTTGGACTTGCCCCGGGGAGTATTACGGCGCAGCAGCATGTGGCGGCGTGGCGGCAAGGCGGTGCGACGGCTGTATTTGATACGGCTTTTGCCGCAGATGTGACGGTGTGGGAAGAGGCGGCGGAGTTTTTGCATCGTTGGGAAAAAGGAGCGCTGCCTCATTTTACCTCCTGCTGTCCGGCATGGGTGAAGTTTTGCGAGTATTTTTACCCTCAATGGCTGCCTCGATTGTCTACCGTTAAATCGCCGCAGCAAATACTGGGAACCTTGCTGAAATCCGAGTATGGAAAAAACTATGGTTTGCGGCCCAAGGATATTTTTTCTGTAGCGGTAATGCCTTGTACTGCGAAAAAGTTTGAATGTTTGCGCCAAAAAGAAGCCTCCGGCTTGCAGGCGGTAGACGCCGTGCTGACTGTGCGGGAAGCGGCGGCTTTGTTTCAGAGACAAGGTGTAGCAGTACCCTCGTTAGCGCCGCGTGAATTTGACGAGCCTTTTGGCGTCGCCAGCGGCGGCGGCCGCATTTTTGGCGCTCGGGGCGGCGTAAGTGAAGCGGTGGCGCGCAGCCTCTGGCGGCAGGGAGCAGGGGAAGATTTGCCTCAAGAAGCGCTGCAATGGCGTCAGCGAGAGGATTTGAAAGGACTGCGGGAAACGAAGCTGGCTCTGCCGCATGGAAGGACGCTCCGTCTCGCTGCGGCGCAAGGCCTGGGGCAAGCGCGGGTCATGATGGAAGCGCTGCAAAGCGGTCAAGGAAGCTGGGACTTTATTGAGGTGATGGCTTGTCCCGGAGGCTGCGTTGGGGGCGGCGGTCAGCCGTTGAGCCAATTGCCTCCTACCGAAGAAGGGCGACAGGCGCGCATCGCTGCCATGCGGGCGCAGGATCGGCAGGATCTGCGTTCTAGTCATGAAAGCCGGGAGGCCCGGAACGTATATGAGACATTTTTAGGCGAGCCCTGCGGCGAAAAAGCGGAAGCGTTGCTGCATACCTCGTTTCAAGATCGACATCAGGCATTTGCTGCTAAGGCGCAGCCGGAAAGGAGGATATGATGCCGAAAAGCGTATTGGTAGATGTGACGCGCTGTATTGGCTGCGGAGCCTGTACGGTGGCATGCAAGCTGTGGAACGGACTGGTTTACGACGAGCAGGTTCCCCACAGCGGTTCCAAGGCGCAGCTAAACGAGCGCAATTGGACGATTTTGGAGAAACGCCAGGTAAACGGGAGTCAGCGGCGGTATGTGAAAAAGCAGTGTATGCATTGCCTGGAACCGGCGTGCGTGTCGGCCTGCTTTTCTAAAGCGTTGCAGCGGGATGAGAGCGGCGCGGTCATCTATCATCCGGAGTTGTGCGTAGGCTGCCGGTATTGTATGGTGGCCTGTCCTTTTGAAGTGCCAAAATATGAGTGGGGCAAGCAAATTCCGCTGGTGGCTAAGTGTCAGTTTTGTTCGTCTAAGCTAGCTGCGGGAGAGGCGCCTGCTTGTACCGGCGCTTGTCCGACCCAGGCGCTCTTATATGGAGAGCGCTCAGAGTTGTTGGCTGAGGCGCATCGTCGCTTGCAAAATGGTTCTTATGTGCCCCAGGTATATGGTGAAAAGGAAATCGGCGGTACTTCTTGGCTATATCTTTCGGATGTACCTTTTGCGCAGCTTGGTTTTCCGGAAAAGCTGGGCGAAAAAAGCTTGCCTGCGTATACACAAGGATTTTTGTCGCAGACTCCATGGCTGGCTGTAGGCTGGGGCGGCTTTTTGGCAGGCATGTCCTGGTATACGCGGCGTCGGCGGCGTCTGAAAGACGAAGACAAGGAAGGCGGCGAAGAAGATGAAAGTTAACTTGTTTGGCTGGAACTTTACAGTAACGCCTGCACGGTACTTCCTGACGGCGGTGGCGCTGCTTGGAATTATTGTCATTGTCTTTCGGCTGGTTACCGGCATGGGCGCTGTGACGAATTTAAGCGATGAATGGCCCTGGGGGCTTTGGATCGCTTTTGACGTTCTGACCGGCGTTGCTTTGGCTGGCGGCGGTTATTCGACGGCGCTGATTGTGCATATTTTGCATCAGGATCGTTACTATCCCGTGGCCCGGGGGGCCATGTTGACTTCTCTTTTAGGCTATTTGTTGGTTATGGCTGGCCTCTTTTTGGATATCGGCCAATGGTTTAATTTCTGGCGGCCCTTTGTTTCCTGGGGCCACGCGTCGGTGTTATTTGAAGTTTTTTGGTGTGTGTCCATTTACACAAGCATCCAATTTCTGGAATTCGGCGAGGTTGTTACAGAACGTATCGGCCGGAAATGGCATCTGTATTTTAAAAAGATGATTCCGGTGCTGATGATTATTGGCGTTGTACTGCCTACGCTGCACCAATCATCTTTAGGAGCGCTTTTCTTGATCGCCGTGCACAAGGTGTATCCTTTGTGGTGGTCCGAATGGCTGCCTGCTTACTTTCTGCTGTCGTCTTTTTTTGTGGGCCCGGCGATGGTATGCGTGGAGTCCATTTTGTCCGGCCGCGTGTTTCGTCATCCGGTGCCGCTCCATGTTTTGCGCGGCTTAGCCTATATTGGCGGCGTTATGATGTTCTTGTACCTCTTACTGAAGGTGCATGATTTTACGGTAAGGGGATTGTGGCCGCTGGTATTCCAGGGGAATTTGCAGAGTTGGTTTTTCTTTTTTGAAATGGGCCTGTGCCTTTGCTTGCCCTTGGGAATTCTATTTACCCTTTGGGGGCGTACGAAGAACGGCCTTCTGACTTACGGCGTACTAACCAGCCTAGGAGTCATCATGAACCGCCTGAACACGGCGATTACCGCAATGGTCATGGAAGGAAAAAGCTTGTATTTTCCGTCGATCTGGGAAATTATTGTCAGTGCGGCGCTGTTGGCGATGGGCTGTTTGTTGTACTGCTTTATTGTGGAGAATTTTTATATTTTAGACTATAAGCCGAAAGCGGACAAAGAAAAAGTTCCAATGCAGCATCGTCTGGCAGAGGCGGAACTGGAGAATCATTAAACGACTTAAAAAGGGTATACGAAAAGTTATGTTGTTATAAGGGGCTCCATTAGGAGCCCTATTTTGCATTCAAGACATTCTCTGCCTAAGACTGCGTAGCCGTTTTTCTGGTAATTTCTTGCTGAATTAGGTAAAGAAAGGGCAATTTCCTTGACAGGCGAGGAGACAAAGGAGTACACTAACAAAAAAATAGTTAACCGGTTAAGTATTTTTAAAACCGTAAAACAGGAGGGTGTCGATGGATTTGCACGGGATTTTTCACGGGTTGCACCAAGCGGTACGCGGCATTGACAAAGGCGTCAACCAAGTGTTGGCGCCTTATGGGATTTCCGCCTCGGAATGGGCGGTGCTGACGTCGCTGGACAAGTGGGGCGAGTTGACGCAAAAAGCGTTGGCTGAGTATATGCATTTAGAGGCGGCGGCGATTTCCAAGAGCGTCGCCAAGCTGGAAGCGAAAGGCCTTGTGGTGCGCAAAGAAGGCTTGGACCGCCGGGAACGCAAGGTCGCCTTGGCGGCTAAGGCGAAACAGGCCTATGCCTGCTGGATGGAATGTACAGGCAGGCATCGCCAGGCAGTGCTGGCTGATTTTACGGCTGAGGAGCTGCAGGCGCTTTTACAGGCGCTGCAGCGTTTGCAACAGAACGCGGACCAATGGAAGGAAAATGAGGTGGCAACGCATGAGCAAGAGTAATTCGGAATCATTGTGGACCAAACGCTATATATTGACAATTCTGGGGATGTTGTTTGTTTTTGTGCCATATTCGCTGTATTTACCGATTATGCCCTTGTATGTATTGGAAGAATTGGGGCAGAGCGTGGAAATGGCCGGCTTAAGCAATGCCTTGTTTTTACTGGCGTCGGTCTTGTTTCGTACGCAGACGGCGGGTTTGGAAAGTCGCTTTGGACATCGCAAGGTGCTGCTGGGCAGCTCCTTTCTTTTCTTTCTCTCGCATCTGTTGTTTTTAGTGGCGGCGCAGCCGCTGTGGGTGCTGTCAGTGCGCTTTTTTGGCGGAGCTTGTTTTGCTATTGCCAATACGGCCATTATGTCCATGGGCAGTCGTTTTGTGCCGGACAGCCGTAAAGGGGAGGGCATCGCATACTTGACTACGGTAGTAACGGCCGGTTCCGCTATTGGCCCGTTTGTGGGTTTGAAATTGGAAGCTCTTTTTGGCTTTCAGGCGATTTTCCTTTTTTGCGGTCTTTCGACCTTGCTCGGTTGGGCCTTGTTGTTACCGATTCGGGAGAAAACACAAGTCGCCTTTGCACAAGGGCTTACTTTTTCACCGAAGAAACTTTTGGAATGGCAGGCTATCCCTGTGTGCAGCGTGATTTTGCTTGTGTCGATCGCGTATGCAGGCGTGCTGACCTTTGCAGCGGTGTATGCTAAAGAACAAGGGTTGGCGGAGCTGACAGACTGGTTTTTTGTGGTTCTGGCGTTTTGTGCTGTCATGGTGCGGGTTTTCACCGGGCGCATTATGGATTTACATGGCCCCAATGTAGTGTTGTATCCGGCGTTTGCACTTTTAGCGGCTGGCATGATTCTTTTGGGAGCTATGCCTTCCATGGTGGGTATGTTGGGAGCGGCGGCCTTGATTGGCGCTGGTTACGGGGTTCTTGTGCCGACAGTACAAACCATTGCGGTGCAAAAATCGCGGCCCGAACGCGCCAGCGTGGTGACGGCAACGTATTTTACCTTTTTAGACTTGGGCCTGGCTGCGGGTGCGTATCTTTTGGGGACGCTGGTTTCTTCCTTTGGCTTAGGGCACATGTATTGGCTGCTGAGCTTTTTCGTTATCGCCGTCTGGGGCGTATATGTGCTGGTCCATGGCCGGCATGTATTAGCTTCCAAGGTGGAGTTGAATAAAGAACTGTCCTGAGACGGTGGCTGCAAAGTATGGTATACTCATATTTTGATACGAACGTAAAGTTTGAAGAAGAAGAGAGTGATTGCCATGCTAGTGCATCATTTGATATTTCAGGGAAAACAAGAGGATTTTGCTTTTCTGGGGGCCCGCGATGAAGCGGTTACGTACAGGCAATTGCAAAGCAATGTTGCAGCCTATCGCAACTTTTTTTACGCCCAGGGCGTTCGGGAAGGAGAAAATGTAGGCCTTTTTTCTAAAAACTGTGTGGAATTTGTGTACAGCTACTTGGCCATTGTTAGTTTGGGGGCGGTCGTGGTGCCTCTTAACTTTCAATTAACGGAACAAGAGGCAGCGTATATTTTGCAAGATGCCCAGGTAAAGCATCTGGTGACGGAACGGGATATGGATTTGCCTGTAACACGCTTGGTGTTTTCGAAATTTAAAGAGAATGTAGCGCTGGCGAACGATCCGGCGGCGCCGGTGTTGGAGGACAGTCCGGAAAATGAGCAGCGGCCCTGTGCCATTATTTATACCTCGGGTACCACCGGGAAACCCAAAGGGGCGGTGCTGAGTCATCGGAATCTAATTAGCAATGCGCATTCCTATCGGCAGGTGCTGCCGATGGTCCCGGAAGACCGCGTACTTTGCGTGCTGCCCATGTATCACTGCTTTGCCTGGACCTGCTCTGTGCTGACGACCTTGTTGGGCGGCGCGGCGATTACTATTTTAGACGCTTTTGCGCCTAAAGAGACGCTGGCGGCCATCCGTGAGTACCAGGTTACGGTCATTTATGCGGTGCCTACAATGTACAATGTATTGCTGCGCACAGGAGAAGAGCCGGATTTGGCGAGCTTGCGCGCTTGCATATCCGGAGGCGCGCCGCTGCCGGAAAAAATAGCCAAGCGGTTTCAAGAAAAATTTGGCCAAGAAATTTTAGAAGGGTACGGCTTGTCTGAGGCTTCGCCGGTGGTGAGCTTGAACCCGCCAGGCCGAGTAAAGCCCTGCTCCATCGGGCGGCCTCTTCCGGAAGTGACTGTGAAAATAGATGGCGGCAAAGGGATCGTGCCGCCGGGAACAGTAGGGGAACTCTTGGTCCAAGGCCCTAATGTCATGCTGGGGTACTATAATCTGCCGCAGGAGACGGCGAGAGCCTTGCGCCAAGGTTGGCTGCACACGGGCGACTTGGCGTATCTTGATGCGGAAGGCTACATTTACATTGTTGATCGCCTCAAAGATATGATTATTGTCAGCGGCGAAAACATCTATCCGCGGGAGATTGAAGAATTATTATATAAGTATCCCGGTGTTGTGGAGGCTGCCGTTATCGGCGTGCCGGATGAACTGCGCGGCCAGGCGGCCCGGGCGTATCTTGTTTTTTCGGAAGGATATGTTTTTAACAAAAAAGAGCTGCGCGACTATTTGCAGGCAGCTCTGGCGGCGTATAAAGTTCCCAAAGACTTTGTCGTGTTGGATGTGCTGCCGAAGAATCAGACCGGCAAGATTTTAAAGCGGGTTTTGCGTGACCGGGCGTTAGGCGAAGAAGCGGACAGGGAAGAGAAAGAAGAATAAATGCGAAGAGGAGGGTTTGCTGTGAGCTCCATAAAAGAAGGGTTTCTTACGGTGCCTGGAGGAAAAGCATGGTATCGCATTGTAGGCAATGACCGGTCAGGTATTCCGTTGGTAACTCTGCATGGCGGTCCCGGAGCGCCGCATGATTATCTGGAGCCGTTAGCAGGCTTGGCGGATGAACGGCCTGTTATTTTTTACGATCAGCTTGGCTGCGGTAATTCGCAACGGCCCGATGACCTTGCCTTGTGGAATAATGGCCGCTTTATTGATGAGCTGCTCAAGGTGCAGGAAGGGCTCGGGCTTACTAAGATTCATCTTATGGGACAATCTTGGGGAACTCTTTTAGCAGGAGAATACATGTTGCGTGAGAAGCCGCAGCATGTATGCAGCTTGATTTTGTCAGGCCCCTTTTTTAGCGCCAGCCGTTGGCTTGCAGATCAACAGAATTATCTTGCAGGGTTGCCGGAAGAGATTCAGACGGTTGTCCGGCAGGCTGAAGCGATGAAAGAGTTTGACTCACCAGCTTATCAAGAGGCGATGCGCGTGTTTTATAGTAAGCATGTTTGTCGCCTTAATCCTTGGCCTGAAGCCATGAACCGAACTATTGAGAAAATGGGTGTTCCTGTTTACCTGAGTATGTGCGGGCCGAGTGAGTTTACCATGACAGGAAGTCTTAAAAATACCGAATTAGTAAACCGGTTAAAAGAAATTAAGGTTCCTGTTCTGTTTACTTGCGGTCGTTATGATGAGGCGACTCCAGAGACTACCGCGATTTATCAGCAGGCCTTGCCTGGTTCTGAAATGGTGGTCATAGAAGACGCATCGCACGAGCATCACCTGGAAAAGCCCCAAGAGTATCTTGAACTTGTGAGGAATTTTTTGCGACGCATAGAGGGCAGGGAAACTACAGAATAAGAAAGAGTTGCTGGCGAAATGGGATAAAATACTTTCTGTAGATGCCAATAACTTGATTTTTCGGGTCTTATATTATATAATAATATTAACTTAATAATCGTTATTCTCGGAGGAGCCTGTCACCAAGGGCTTCTCCTATTCTTTTTTATAAAGAGGATAGCAAACAAATTAGGCCCTGATGAATTCTTATTCATCAGGGCCTAATAAAAAAGCATTCAGCGCTTTGCTGAATGCTTGTAAAAAACTGGAGCGGGTAAAGGGATTCGAACCCTCGACCCACGGCTTGGGAAGCCGGTACTCTACCACTGAGCTACACCCGCTCGAAACTAATCGAAACAAGGTAAAAATTTCTTGTTCCGACGGACTTTATTATAGCTCATGGGGTCTGAAAAAACAAGCGGTGAGACGTACTTTGATAAGGAAAAACAGGGGCAGAGCATATGGAGGAGTCTGGTTGGAAACTTAGAACAGAGGAGGAAAAATCAATGCAGTACTTGTTTGGTGGGGAAAAAAACAAGGAAATGAAGCTGATTTTGGAAAAAGGACGGAACTCTTTACTAGAGTCATTTTTAGACCAATATCAACACCAACGGGCGTTTTATCAGCAGGCGGCAGCGGAAGGTGCCAACATATGTGAACAAATATTAGCGCAAAATGGAATCCGAGCTATTGTGACTTCTCGAGCTAAGCGAGTGGAACGGTTGCGTGAAAAGCTTTATAAGCGGGAAATAGAATATAGTAATAGCAATAATGGAATCAATAAATATAAGACGTTCGAAGATATTGAAGCAGACATTGTTGATTTGGTAGGGATTAGAATTTCATTGTATTTTCCAGGAGACCGCGAAGAGGTTCATAAAATTCTCCATGACTGCTTCAGCGTGCGCCAAGTAAAGACGTTTCCGATAGAAAAGGCGGCGAGGTCTTTGAAAGGATATGAGAAACGTTTTTCTGGTTACTCAGCGACCCATTATCGAGTGTTTTTTGGAGAAGCAATGAAAGACTATCAAGGGATTTTGGCTGAAATTCAGGTTGCTTCGGTTTTGATGCATGCATGGGCTGAGGTGGAACACGATTTATCCTATAAGACGTATAATGGATTGCTATCGGAAGAAGAAATGGCTATTTTGGATGAATTAAATGGGCTTGTGCTGGCTGGAGAGATTAGTTTAGAGCGATTACAGCGAGCGATTCGGTGTAGAGTCGATGTACCTCCGAGGTCGTTCTCCAACCATTATGAATTAGCCGTTTTCTTGCTAGACTATGTGAGGAAGCAGTCTCCGATGGAGAAAGAGACCCTGTCGGTGGGGAATGCGGAACTGTTATTTCGATTTTTGAAAAAAATCGGTATGGACCACCCGCAGGATTTATGCGAGTATTTGAAGAACTTGGATACGGACTTAGAATGGCACACGTTAACGGAACAATTTTTAGATGCGTTATTTATGAATAAGCCGGAGTATCACCCGATTTACCAACTTCTTCAGCGAGAAGAGCTTTCTGAAACTGCGTCTGGACAATCACGGCGAGAGCAATTGGATGATGCAATTCAAAAGACATTGGGGTTCTTTCTATTTCGGTGGATGCTGTTTGAAAGCACGATGCGAAGTCTGTTGGAAGGGCAGGAAATTGAATGGACGTCAATGAGTAGTGGGATTCGTCAGCTGTATGAATGGGAATGGATTGGAGAAGACACATTAAAAGAGCTGACTCGTTTGCGTGCTCTTCGTCATGTGCTGCTTCATGAAAATATCCCTCCTCAAGGAAGTGAACTTTTAGAAGGTGCATATTTTTTAGAAACCGTCATTCAGCAGTTGTTGCCGCATTTGCCAGCGGACCTGTGGCAGAACACGTTAAAGAAGCTTGCTCCTCTGACGAAAGAAGAGAGTGCGTAATATAGAAGGAGGTAGTTTATGCGCAGAAACAGATTGAAATTGCGAGTGGCACGGCAGTTGCAAAATATTGTAACAGAACCGTTTAAAAAGTTTATGCAAGCCAATTCTTTGGGTGGAAATCTTCTTTTGGTGGCTTTAGTTATCGGTATGGTTTGGGCTAACTCCAGTTTTGAAGAGCAATACCATGCGCTATGGGATGCGTCGTATGCGGGGGTTTTTCTTGATGAGTTTATTTTAAAGAAAAATTTGCATCATTGGCTCAATGACGGCTTGATGGCAGTGTTCTTTTTCTTGATCGGCTTGGAAATAAAACGGGAGCTTCTCGTAGGAGAACTGTCGGTTTGGCGAAAAGCGTTATTTCCAGTAGCTGCCGCCGCGGGCGGCATGATTATGCCTGCAGTTCTTTTTGTAGCACTTCAAGTTGGTAGCCCAGATACCGTAAGAGGTTGGGCAATTCCTACGGCGACAGATATTGCATTTGCTTTGGGCATTTTGTCTTTACTAGGTAGCCGAGTACCGGTTACGATGAAAATTTTTCTGACGGCGCTAGCGATTGTGGATGACATCGGGGCGATTTTGTTAATTGGACTGTTTTATTCCCCGGCGCCAGTCTGGGGATGGCTGGGAACTGGTGCGGGTATTTTTACCTTTATGCTCTATTTGAACCGCTCGGGGGTTCGTAATGTAAGTGCGTATATAGGCTTAGCAGTGTTGCTCTGGGGAGCGATTTTGTTTTCTGGTGTGCATGCGACCTTGGCTGGCGTCCTGGCGGCCTTTGCGATTCCGGTGCAATCTCGGATTTCTAGGGCTAATGCAGCAGAAAAAGGCGATGCATTGACGCGCAAATTGCAGATCTTAAGTTCTTCGGAAAAAAAGGTTTTAGCAGATCCAGTCTATCATGATGTTTTAGCGCAAATTGCAAAATTGTATCAAGACGCGGGTACTCCTTTGCAGCGATTGGAGCACGCGTTGCATCCGGCAGTTGCGTATGCCATTTTGCCGTTGTTTGCATTGGCCAATGGCGGGGTAACTATTCAACCGGAACTATTGGGGGGTGTGGCCGAGCCTTTGTCGTTAGGAATTATTGCCGGGCTTTCATTAGGAAAACCCGTAGGAATTGTAAGCGTATGCTGGCTTTTGGAAAAAATAGGAGTTGCAGAGCGACCTAGCGGCATGTCGTGGCGGCAGATGTGGTCGGCGGGATGTTTTGCAGGCATTGGGTTTACGATGGCTATCTTTATTGCTAATTTGGCTTTTGTGGAAGCGAGTTTTTTGGAATCGGCTAAATTGGCGATCCTTCTTGCATCTTTAATATCTACGTTTTTAGGCGTAGGCTTGCTGCTTGGATGTGGGCGCGCTTTAAAAAACGAAGACTTGTTAGAAAAAGAGGTGTAATCAATGAGAAAACTGCCGTTAGTAAGCGAGAATGCTTGCTAACGGCAGTTTTGATTTATCTTATGCAAATTTTTGAGCTGAAAAACAGGGTTTGGATAAGCTGTCGCGAATTTTGTATAAACGACAGAGTTGCAGCGTTGCACAGCCCTCTTAAGAATTTAACTTAGCGCAGATAGAATCGTAGCGTTTGCGCAGCTGGCGCTCAAAGAAAGCGAAGATGGCAACGACGAAAAGATAAGCAAAGGAAACCAGAAAAAGAGTGGTTATGTCGTAATCTTGGTAGATTAGGACAAAAGCGGCGTACACATAGCCGATGACTAATCCGTATTTGCAGATAGATAACATGCGGATTAGCGTATCCAGGTATTTCATAGATGCCTCCTCGAAATTTTCATGCAAGAATAGATGTAATAAACATTAAAGTTATTCTAACATGTTTGGCTAGGGACAGCAACTAAATGAAGGAAATGGCAGGGATGAGGAATGGAATATTTGAAACAGGTACCGCTGTTTAGCGATTTGCCGCCAGAGGTTTTACAGCGTATTAATACGGTGGTTTTGGAACGGACTTATAAAAAGGGTGAAAGCATTTTTATGGAAGGAGAACCAGGGCAAGGGCTTCATTTTGTGCGCACAGGGCGAGTGAAAATTGTCAAAACGGCGGAGGATGGGCGGGAGCATATTATCAAATTTCTAAAGGCGGGAGAGATTTTTGCGGAAGTGCTCTTATTTAACCATCTGCCCTATCCAGCTACTTCGGTAGCGGTGGATGACAGTCGGATTGGTTTGATTCGCAATGAGGACCTAGAGCTATTGATTTTGGAAAATAACGCCTTAGCATTGCTCTTGATTCGCTCTTTGAGTCAGCGCTTACTGTATGCTCAGCAAAAGATCAAGGAATTAGCGCTGCAAGATGTGCCTGCTAGAACGGCGGAATTATTGCTGCGTTTGAGCCGAGAACAGGGAAAATGCGACGAAGCAGGGAAGCCTCTTTTGGAACTTCCAGAGTCTAGGCAGGAACTAGCCGGCTTGATGGGAACTTCAAGGGAGACCTTGAGTCGTACGCTGAGCGATTTCAAAAAACGTAAGTTGATTTCTATGGAGGGGAATCAAATTGTACTCTTACAAGAGGAACAGCTTTTTGACCTTTCTTCTTGACAAGAGAAAAAGGGTATTTTATAATACCCCCAGCATGAAAACGGAGGCTGGATATGCTGCAGCAGGAACAGGATGACTATTACATGGGCTTGGCTTTGGAAGAAGCGCGTAAAGCCGCCGAAAAAGGAGAGATCCCCATCGGGGCGGTATTGGTCTATGAAGGTCAAGTATTGGCGACGGCGCATAACCTTCGCGAAACCGGCCATGACGGTACCGCGCATGCAGAGATGCTGGCGATCCGCCAAGGCTGCGAGAAACTGTCTCGCTGGCGTTTGACTGGGACAACGCTTTATGTTACAATTGAGCCGTGTTCGATGTGTGCGGGAGCCCTCGTGAATAGCCGTGTTACGCGCCTTGTCTATGGAAGCGCGGACGCTAAAGCTGGCGCTGTGGAGTCTTTGTTCAATATCGTACAACATCCTGCATTGAACCACTCGTTAGAGGTTACCTCCGGAGTGCGGCAGGAAGAATGCGCTGGTATCATGAAAGAATTCTTTCGGCAACGGCGCAAAAAATAGCATTTGGAGAGGTGTCCGAGTGGTCGAAGGTGCTTGACTCGAAATCAAGTGTCCCTTAACCGGGACCGTGGGTTCGAATCCCACCCTCTCCGCCATTAACTCAATAAAATCAAGGCTTTGCGGATTTTGCCGCAAAGTCTTTTTTGTGCTTATAAAGTGTATAAATGCATTTTTGATTACCATTTGATTACGGTGCGAAAAAAGGGGTGGTTTGGTTTTTGGCTAGCCTGCTCCTGTGCCTCGTTCTAAAGCAGCTTTGTCAATCACGCTAAAAAGACAGATAAGCTGCTTTTGATGGGTAGCAGTTTTTTGATTTCTATGGCTCTGTGAATATAACTCAGAAATTCATTTTTCGGCTAAAATTATAGTTTGTCATATTATAGCCGAAAACATAGGCCGATGAAATTAAGATAAAATAACTATCTGGCGATACTCCGCTCTTCCATCGATACGCGGCGGTGTCTGAGAAGAAAAAAATAATCCTCCTTGTAATTTTGAATACGGAATAGTATAGAGGTATTGGCTAGGTGCAAAGGAAAAAGGATAGCAAGTCTTTAATGGCGAATTCAAAGTGTATCTAAATTCTAAGTGAACTATTACACCTAAAAAAGAAACAGACAAATGTTAAAGTCTATTAAATCAATGATGCGTCATGACGAAAAGGAGGAAAAAATGTTTCGTTCTATTAAGACCAAATTGGTTGTATTCATCTCCGTGATGCTCGCGGTGATCGGTGTTACTGTTATGAGCGCCGTCCTGTACTTCTTCACGGATTATTCCGATACTATGGCTAAAAACCTGGCACGATCCGGGGTAAACGGCCTACACAACGTGCTGGAGGATTCCAAACAGGAAATGAAGCTGCGAGCGATCCTAATAGCGGCCAATCCGGAAGTTGCCAGCGCTGTGGAGGCTAAGGACACGGCGCGAGTGTTGGCGGTTGTTGGACAGCTCATCAAAGATATCCCAGTCGACTCTATTACGATCTCGGATGAAAAAGGAATCGTTATCGCTCGGACTCACGAGCCAGCGAAAAAGGGTGACAGTGTCACTGGACAGGCCAATGTGCAGGAGGCGCTGAAGGGGAATGTGACAGCTGGAGTAGAATCGGGAACGGTAGTGAAGCTCTCGGCTAGGGCTGGAGCGCCGGTCCGGAACGCGCAGGGACAGATCGTGGGGGTTATCACTCCTGGCGTTACTCTGACGAAAAATGAAGTAGTCGACAAAACCAAAAAATTGTTCAATGTCGACGCCACCCTTTTTAAGGATGATGTTCGTGAGTCGACCACCATCACCCAAAATAGCCAGCGTCAGGTCGGCACCAAGCTAGATCCAGCCATCGCCGATATTGTCCTAAAGCAAGGCAAGTCCTTTGATGGTACGGCGAATATTTTGGGTATGGATTACTTTACAGCCTATGAACCGATCCTTGCTCCGACAGGCAAGCCAATTGGCATTCTGTTCGCTGGTGAGTCGATGGCGCAAGCCCACGATTTCCGGGATAAAATGGTCTTTACAGTGGCGCTCACGATTTTGGTCGCCCTTGTTCTAGCCTTTCTCGCCACCGTGTGGATGGCTCGTAAAATCACCGAACCGTTGTTGCAACTTGGGGCAGTGGCCAGCACGGTCGCCAACGGCGATCTGACTCAGACCGTGAAAGTAAATTCTTCGGATGAGGTTGGCGCTTTGGCGCGGAATTTCAACACGATGCTGTTGCATTTGAGGGAGTTGGTCAAGCATGTGCATGACCTGTCACAAACGCTGGCAGCTTCTTCGGAAGAATTGACGGCCAGTGCCGAACAATCGGCGGAAGTAAGCCATCAGGTTGCTCAGGCGATCACGGAAGTGGCGGCCGGAACATCGAAGCAGTTGGGTGCCGTTAATGACGCCTCGACGGTAGTGCGACAAGTTTCCTCTCATACTGAGTCAGTGGCGGTCACGGCAGAAAACATCACTGGCCTGAGTAACAAGTCCTCGGCGGCCACTACGCAGGGGAGCCAGGCTATCGAGCGTGCAGTCCAGCAAATGGGAAGCATCGGTGAAGGGAGCAAGGCGGTCAGCGACGCGGTCGAAAAGCTGGCGGAATCGTCCCGACATATTGGCGAAATTGTCAACGTGATTTCCGAGATTGCTGGGCAGACCAATTTGTTGGCTCTGAACGCGGCGATTGAAGCTGCCCGGGCTGGTGAGCAGGGTAGAGGCTTCGCTGTGGTGGCGGAGGAAGTCCGCAAACTGGCGGAACAATCGGAGACTGCCGCTAAAGAAATTACGGATCTGATTCAACAAAATCAGGCTGATATTCAGCGAGCCGTTCAGGCTATGGAAGAATCAGCCGGTTCGGTGCAAGTCGGTATCACCGTGGTGAATGACGCAGGGCTGACCTTCCGCGATATCTCCCAAATGACGCAGGAAGTATCCGGCCAGATGTTGAATATCTCCTCTGCTATTGGCGAAATCGCTAAAGGGAGCGAGACGATCGTTTCTTCAGTCATGGACATTGAAAATGTAAGCCAAGACTCCGCCAGCCAGGCGGAACATGTGTCGGCAGCGGCGGAAGAAATGACGGCGTCGATGACGGAGATATCCACTTCTAGTCAAAGTCTGGCCGAGTTGGCACAGGAGCTGCAGGAAGCGGTGGACAAGTTCCGCCTGTAAATCGCAAAAACATCGCCAAGGATCACAAAAATTCAATCCGCCCGGATATCTCGGGCAGTCTAAAATTTTGTGTCAGCGCAGGCGTATAGTAAGCATAAACGAGCGTATAGTGTCTGGTAAGCTATTACAACACAGTTGGTAATAAATGAGACGAAAACGTGTTGCCGCACAGTGGGACGGAGCGGTATTTGCCACGACTTGCTTGGGGCTGAAATGGTCTAAACCCAATGAAGTAAAATATCAAGTAAACAGTGTGTTGGTTGTTGCGTGCAATTTGATGAAGCGGTCTCTTGTGACAGTATGCAAGAGGCCGCTTCATTTGTGGCTAGGCGTGTGTTCGTTGACAAACCTTAGACAGTGAAATATGATTAGAATTGAATATGGTAATATTGAGCAATGGACATATCATTACAGTTCATTTTCTCGTTTGGGAGCAATCTACATTGATGAAGGGACAGTAAAAGCCTGAGGAATTTTGGAAATCTGCCAAGGTGACAGCTATATTGGTAAAAGAAGAATTATATCGTACACAAAGCTATAGCGGAGTGGAGCTGAAATCAATTTAACGCAGAGAGGGTGTGAAATTATGGAAGTTATTGTTGCCGGATTGTTTGTGTTGGCAATTCTTTCTGGTATGTTGGGATTAGGCGTTGCTTTTGCAGCAGTACCTTTTTTGAGCTTTTTCATGCAAGACTTGGTGCATCAAGTTCAGCCGATTAGCCTGTTGTTAAATGGCGTAACGGCGTTGTTTGCAGTTGCTGGTTTTGCGAGCAGCGGCTATGTGGTGTGGAAAAAAGCTTTTACGTTGGCACTTGTGACAACTTTATTTGCTCCAGTTGGTTCATGGATGGTTCAATTTGTGCCGCAAAACTATATTTGGTATATATACTTGGCTGCGGTATCTTTCTTGGTGTACCGACTGTTTCGGAAAGCGCAAGCCGCAACGGAAAAAGAGAATTTTAAGTTAATATTGATCTTGGCAGTTCCTATTTCTATACTAAGCGGGTTTTTAGGTGTTGGCCCTGGCTTTTTGCTAATGCCGACGCTCATCTTATTAGGGTTCCAGGCGAAACAAGCGGCAGGAATCAATGCGTTTGCAGTTACACCGCCTTCATTCTCTGCACTAATCCCGCATTGGCAAACTGCGCAATTTGACTTAGAGCTCGTAATGTACTTGGTCATTGCAGGAGCGGTTGGCTCTTTTATTGGTGCAAAGGTTACTAGTGTCTTCTTACCTAGCGATCGGTTGAAACAGCTTTTCGGTATCCTGATTATTGTGATGACTGGGTATAAAGTGTATCGCTTTATCAGTGGGTGAGGTCTTCGGAAGGATTTATGGTATCGAGCCGTAGAATGATGAAAATTCTATTGACAAAGACCATAGAGAACAGTATCATATGAGTATATTCGGTTTTGCAAATATAAAGAGAGGTTGAAATCAAGAAGATTTGTCTTCCCTATTGAATCATCAAGTGGAGTGGGGTAATTGCTTGACTTCCTCCAGAAAGTATCTACAAGAAAAATCAAGTCATAAAGGAGCTGTGTAAGTATGAAAAAAATTACGTTTTTTGAGCCTGCTATGTGTTGTTCCACCGGTGTTTGTGGTCCGAGCGTCAACCCTGAGTTGCTGCGGGTGTCGACCATGCTGGACTTGCTGGCTAAAAAAGGCGTAACCGTAGAACGGTTCAACCTTTCCACGGTTCCCCAAGCCTTTGTGGAGAATAAAGAAATCAGCAAACTGCTGCAGGAAAAAGGGGTAGAAGCATTGCCTGCCATTTATGTAGGTGACGAGCTTAAGCAAACCGGCGGCTATCCGGCAACAGCGGAAGTGGCAGCCTGGTTTGGCCTGCAGGAAAGCGATCTGCAACCGGCGAAAAAGGCGTCTTCTTCTTGCTGCTGCGGTGACGGAGGATGCTGTTAATGAAGAGCTTTCCTTTATATCAAGCCAACGTGGCAATGGGGCTCAAGTATTTGTTCTTTACCGGTAAAGGCGGTGTAGGCAAGACGTCCACCGCTTGTGCCACGGCGGTATCCTTGGCTGACGCTGGCAAAAAGGTGCTTTTGGTTAGTACCGATCCGGCTTCTAATTTACAGGATGTATTTGGACGTGATTTGGATGGCAAGGGCGTTGCTATTGCCGAAGTACCCGGTTTGGTAGTGGCCAACTTGAATCCAGAAGAAGCGGCTCGTGAGTATCGGGAATCTGTCATCGGCCCCTATCGGGGCAAATTGCCGGACTCGGTGTTGAAAAACATGGAAGAGCAGCTGTCTGGATCTTGTACCGTTGAAATTGCCGCCTTTAATGAGTTTTCTCGCTTCATTACTGATGATGAGTTGCAGCAAAAGTACGACCATATCTTGTTTGACACGGCACCTACGGGACATACGCTGCGGATGCTGCAGCTTCCTTCGGCCTGGAGCTCCTTTATCAGCGAGAGCACGCACGGAGCCTCCTGTTTGGGTCAGTTGGCCGGCTTGGAAGAGCAAAAAGATATGTATAAGCAGGCGGTTGCTACGTTGGCGGACGGCAAATTGACCGCCCTTATCTTGGTCACCAGGCCGGAAGAGTCGCCCCTTAAAGAGGCGGCGCGTTCTTCTATGGAACTGCGTGACTTGGGTATTAAAAACCAATTGCTGGTGGTAAACGGCTTAGTGGCTGATGAGATGGCGGCAGATGAGCTGGCGCAAGCGATGCAAAGCAAGCAACAAGAGGCCTTGGCGTCTATACCTGAAGAATTGGCAGGCATTCCACCGTATAGCATTCCCCTGCGTGCGTATAATGTAACCGGTCTGGAGAACATTCGCGCGATGCTCAAACCAGAGCAGCCGCTGGCAGTGAGCGAAGCGGCGGTAGAAAGTCTGCATAACTTGCCGGCTTTGCGTACTTTGGTGGACGAACTGCATAAAACCGGCAAAAAAGTCATTTTTACCATGGGCAAAGGCGGCGTCGGTAAAACGACGCTGGCCGCGGCTATCGCCCTAGGGTTAGCGCAAAAAGGAGTCAAAGTGCAGCTGACGACAACCGATCCGGCAGCGCATTTGGAATTTGTCTTAAGCAAAGCGAACGGTATTACCCTCAGCCGTATTGATGAAGAAAAAGAGCTGGAAGCGTATCGCCAGGAAGTGTTGGCGCGGGCGGCGGAGACCATGGGGGGCGACGATCTGGCGTATATCGAGGAAGACCTTCGTTCGCCTTGTACACAGGAAATTGCCGTTTTTCGCGCTTTTGCCGAAATTGTGGCGAAAGCAGGCGACGAAGTGGTTGTTATTGATACGGCGCCCACCGGCCATACGCTGTTGCTCTTGGATGCGACGCAAAGCTATCACCATGAAGTTGAGCGCACGCAAGGCCAAGAAACGCCGCTGTCGGTGCAGCAGTTGCTGCCGCGGCTGCGCAACGAAGCGGAAACCGAAGTGGTTATCGTGACGCTTCCCGAAGCGACGCCGGTTTTTGAAGCGGAGCGTTTGTCCGATGATTTGGCGCGCGCCGGTATCCATAACAATTGGTGGATTGTGAATGCCAGTTTCAGGGCAACCAATACTACGCATCCGTTGCTGCGGGCTCGGGCGTTGGCGGAAGCCAACTGGATCGAGCGTGTCGCGGCGCGCTCGAAGGGACATTATGCGGTGATTCCTTGGGAAAAACGAGAACTAAAAGATGAAGTGCTGTTGGAGTTGCTCCAATAATCAAAAGAGCGGTATGTCGTAGTTGCGAACATACCGCTCTTTTTCCAAAGAAGCTTAATCTTCCTTTAACAATGCAGTCATAGCCAATTGGTTTTATATGCGCTATGCTGAATTATGATTAAGATGATAATGGAGGAGTTTTTTTGATGAAGATTATTATTATTGGCGGCGTTGCAGCGGGGACTTCGGCTGCGGCGAAAGCCAGACGAAACAATGAGACGGCGGAAATCAAGATTTTCGATCAAGATGAAGATATGTCTTACTCAGTCTGCGGCTTGCCCTACTACATCGGAACGGAAGTAAAAACAAGAGAAGAACTTGTTCCTAGAGACGCTGCTTTTTTTAAGAAGAAATACAATGTTGACGTATATATGGGGCATCAGGCAGTAGCCATTGATATAGCTCGCAAAGTGATTACCGTGAAGAACCTTCGCTCGCAAGAGCAATTCGAAGAAGCATACGACCGCTTGATTTTGGCAACAGGAGCTAGCGTGCGAATCCCCTCAATTCCTGGAATCGAAAAGGAAAATGTATTTTCTCTTCGTAATGTACGCAGTGCTGACCGAATTAGAGCGTATGTACTAGAACAGCAGCCTCAAAGAGCTGTGGTTGTTGGCTCTGGATTTATTGGCTTAGAAGTTGCCGAAAACCTAAAGGCCAGGGGACTAGAAGTAACCGTCGTGGAAATGGCCTCGCAAGTCATGCCGACGCTAGATGCGGATATGGCTATGTATGTAGAAGCAGAGCTGCGAAAGCAAGGCGTGTCGGTCATTACCGACGATTCGGCGGTTTGTTTTGAAGGCAAGGATCGAGTAGAGCAAGTATTATTAAAGAGCGGCAAAAAAGTAGCAGCAGACATGGTGATCGTAGCGGCAGGCGTGCAGCCGAAGGTTTCTTTGGCGCAGCAAGCCGGGATTGCGCTTGGCGTTACGGGCGCGATTAAGGTGAATACAAAAATGCAAACAAGCGTGCCGAATGTGTATGCCTGCGGTGATTGTGCGGAAGGGTTTTCTTTATTGACTCAAGCTCCCTTATATCGTCCCATGGGATCGACTGCCAATAAAATGGGGCGGATTGCTGGTGATCAGGCAACTGGCGGGACGCTGGAATTCCGCGGTGTCTTGGGAACTGGCATTGTAAAAGTATTTGACTTGACGGTGGCCCATACCGGCATGAGTGAGCAGCAAGCTCGCAAGGAAGGCTATGCGGTTGTTGTTTGCCATAATATAAAGCCGGATAAACCGGAGTACTTTCACGGGCAGGAAATGGTCATTAAAGGGATCGCTGATGAAAAGACAGGCCGCCTTTTAGGGGCTCAGATTGTGGGGAAAAACGGTGTTGATAAACGTATGGATGTATTTGTGACCGCCATGAGCTTTGGAGCGCATGTAGAAGACTTGTTTCATCTGGATTTAGCCTATGCGCCGCCTTTTTCTACGACGAAAGATCCGGTTTTATATACCGGCATGATTTTGGATAACGCCATTTCCAGGGGACGAAAGCTGATAACCAGTGAAGAATTGATGCGCAAACAGCAGTGCGGCGCGGAAGTCATCGTGATTGATGCCAGAGCAGTAGGACAATATGAAAAAGACCATGTGCAAGAGGCTCTGAATATTCCCCAAGAAAAGCTAAGGGAAGCGGCAGAAGCATTAGATAAAACAAAGCTGATTGTGACGTATTGCAATAAAGGCGTAACAGGCAATGCGGCACAAAATATACTGCGGAACCGAGGCTTTGAACAGGTGTATAATCTGTCAGGCGGCCATAAGCAGTATCAAAAAGTACAGCAACACATCAGCCAACGCGAAGAGCAGAAAAAATAATTAGCTCTAAAATCTGGCAGCGCAAGCTAGGCGGCAGTTCCAGCAGTTAGTTAGCTCGTGGCCGCGATCCGATACAGTGCCTACGTGGCTGCGACACCGCTTTTGTTCTACCACAGCTTGGCCGTTTAAGGCCGTTGTGGGACAAGCATCCACGCAGCGGCGGCATTCGTCGGGACAGAGCGTTTCTGTATAGGGAGGATCGCTAAGCAGTTCCAGTTCTGTCAGTATGGTAACCAAGGTGATGCGGTTGCCATATTTTGGCGTTAAAAGCATACTGCTTTTTCCTAGGATCCCCAGGCCCGCTTTTACCGCGGCATGGCGGTGTGACAGGATACCCATGCCGTGTTGTCGTTCTTCTTCCCAGTGAAAATAGGGAGCGTCAGCGGGAATGGCTAAAGACAGCGCACTTTGTTCTTCCAAATGAAAAACTACTTTTTGCGCCAGCGCATCAAGCTCTTGGATGATCGTGGCGCCCTGCATGGTATAGACTGCTTTGTTGGCGGATAAAACCGTTCCTTTCGACAACGCTTTGCCTAGTACCATAACCGTTTTAGCTTTGGGCATAATATCGGTAGGGCGAAAGCCAGCCGGAGCTTCTGCAAAGTCAGCGGTAGAAGCGAACCCTGCTATATGCGCTCCTTGAGACAGAGCGTAAGTGCGGATTTTCTCTTTGGAGGAACTCCTGACTTCTAATTTCATACACTGGCTAGAGCAAGGGCATGCTTGGTCTAAGCCAGATTGGACCAGCAAAATTTGAGGGATTTCCTCGCGGGAGATGAATTGAAAGCCTAATCCTTCAAAATAAGAAGCAGCTGTTTCCGTGAGAAGATATAGAACTGTTCGATTTTGTTCCTGTAAGCGGTTGAGCATGGTCTTTACTAGAGCCATCCCTACACCCTTGCCTCGCCAGGGGGAGATCACGGCAAAGGAGCGGAGCAAAGTGGCTGCTTCGTTGTGCTGCGCCCCGAGAACGCCGATTACTTCGTTCGCTTTTGTTTCGGCAAGCAAAAATTGTGCAGATGCTAGCGAGAGGCCAACGGTAGGCAAGTTGCTGTTTTGCAGTAGGTGTTCGATGGTTTTTAAATCCGTTTTCTTAGCCCAGCGTATGCTGTAGCCTTCCATGAAATACGCCTCCTCTTTAAACAACCAGATTGAATAAATACCCTGTGCAAATGATGGATATAGCAAGAATGCCGGCAAAAATGCCGATCAGTTTTGTCTTGAGAACCTTGCGTAAAATAACCATTTCGGGGAAACTGATAGCCGAAACAGCCATCATAAAAGCCAAAGCAGTTCCAAGTGGCAGTCCTTTTTCAATCAAAGAATACACGATAGGCACCATACCTCCGGCGCTGTTGTAGAGGGGAACACCAACAATGACGGCAAGAGGGACGGCAAAAATAGTATCCGGGCCAGCATAATTTGTTAGGAAATCTTCCGGAACAAAGCCGTGGATAAAACCGCCAATTGCAATAGCTACCGTAAGATAAGGCAGGATGTAGCGGAGCAGCTCAACGGTAAAACGGGCGGCGCTTTGGCAGCGCTGAGAAAAGTTGTGGAATTCAACCGTGTTAACGACAGTATTCTCAGGAGCGTAGGATTCCAGTAAGTGTTCTAGTTGCAAACGGCCAATAATGTAGCCGCCTAAAATGGCGATAGTTACACCGCTTGCCATATACAGCAAGGCTACCTTCCACCCAAATAAGCCAAATAAAAGGACTAAAGCTACTTCGTTGACCATGGGAGAAGATATCAGAAACGAAAAGGTAACACCTAAGGGAACGCCCCCTTCAATGAAGCCGATAAAGAGCGGTACTGCCGAGCAGGAGCAAAACGGAGTAATAATGCCGATGAGAGCGGCTAGTACATGCCCGGCTCCCTTGCCGCGACGGGTTAAAAATTCTTTTGTCTTAGCTGGCGGCACATAAGAACGGATAACAGAAATGATGAAAATAGAACACGTCAGAAGGAGAATTAGCTTAGGCATATCCGCCAGAAAAAATTGAAGCGCGGCACCCCAGGGATCTTGGGGAGAAAAGGCAAACGTTTGATAGACAAGGTAATTAGCCATGGCTTCAAACATACATCAGCACCTCTTTTCGGACGGCGTATCCTGCTGCACGTTTTTGAGTGCTGTAGTAAATAAATCAAGACTTTCTATGACTTGTTCACGCTTTTCGGCAGGGATTGCTTGGAGGATTTTCTCGAAATGGCTATCCATGCGAGTTTCAATGTCTTCATAAGCAGCTTGACCTTCCTGATTGAGAGTTAGTACGACATAGCGTCGGTCTTCCGGGCTGGGAACGCGGTTTAAAAGGCCATTGTTTACTAATTTGTCCACGGTCTTACTAACCGAACTTTTGTCCAAGTTCAACAACTGTGCCAAATCATTAACCGATAGCGAGTTGTGACGTCCTATTTCAACGAGCACGTGACATTGGGGCATTGGGATACAGCAGCAGCCAACGCTGTCCTTTTCTAGAAGTCCTAAGCGTCGGACAAGAAGACGAGCGTTTTCACGTAATACATTGTGTAATTGTTGAGACATATAAGCACCTCCTTACATAAGATAATACAAGAAATAGTTTCCTAACGCAACAGTTTCTTTTTGAAATTATTGCAATGAAAAATTTAAAAGCCAAGAGGTTTGGAAAAGTAGAAACGTTGTTATACTAGAGCTACTGCAGGCTAACGTAAGGAGGTCTTCTGTCATGAGCGAAAAGAAGCAGGTTCAGATAAACACGGGAGAAGAGACGATTCTTTTGCCCTTGCGGCCAGATGCTAAGAGGGCTTATCTTGAAGTGACAACTCGCTGTAATTTTAATTGCATTACCTGTATCCGCCATTCTTGGAGTGATGAGGAAACCTCCTTGCCTTGGCATGACTTTTTAGATTTAGTAATGCAACTCAAGGAATTTCCAGAGCTCCGAAGTGTTCACTTTGGAGGGTTTGGAGAACCGCTGCTGCATCCAAAAATTTCGGATATGATTCGTCTGCTTCATGAGCAAGGATACCAAACCGAAATGATTAGTAATGGTTCACTATTAACGCCGACTATGTGCGCGAAACTCTTAGACGCAGGTTTGGACTGGTTATTTGTTTCGTTAGATGGCTCTGATTCGGGCAGTTATGCAGCAATGAGGCCTGGGGCGGACTATGCAGAAGTAGTAAGTAACTTAGCATGGTTGCAGAATGAAAAGAAAAAACGTCGTCAGGCGGTGCCTTTTCTAGGTGTGGAATTTGTCGCTACCAAAAGTAATTTCTCCCATTTACCGCAACTTCGGCGCGTGTGCGATGATTTAGGTGTGAGTCGACTGGTGGTAACTCATGTCTTGCCATATCACGAAAGCATGAAAGATGAAATCCTCTATGATCAACACCGCAGGTGGGAGGAATTTGGTTCCGGAGCTCCTCAATTGTCGGTTAAAACAGGATTGCCTTTAGAATTACGTACCGAGAGAAATTGCCGTTTTGTTGAAGGAAAATCCTTCGTAATTACTGCAGCAGGAAAAGTGGCTCCTTGTTATGCTTTTATGCATGAGTATGATTGCTATGTACTTGGACGAAAAAAGAGAATGAAGCCATATCACGTTGGCGATATTCGCGTAAATACGCTGCTAGATATTTGGCAGAAAGAAGAGTATGTACGGTTCCGATGGGCGGTGCGAAATTCTTTTTTTCCTTCTTGCGTAGACTGTCTTCAAGCGGATGGATGCGTTTACTTACAGGATAACCAAGGCGATTGCTGGGGGAATGAACCTTCTTGCGGCGACTGCTTGTGGGCAAGAAAGCTCATCGTATGTCCATAGGAGGATTGGAAGAAAGATTGAAAAAAGAATTGGAACGGAATATCATGTAATTAGATTGTATTACGATATGAATTGCAAGGAGATCAAAATGATTGAAATCATGAAAGCCTTGGCTGACGAAAGCCGCCTAAGGATCGTGCATCTTTTGCTGCAAGGGCAGCTTTGTGTATGTGAGCTTGAATATGTTTTGCAGATGAGCCAGACCAATGTGTCCCGGCACTTAGCAAAATTAAAGAACGCCGGCATTGTCCAAAGCTTTAAACAAGCCCAATGGATCAATTATAAGATTGCTCCAGTATTTTTAAATGAGGAAGCGCTTTTGGTTTCTTATTTGCAGGAAAGGCTTGCGCAGGAAAGCAGTTGCCAAGAGGATCTGAAAGCGCTTGAACGTCACCAAAGCGAAGGGCAAGGATGCCTTGCACCGTCGCGAAAATCTTTGCAGCAAAAACGCAATAATACTTAGAAAGCGGCGGCTTGTAAATCGTATGTACTAGTAGGTGCAGGTATGTCTGCTTATTTGAAGAGGGATGGCTTTCTTTTTTGCGAGCGTAAGTGCATGTTGCCTTTAAGAAGTAGCAATCAAAGCGGTAATGGATTATAATGAAAATAGAATATTCGAAATTTATTACATCTTGCCTTAGACTTTTTTATAGTCGCATGGTTAAAAAAGAGCTTTATGAGAATAGGTGAGCATATGACGGAAAAAATGATTTATATGCTAAATAAAGTTCTTCGTAGAGAAAAATGGCGGCCAGTAATAGTTTTCGGCGGCTATTCTCTCATGGCGTTAATTTGTTTAATTGATTATTCGACTGGTTATGTGACGCGAATAAGCGGCTTATATATTTTCCCTATAATCTTAATAGCCATAGCTGCTGATTGGCCTAATGCGATTTTCTCTGTGGCGATAGCAACTTTGATCAAAGGGATATCTGATTTAAAGCTGGAAGGCACTATAGGAATTGCTGTATGGAATAGTATGCTTACTCTTTTTACCTATAGTATCTTGGTGACGTTGCTGATCCGTTTTCGCGACAAGACGGATCGCGAGCAGAAAATTGCTATTACAGATACGTTGACAGGGCTGTATAACTTAGCGGGTTTTAACGAAATAGCAGGTTGGGAATTAGTGCAGAGTAAGCGATATAATCGAACCTTTAGCCTCATATACTTTGATTGTGATAAGTTTAAGCGAATAAACGATACCTTTGGTCATTCGGTAGGGGATGAGTTACTACAAACTGTTGGCGGCGTATTGAAGGCGGAATTGCGAGAAGCTGATTACAGCTTTAGATGGGGCGGCGATGAGTTTGTAGTATTATTGCCCAATACGGCACAAGAAGGGGCGGCGTACACTGCGGAAAAAATAAGACAACACTTATCCGAGGCGATGGAAGCAAACCAGTGGTCTGTGACCTTTAGTATGGGTGTGGCGACCTTTAGTACGCATCCGCTCAATTTAGACGAAATGCTTGGGCAGGCTGATCTGCTAATGTATGCGGTGAAAAATGAAGGCGGGGATGGGGTGCGCTATGCTACGTATTGACCTTGCGGGGTGTTGAGTAAGTCGGATTCGTAGTAAAGGGGGGGACTTCATGAAAACAGACACAAGGCCTTTTCTGCTAAAGTCTAAATTTGAAGAAATGATAGATTGTGCGACCGCATTAAACGACGCGCTAGTTGACAGGCCTGAGTTGCAGAAGACGGCCCAACGGATTCGTGAATTAGCACTAGACCTTGCAGAGTCAGAAGTGGAAGTGGTGTTAAAGAAAGCTGATTCCCAAGATGATTCTATAGATGAGATAAAAAGGGAGATAAAAAAGCAATAATAGAGGCCCCGCCTAAAAGAGGACTGCGATTTTGTCGTTGTCCTCTTGCCATATCTGCAGGCGAGAAGCGGCGGCTAGGATACTCTGGAGGACTATTTTTTACACAGTAGAGGGGGCTTTGATTATGAGCTTAAAGAGTGAGATTAGCCCAATTGCCGCTCTTGAGATTGATGCGGTGTTCTCCTTGCTGGAGACGCGTCCTGAAGGCCTCACAAGTCCAGAAGTAGAAAAAAGACAGTTGTTGTACGGGAAAAATCAACTTCCTAAAACAGTAACGATTTCATTGTGGCGGTTGTTGTACCAACAGTTTACTCATTTTATGGCTCTTTTATTGTGGGTTGCAGGAAGTTTGGCCTTTGTGGTAAATATGCCGGAACTAGGCTGGGCGACATGGTCGGTTGTCTTTATTAATGCGCTGTTTAGTTTTTGGCAGGAATATCGAGCGGATAAGGCCTTGGCGGCCTTGGCGGCCATGCTGCCTCGTAAGGTAAAAGTATTTCGTAATGGCGTTCTTGAGCAAGTTGATTCGGAAGACATTGTTGTTGGCGATGTCCTGGTTGTTGAAGCGGGTGACCATATTTCAGCTGATGCGCGGTTGATTGAGGCTGAAAATCTAATGGTTGATTTGTCGTTGCTGACAGGTGAGTCGCTGCCTATAGCCTGTAATGCCGTTTCCATTGCTGACGCGGGGCAGCCAGCTAGTCGCAATGCGAACCTTTTATTCGCGGGAACGATGGCGACTGCGGGGCGGGGAATCGCTGTTGTATACGCTTCCGGCAAGAACACCGAATTGGGAAAGGTTACCAAACTAACGACGGAAGTAGTTCGTGAAAAAAGTTCGTTAGAGCTGCAGGTGCAACGGATTGTCAGGCTTATTACGTTTCTGGCGTTATCGATGGGAGCCTTTGTTTTTGTTTTGGCATTTTGGTGGCTTGGCATGGACTTGCGCGCGTGCTTTGTGTTTTGTATTGGGATTATTGTTGCTAATGTCCCGGAAGGATTATTGCCGGCGGTAAGTTTGTCCTTGGCGGTTGGCGTTAGAAGAATGGCTATGCAAAACGCATTAGTTCGCAAGTTGTCGGCAGTAGAAGCCTTGTGTGCTACCAGTGTAATCTGTACGGATAAAACAGGAACGATTACGATGAATGAGGTGACGGTTAAGAAAATTTGGCTGCCGGAACAGGAGATAGAGGTCTCCGGCAGCGGTTATGAAAAACAAGGCGAAGTAGATATTGCTGATATAGAGATGAACAAACAGATCGAGTTATTCTTGACGATAGGCGCCGTTTGTTCTGAAGCTAATATTGAAACGGAGCCTGGCAATGACAAGCTTTGGCGAATTTTGGGAGATCCGACAGAAGGGGCGCTATTAGTGGCAGCAGCCAAGTTTGGGCTGGATATGGCTGTTGTACGGGCTGGATTTTCCGGGCAAGTAACCAAACAGTTCGATTCTGTACAAAAAATGATGAGCACTTTTGGCGTCAACGATGGAAGCCTATTGTTCAAACAAGGAATAAGTGTGAAGTTCGTCAAAGGAGCGCCCCTTGAGACCTTGCGTTGCTGCCGCTACCTTCGAATGAGAAATGATATTGTTGAAATTTCTAACGCAGATCGAGAAAGGATTATTGCTGCTAATGACCGCTTGGCTAGCGAAGGACATCGGGTACTGGCGTTGGCCTATGTCGAAGGGGGTATCGCTTCAGAGGCGAAAGAGCATGATTTAATCTTTGTGGGCTTGGCTGCGATGATTGATCCGCCGCGGCCCGAAGTGTTCGAGGCGGTTAAGTTGTGCCAACAGGCAGGCATCTGCGTGACCATGATTACTGGTGATTATGGCTTGACCGGCGAAGCCGTAGGAAGGCAGATTGGGCTGGTAAAAGACCAAGCTACCGTTATTAATGGTGTAGAAGTTGAGAATATGGACGCGGAGACGTTGCAAAAGGTATTGGAACAAGAACAACCTATTATTTTTGCACGAGCGACTCCGGCGCATAAATTGAAAATAGTTGAGGCGTATAAGGCTAGCGGCCATATTGTCGCAGTTACTGGTGACGGGGTGAATGACGCCCCGGCCTTAAAAGCTGCCGATATCGGAATTGCCATGGGTCGTGGCGGAACCGATGTGGCTCGCGAAGTCGCAGACATAGTATTGCTTGATGATAATTTTGCTACGATTGTCAAAGCGATTGAACAGGGGAGGGCCATATATGATAACATTCGTAAATTCATGACCTATATTTTAGCATCGAATATTCCTGAAATAGTGCCGTTTATGGCGATGGTTTTTTTGCGCATCCCGCCTGCTTTGAACATCTTGCAAATATTGGCGATTGATATTGGTACAGATATGGCGCCAGCCTTGGCTTTGGGAGCGGAACACCCGGAGAAAGGGGTTTTAAACCGAAAACCAGCGGATTATTCCGGGAATTTGCTTGATCAATCGCTATTGCTTCGTTCCTATGGTTTTCTGGGGATGCTGGAGGCAGTGATGTCAATGGGCGGATTCTTTCTGGTTTGGTCTAATTACGGATATTCATTGGCTGATATCCAGCAAATTGCGCCGCAAATTTTTGCAGACAACGCAGAGCCTTTTGTGCGGGACATCTATTGGCAAGCTACGACTATGGCGATGGTCGCCATTATCGCTTGCCAAATGGGGAATATATTTGTTTGTCGCTCGGAAAAATTACCATTTTGGACATTTTCATTGAAAAGCAACGTTCTTATTCAAGTCGGCCTTGTATCGGAGCTAATCATCACCATTGCATTGCTGTATGTGCCCTTTTTGGCGGCTGTTTTTATGACCCATCCGTTGGCGTTGTCTGATTTTATTTATATAGCGCTTTGTCCGGTTGTTATCATTTCTTTTGAGGAGATGCGCAGGTTTTTATGTTTCAAATTTCGCTCTCTTCGCCATTAGCTCAATAAAATCAAGGCTTTGCGGATTTTTCC
This sequence comes from uncultured Anaeromusa sp., assembly GCF_963668665.1. Classification (NCBI taxonomy): domain Bacteria; kingdom Bacillati; phylum Bacillota; class Negativicutes; order Selenomonadales; family Sporomusaceae; genus Anaeromusa; species uncultured Anaeromusa sp. Next base: position 396,727 of record NZ_OY764901.1, on the reverse strand, counting down.
GCAAGGCCTTTTTTATTTTTGCTAATCCGGAAAATAGCATATAGGATTTTTTCCTACGTATTTTTCATTTCTTTTCTGATAGTCAAAGAAGTGATATTGTGTGACAATTCAGAAGGAGATAAGCAGGAATAAAAAAAGAAAGGAGGATCGACGCGGTTATCCTTTTTGATGTGTGCGGCTTTTTTGAGACAATCAAAATTTAGAGAAGTGAGGTAGATTTGATTATGGGAGCTCTTTGGAACTTCTTTAAATCTGGGGCGAATGCAACTCCGCTGACAGATGATAAAGAGATCAAATCCAAGTTTAATTTATTCCGGTGGCAAGTATTTGGTTCTATTACCATTGGTTACGCTTTGTTCTATGTACTGCGTCTTAATTTCTCGGTTATCAAAAAACCTTTAATGTCTATGGGCATTTTGAATGCACAGCAATTAGGACTTATGGGTTCGGTATTCTTCATTACGTATGGTATCGGAAAATTCACCAACAGCTTTTTGGCAGATAGGGTTAATAATAAACGCTTTTTTGCTTTCGGACTTTTAATATCTTCAGTTGCCAGTACGCTGATGGGTTTCTGTAATGAGTTTATGCCTTTGGTAGTTTTATGGGGTATTAATGGTTGGTTCCAGTCCTTTGGCGCTGGCCCTTGCATCGTGGCCCTGAACCAATGGTTTACCAACAAAGAACGCGGTACGTACTACGGTATTTGGTTTACCAGCCATAATCTGGGCGCAGCCTTTACGTACTTGGTAACCGCTGTGTTGGTTACTTCCTACAGCTGGCAGATGGGCTTCATCGTTCCTGGCGTTGTTTGCGCTTTGGGTTCGCTGGCGATCTTCTTCTTCATGCATGACCGTCCGGAAACCAATGGTTTGCCGAATGCGGAAGTGTACAAGGGCGAAGTGCAGCCGACGGCTATTAAAACGGATAAGACCATTGCGCAACTGCAATGGGAAGTTGTTAAAAATCCGGCAGTTTGGATTCTTGGTTTGTCCAGCCTCTGCTGCTACATTACCCGCTACGCTATTGAGAGCTGGGGCGTGGTGTATTTGACTGCCGCTAAAGGCTATTCGACGGTTGGCGCTGCAGGCGTACTTGGCGGCATGCAGATTGCCGGTATTCTTGGCGCCATGACTTGCGGCCTTTTCTCGGATAAATTCTTCAACCATAAACGTAACATGCCTTGCTTGATTTACGGAGTGCTGTATGCTGGTTCGGTTGCTGCATTCTTGTGGGCGCCGCAGAGCTTTACCATGGATATGATTAGCTTGTCGGTTTATGGCTGGGTGATGGGTGCTTTGGTTTGTTACTTGGGCGGCCTGATGGCGGTTGACATTGTGCCAAAACGTGCAACTGGCGCAGCCATGGGTATGATCGGTCTTCTGAGCTATGCTGGTGCAGCGCTCCAGGAAGCCGTCAGCGGTTACTTTATCAATGCGCATATGACCATTGTCGAAGGCCAAAAAATCTATGACTTTACTTATGCCGCTTATTTCTGGGTAGGTGCGGCAGTGCTTTCGGCGCTGTTGGCTTTGCTGGTGTGGAACGCCAAACCGAAAGAAGTAGTTTGATTTTATAACCATATAGTCAGGAAAACAAAAGAGGCTGTGATCCTTGTAGATAGGATCATAGCCTCTTTTTTGACCTAAAAAGCCATGCAGAAGTACATTGATCGAAGGGTTTGAAAGGAGTTTTCTTTTACTATGGTGAATAGTATAAAAAATACGTAATTTTTGCAAGAATCTTTTTTTATTGGAGTTGGTGCTGTGTCAATTCGCCAAAAAACGTTTTTTGTTTGTGCCGGCTTTGCCTTTGTTGGTTTGCTAACGGTAGTGGTTTTAGTGCGGCTGTTTTTCGGCAGTCATATGGAAAATGTGGAGCGCCAAGCCTTTACCAGAGATGCACAGCGAATGGTGCGGGCCGTGGCTTATGAAGTGGATGCCGTATCCGACTTTGCTGCTGACTGGGCAGAGTGGGACGATATGTATGCGTATCTGCAGGACGGCAATGAGGAGTTTGAAGAAGCGAACCTGACCAAGTCTGTCTTTCAGCAGCAAAAGCTGAACTGGATGGCCCTGAGTAATAAAGAAGGAACTCTTTTGTTTTTGCGGACTTATGATGGGGCGCAGGAGGAGTTTTGGCCAGCAGCGCCGAGGGAACAAGAGATCGTACAGCGTGTTCTTGCGCGAGCCGCGATTAAGGAACAAGGCTCGCTTTCCGGTGTGTTGCGCTTGCCCCAAGGGCCGCTTCTTTTCTCCGTTCATCGTGTCATGGATTCTAAGAAAATCGTGCAAGGAGATGGTTGGCTGTTTATGGGGCGCCACCTGGGGGCTTTTCAGGGCGGACCCATCCAGTGGACGGTTGACGGCGAGGTTTCTTGGAGCGTGGCGGAAGGGGCCGGGGTGACGAACTGGCTGAATGAGTATGGGTACCAAAACGTTCCCTTTCGTCTTTGGAATGACGAAGAGAAAAATTACGCAGAAGCTGATTTGGCGGACGTTTCAGAAGACGGCTATCTGCAACTGCATCTAGAAGAAGAGCGGGTTTATTATCGACAAAGCTTAGATATGTTTTGGAAACTAGTAGCTGTATTGGCTGCCATGATGGTGATTGGCGGCGTAGGCACTTATTTTCTCATGGAGTGGCTGGTCTTGCGCCGGGTAACAAAGCTGACCCGTTATTTAGAAACCATCCAAGACTTTTCTAAAGAGTTTTCTCCTTTGGCGGTGAAAGGAAATGATGAGATCGCTGTATTGACGCGGAAATTGCAGCAAATGCTGCGACAGCTCTGGGACAATCATCAGCAAATGCAGTACTTAGGGTGGCATGATGGCTTGACCGGCGCCCGTAACCGCCTGGCTTATGAAGCGGATTTGCAAAAACGGAGCGCTAGGGGAGCGGCACTGCCATTGGGTTTGATTCTCCTTGATATTGACGGCTTGAAGTTGGTCAATGACGCCTTGGGTCATGATAAGGGCGATCAGCTTTTGCGCGAAATGGTGCGAAATGTAAAAAGCGTGGTGCAAGATCAAGGAGAGCTGTATCGCGTTGGCGGCGACGAATTTATTTTTGTTATGCAAGGCGCTACGGAAGAACAATTGCACGGCTATGTGGAAAGACTGCGGAAACGGCTGGGGTTTGTGACCTTGGAAGGAGGCATTCCTTTTAGCGTTTCTTTAGGTTTTGCTTGGGGAGAGCAGGGGAAGGAAGTAGAACTTATCCGGAGTGCGGACCGTATGATGTACGGAGAAAAGCTATTTCGGCAGCACAGCCGTTGTAATGAAGTGGTGCAGTCGTTGCGTGAGGCTTTGGCGGCGCGAGATCATATTACCGAAGGACATGCCAGTCGTCTGGGAGATCTGGCTGTGGCCGTGGCTAAACACATAGAAAGTCCTCTGGAGTCGCTGGGGGATTTGCGCTTGTTGGCGGAGTTCCATGATGTTGGAAAAATCGGCGTTCCTGATCGGATTTTAAATAAGCCGGGACGCCTGGAACCGGATGAGTGGGAGGAAATGCGCAAACATAGTGAGATTGGCTATCGTATTGCACAGGCGACGCCGACGCTGCAACCGATTGCCAGCTTTATTTTGCATCACCATGAGTGGTGGAATGGACAGGGGTATCCTTTGGGGCTAAAGGGAGAAGCGATTCCCTTGGCCTGCCGTATCTTATCGATCGTTGATGCCTATGACGCTATGACGAATGACCGGCCCTACCGCAAGGCCATGTCTCAAGAGGCGGCGTTAGAGGAATTGCGGCGGGGGGCTGGCTGTCAATTTGATGCACGTTTGGTGGCGGCTTTTGAAGAAGTTTTACAATAAAATAATAAAACGGAAAGGAAATTGGCTTTTGAAAGCGAAATGGAAATATAGTAAAATTAATACAATAAGCGTGCTTGTGTGACTGCTAAGGAGGCAAGTTGCTTGGGCTATGAAGGCATGAGGAGGACGTAAGGATGTTTGGCAGAGGGAAAAAAGAAATAGGAGGCGCTGTGGCGCCTGGGAAGTATTCCGTTAATAATCAAGTAGCCAAGAAATTCTTAGCGTTAGATGATGTGACATTGGGGCATTTGGCTTGCTTGAAACCGATTATAGAGGGAAATCTGGACGCGATTGCCACGGAGTTTTATCGGCGGCTGACCGATGTGCCGGAGGTAGAGGCGTTTATAAAATCACAGTCTACGGTGGAACGCCTTAAAGTGACTTTGAAGCAATTGTTGCAAAAACTGTATGTGACGAATATTACGCCGGAGTATATGGCTAATATGCATCGTGTCGGTGAAGTACATAATCGCATTAAATTGCCTGCAGATTGGTTTATCCTAGCTTGCGGCGCACTGCGTCACGTATTGGTTCCTCATATCGTGCGTGCATACGGCAGAGATACAACGAAGCTGACCTTGGTGCTGCAAGCATTGGATCAGATTATGCAGTTGATTGAGGCGGAAGTGAATCAGTCCTTTATTGAATCTTTTGCGAAAGAATTGGACAAAAAGGAAGAACTGGAAGCGTTGATGGAAGAGCAAACTGCCTTGGTCAGAAAGGTGCAGGACTCCAGTCAGACTTTGGCGGCTACGGCGGAGGAAACGACGGCATCCGCTTCACAGATGGCCCATGCCTCGGTGCAGATTATGGACGCTTCTGAACATGCGAAAAATGCCGCGGAAGAAGCGCGGGCGAGCGCCGGCGAAGGCGAGCGGCTGTCCAGAGAAACCTTGGCTCAGGTGCAGGCAATGGTGGCTTCTAACCAGGAGGCGCAAGAGAAGGTGGCTTCTTTAGAGGCTACTTCACAGGCGGTGGGCAATATTGTCGAAACCATTACTGGCATTGCTGGTCAGACGAACCTGCTGGCGTTGAATGCGGCCATTGAAGCGGCTCGTGCTGGTGAAGCCGGACGCGGCTTTGCCGTAGTTGCAGAGGAAGTGCGGAAACTAGCGGAACAAAGCCGTTCGGCGGCTAACGAAATTGTAGAGCTGATTCAACGCAACAATGCTTCCACTGGCGAAGTGGTGTCCAGTATGGCTCAGCAAGCGGAAACCATGAATCGCGTGGGCGCGGCAGTGAATGAGACCTCTGGGCGGATGACGCATATTATGGAATCCATTGCTAACAACTACAAGCAAGTGGAACATATCAATACGGCAGTAGCCAGCTTGGTAGAGACCTCGCACGAGATCGAAAAGGCTTCCGACGAAGTAGCCGGAGCGGCTACTGACTTGTCGGCTATGGTTGTAAAATAAAAAAGGAATAGTCAGAAACGAGCAGCCTGCGCAGGTTGCTCGTTTCCTTTTTCGCGAGGCAGAGAACGATACATCCTCTGTTTGTTTGTAAATTCTGTACCCCTGTAGGCCCTCCCTCTACTCATTCTACTCCTGTTAAAAATTCGGACCCCGCAACCCTCATTCGTACCCTCGGATTCTCTCGTGACTCTTGTTCAATTCCCGTCGCAAACGCAGCTCCAAGAAAAATCCAAGGAAATCAAGGCATAATAAGAATGGGTAGTTATCAATGAAATTAAGGGGGCATAAAAATGCAAATTGGTTCTGTGAGTAGTACTGCAAGCAGTATGCAGCAAACACTTAGTAAAAGCACTTCTAGCACTTCGAGTTCTTCCAGTAGCTCAGACTCCACGCTGGAAAAATTGAAACAGCAAAAAGCGCAGATTGAAAAGCAAATTGAAAATCTAAAGGAACGCATTAAAAACGACAAAGACAACCAGGCGTTGCAGCAGCAATTGCAGCAGTTGCAATCGCAACTGCAAGAAGTCAATTCGGAGATTGCCGATGCGGAAAACAGCAGCAGCTCAAGCAGCGCCACAGGCGGTGCTAAAGGAGGGGCTCCGGCAAGTGCGCCGGCTGCTTCAGGGGGCGGAACAGGAACTTCTGCCGCGGGGACGGTTTCTGCTACCAAAGTCGATATTCAAGCTTGAATTTGATCCCGTGGGGGCGATTGCCGTGCGGGCCATCGCCCCTGGATAGGGAAGCTTGATTGACAGGGTCCGTAAGGCATGGTATTTTCGTATAAAATCGAAAAACAGTTGCACGGAAGCAACTGCGCGTGAAGGCAAGGAGCAAGGTTTCACAGAAGGAATGAAAAAATTATGAGACTGCTGCTTGTAGAAGATGAACCAAAGCTTTTGGAAGCGTTAGAGTATTTATTGAAGAGAAATGGTTATGCTGTCGATACGGCGGCGGATGGGGAAAGCGCTATGGATTTGGCAGCCAGCGATGTCTATGATCTTTTGGTGTTAGACTGGATGCTTCCCGGACGCAGCGGTATGAATATCGTAAAGGAATTGCGTAAAAACGGTATAGATGTGCCGGTTTTGTTTTTGACGGCGCGAGACTCTCTGGAGGATCGGGTGGCTGGCTTGGATGCCGGGGCGGATGATTATTTAGTAAAGCCGTTTTCTACAGAGGAGCTTTTGGCCCGCCTGCGGGCGTTATGGCGAAGAAAAGGTAAAAACTTCTTGGGGAATACGATTGCGGTAAATGAATACACCTTGGACCCTTTAAAAGGCGAGGTAACAACAGATACGGAAACTATTCGCTTAAGCTTCAAAGAAACCCAATTGCTGGAGATGCTTATGCTGAATCATGATAAAGTGATTAGTAAAGAACGGCTTTTTGAACGAGTGTGGGGGTATTGTTCGGAAGCCGAGGTATCTAATGTAGAACTCTACGTTCATTATTTGCGAAAAAAGCTGAATACTTGGCGCATTCGTACCGTGCGAGGCGTAGGCTACTATTGGCAGAATGGAGAAGGGCATGTTTCGTAGGCTTCATGCGCAGTTTGTTTTTATCAATTTAATAGTTATTGCTTGTGTATTTTCAGTGCTGGCGTTAGGGAGCTATTGGTTTTTGCGAACGCACTTTACGGAAAAAGCTGTTTTTTTTGCGGAACGCATGGTTGAGGATGCAGAACGTGGTCGCTTGCCGCCGCAGATGCATGGCGGCGAGCAGCCGCCTCCGCCTCCGAGGCCGATGGAAGTGTATTTGGGTTTGGTAGATGCAAAGGGCGGCTTGGTAGGACCCTCCATGGATCCTTGGGCGAGAGACATACTAAATGTTGAGGAAATAACTACGCTGGCGGTGGCGCAAAAAACAGGGCAGGGCTTTGTGGAATGGAAAGGTACGGAATACTTCTTTTTTCGCAAAAACCTGGAAGATCGCTCTGATTATATTTTGATGGTGCAGAACTTTGAACATGATAACGAAATACTGCGAAATTTGATGCTGGCCTTACTGGGGGCGGGGCTTGCCTGTATGGCCTTATCGTTGCTTGGAAATATATATTGGGGACGGCAGGCTGTAGAGCCGGTACGCCAAGCTTGGGAGCAACAGCGTGATTTTTTGGCGGACGCCTCTCATGAGCTGCGGACGCCGCTGACTGTAATTCTGACAAACTTGAGTCTGCTGCGAGACGAACCTGATTCGCAACGGCACGGGCGGCAGCGTTGGTTGGAAAATATGGAAGAGGAAATTCACCACATGAGCGATTTGGTGGATGGACTGCTTTTTTTGGCGCGCAGCGATGCGAAACAAAAAGTGCTGAACTGCAGGCCTTTTTTATTATCAGAAACAATTGCGGGGCTGGTGGCCGCCTTTCGTCCGCTGGCGCGGGGGAAAAACGTGGAGTTGCGCCTATGTTGTAAAGAAGATATTTGGCTGGATGGCGATGAAACCAGAATGCGCCAGGTGGGGGGAAATTTATTGAATAATGCCTTGCGGCATACCCAAGAAGGCGGGCGTATTGAGATTAGTATGAACCGGCAGGATGGTAAAATTAGCTTGGCGGTAGCGGACACCGGAGAGGGGATTTGTGCAGAGAACTTGCCGCATATTTTCCAACGCTTTTATCAAGGCGATCCGTCACACTCGCGCGGCAAGGGCGGTTTGGGTTTGGCGATCGTTAAAAGCATCGTAGAAAACCATGGCGGTAAGGTGAGTGTAAGCAGCCAGGTGGGCGAAGGTACCGAATTTTTGGTGCGTCTGCCTGCTTTGAGTAGTGAGAACATGGGGGAAGAACGGGTGAGTGGGTATCGTACAAACGCATGACGCTGTAAGAAAGGACTACTTGTTTGAGACGCTAGTCCTTTTTCTCCACAACTTAGTTTGCTCGCTGGAAAGTAAAGCAGGTTTTTGACTTATAGATAGGGAACATAGCTTACTTGGCGTTAAGGTTTTGCCCATTCTGCTCGATAATACACATGAGCATGGATGGCGGAATAAATTGCGCACGGAACGCGCGTCGAAATAGGAGGAAAAAAGATGAGTACAAGCGTAACAGGGACAAATTCTGATTACTGGAAAAGCCCTACTACAGTGGATACAGGTTCATCAGCGAGCGGCGCAGATAGTCTAAGCACCGTGGATTCTTTTTTGAAAATTTTGGCATCTGAATTGCAAAATCAGGATCCGACGGAGCCGGTCAGCAACACCGAGTATGTGGCGCAGCTGGCGCAGTTTAATAGCTTGCAACAGATGTCATCAATGAATGGGAGTATGAATAAGTTTCAAGCGTACTCACTAATTGGTATGCAGGTTTCTTATACGGCCACAGATTCATCTGGCAGCACTATTAGTGGTACAGGGACTGTCAAGTCGGTAGTGTCTAATAATAATGAAGTATATGTCATGGTAGATGGTAATAAAGTGAAACTTTCTTCGGTAACTTCTGTAACAAGCCCAACGGCGACTAAGACTACGAGCTGATTTTTTGCAGCTGGACTCACACGAGAGGCTGTTAGCTATTTCGGAATGACAGACGAATAGCATATTTCTTATAAATAACAGGAGGAATACATTATGATGATGTCCATGTACTCTGCGGTATCGGGTTTGAAATCGCAGCAGACGAAACTAAATGTAATCGGAAATAACGTAGCTAACGTTAATACCATGGGATATAAAAGCCAGAGCGTAGGGTTTAGCGATTTATTGAGCCAGACCATTAGCGCAGCAGGCGCTGCCGCAGGGCAGACTGGCGGCACGAACTCGAAACAGATTGGCTTGGGTTCCCAAGTTGCATCGATTACTAAAAACATGGGAACGGGTAGCTCGCAGTATACGGGAAATGATACCGATGCAGCGCTAAGCGGTGATGGATTTTTTATTGTCCAAGGTGGCGGAATTGGAAAGTATCAGTTTACGCGTGCAGGTAATTTTGGTGTAGATCTGGACGGGAACTTAGTTGTAAATGGTTTGAAAGTCTGTGGTTGGGATAGCTCTCAATATGATAAAACGACAGGAGAATTTAATACTCAAACGGCAGTTGCTCCTATTAATATGTTTACAAGTACGACCGGTTTAAATAAAAAAGTAATTGCACCAGAACAGTCGACTAAAGCGAGCATGTCAGGGAATTTATCCTTTGATACGACGATTCAAACAGCAGCTCCGTATACAGCTGATGCGACATCAACGTTGACCGCGTATAATGCGCTTGGAAAGTCGTATGACGTGACGCTGACGTATAGTCGGACAGGTACAGATACTTGGCAAGTTGTTTCGTCGGGAACCGGGGTTACTTCTACGACAAGTACGTTGAAGTTTAAGGCAGATGGTACGTTGGATACGGCAGGATCTACCATTAATCCAGTAACCATTGCGGCTAGCGCTCCGGAACCTGCGTTTGATATAACTATTGACTATTCAGGAGTCTCCATGTATACCTCGTCTACTGGGAAGAGCAGTGTTGCTGTTTCTAGTCAAGACGGTTATGCATCGGGAACCTTGCAAGATTTCAGTATTGGTGCAGATGGCGTGATTACTGGTTCGTATAGCAACGGACAAAAGCAGCCTCTTGGCATGGTGGGCCTGGCTGCATTTACAAACTCGGCAGGCCTAGATAAAATTGGCGAAAATTTGTATGCGACAACAGTAAACTCTGGAGAATTTACTGGCGCGGTTGCAGCAGGGACTGGCGGAACTGGGAAGCTGACAACTGGTGCGCTGGAAATGTCCAATGTGGATTTGGCAAATGAATTTAGTGAAATGATGATTACCCAGCGTGCATACCAGGCTAATAGTAAGATTATTACCACTTCTGATACGTTACTGGAAACATTGATTAATATGTCCCGTTAATGAAAGAGAAAGGGGACAGATATGAATACAATTAGCACAATTTGGAGTGGCTACAGTGTTTCTTATTCTGGGATGTCCTCAGCGCAGCGCTCGTTGGGGGTTACTAGCAGCAATATAAGCAACACGAACACTGAAGGCTATACACGTAAGCGGACGATTGGCGAAGAGTGGAATACTGCGGATGGATCTTCGACAGGGATTGGGACGAATATACAATCTATCTTGCGCATTCGCAGTCAGTTTTTGGATTTGCAATATCGAGATCAGAATACACAGACTGGCTATAGCCAAGGAAAAAGCGCGCTATTAAGCAGTATGCAGGAAATCGTCAATGAGTTTAACGCTTCTGATGGAACGACGGATAATGGACTACAGCAAACTATTACGGAATTTGTAAATAGTTGGACGGAATTGGCCAAAGATCCGTCTAGCGCTAGTGCGAAAAGTTCTGTGTTAGAAACTGCTAATGCCATGATAGGAACGTTTAATGAAATTGACACGCAATTAGCTATATTGCATGAGAGTATGGTCAATAATGTTCGTGATGGTGTTACTGACGTAAACACGCTAGCGGGAAAAATCGCTGATTTGAATCAAGAAATTATGGACAAAGAAGTCCGTAATGTTGAAGCTAGTGACTTGCGTGACGCTCGCGATTTGTTGATTGACCAAGTGAGCGCATTGGCTAACATTACGGCAGCGGAACAGGATAATGGGATGGTCAATGTATATATTAATGGCGTTAGTTTGGTCAATGGTAACAAGGCAAGAGAAATGGAAGCGGTTGGCTTAGGGACCGCTCTTAGCCCTATTAAAGTCCAATGGAAGGACATGGGAACCCCTGTGGCGTTGACAGGCGGCACGTTGAAAAGCTACGTAGAAGAGTCAGATATGACAGGTGTAGATACCGATTTTACTGCTGACAACACTACAATTCCTGCGACAACACCGTATAATTGGAGCACTACGAAAAACGCTAGTGCCTTGGCGACCTTGCGTAATGGTTTGAGTGATTTATTGGTTACCTTAGCTCGAGGAGTCAACTCTATTTATAGTGCCACTGGACAAAACTTTTTTACGACTGTAAGTGGAACGGATATGACTTTGGGAAATGTCCAAGTGAATTCTATATACCAAGCAGACTATACACAGATTAAAGCAAATAGCGACAACACAGCCGGTAATAATGATCTTTCTAAGAAAATTGGGGCTTTGAAAAACGACAGCACGTTGTTTAAGTGTGATGGAATTTCTATGAACTTGGATACGTATTATTCTTCAGTCATTTCTTGGATGGGAACGGCAGGCGATACAGCGACTGCGAATTATAAAACTCAGAGCGGCTTGCTAACGCAGATTCAAAATCAACGCAGTGATTTGAGCGCTGTTTCTATGGATGAAGAAATGTCTACTATGCTTACGTATCAGCATGCATATAGCGCGAGTGCTCGGGTTATGAATGTAGTAGATACGTTGGTTGCTGGCTTGATTTCTGATTTAGGCGGCAGATAAGGAGGTAACTATGGCATCGACTTTTTACGGAGTAAGTATCGCCAACAGCGGTTTGCGAAGCAGCAAAGCGGCTTTGCTCACTACTAGCAATAACGTCGCCAATGTAAAAACAACGGGCTATTCAAGACAAGTAGTTACCCAGGTGGCTGCCGGTGCGGCAGCCACCTATAGCGGCAGCGGCATTATTGGCGGCGGTTCAGATGTAACCGCTATTGAGCGCGAGAGAAATTGGCGTTTAGATCAAAGCTACTGGTCTCAGAACACAACACAAACGACTTGGCAAACCAAGTCAGATACCATGTCTCAGATTGAGGCCGTTTTTGGAGAACCGTCGGATAATGGGTTTACTACGGTTATGAAGAATTTTCATGATGCCCTGGAAAACCTGAGTAAGGCTTCGGCAGATTCATCAGTGAGGACAACCGTGCAGTCCTATGGACAAGCATTTTGCCAGTATTTGCAGGATTCAGCGGCTAACTTGCAAGCGCAGCGAGAGGGTGTTAATCAAGATGTTAAAACTAGTGTTGATTTAATTAACTCGTATGCAGCACAATTAGCCTCTTTGAATGGCGCTATTTCGCAGGCGAAAGCAAGCGGCTCGGCGGCCAATGAATTGCAGGATCAGCGTGATTTGTTATTAGATAAGTTGTCCGGCGTTACAGGAGTGACGGTTACTAAAACGGCCCAAAACGGCGATGATAGTAACCCTGTATGGACGGTAAGTATTGGAAATCAGACGCTGGTACATGGAACTAAGGCCAATAAATTAGAATGTGTAGCTTCTACGACTGACGCGGGAATGTTTGATGTTAAGTGGGAAGCATCTGGAGATGCTTTTGATGCCAATGGCGGTTCATTGGGGTCACAGTTGGAACTGCGTGACGGAACCGGTGCGGGAGGTACGTATCAGGGAATTCGTTACTATCAAACTCAGTTAGATGAATTTGCTAGAACCTTCGCGAAAAGTTTCAATACGCAACATGAAGCTGGTTATGGCTCAGATGGTAGCGGCGGACCAACGTCAGTATACCCAACAGATTTTTTTACGTTTGAAAATAGTACGGGCGCTGTTAGTTCGCAGATATTTCAAACCACATATTCTTCAAATTACAATAATATAACCGCTGCTAATATATCACTATCGTCTGATGTGAAAGATGATACGGCTAAAATTGCTGCTGCTTCTAGCAATCCTAAAACGACAACAGGAGAAAGTGACAATAACAATGCTAAGGCGCTGGCCGATTTGTTGCAGTCTTCTAATTGTATGGGGACGGGAAAAGGAACCCCGGAAGATGCCTTAAATGCTATCATCACAACGATGGGAACGAATAGTTCTTACGCAAAACGGATGGCAGATAATATGAAGTCGGCAGTGGCTACTGTTTCCACGCGGCGTGCATCTGTATCCGGCGTTTCTACGAATGAAGAAGCTTCTAACTTAACGATGTATCAACAAGCGTATGAAGCATCTGCTAAAGTTATGACTACGTGGGATGATATTTACACCACAACATTGGGTTTGTTGAATGGTGATTGATTGGTTAGGAAGGGAGCGGCAGAACTATGCGTATAACAAATAATATGATGTTTGATACAAGCATTCGTAATTTGAATGCGAATTTAGAGCGGCTGGATGCGGCACAGGTTCAATATTCTACTCAGTCTAAAATCCAAGTGCCTTCGGATGATCCGGTGATTGCTACGCGGGCCATTAAGTATCGCGACTATGTGGCGGATGTGCAGCAATATCAGAAAAACACCTCCGACGCTACCTCCTGGATGGAAGTAACAGATGATGCGCTACAGGGAATCGCTGATTATATGACTCGCTTGAAAGAATTGATTAGCAACGGTGCCAATGATACTAATTCTACATCCAGTAAAGCAGCCATTGCTGACGAGATTAAAGAAATAAAAAAAGGGCTTGTGGATACGATGAACACATCGTATGCGGGGCGCTATGTTTTTGCGGGATATAATACAGATCAGCCTCCGTATAAATTGGTGACCGAGACGTTGAGCAGCGGCGCTAAGGTGGATAAAGTCCTCTATAAAGGGCAGGCCCTTAGTGTTGGCGGGCCTGTATCGGCTTCGATACCCAATGCAGACATTCTGAACTTTTGCGATGATACGGTAGCTAAGTCTGCGCCGGTATATAATCAGAAGGGGACCTGGAACTTGACCGCTAACGGTACTGAATATTCGGTGGATCTAAGCGCGGTAACTAATGCGGGGACCTTGCAAACCGCTATTGATACGGCGGCAGGGGCAGGAACGTTTACCGTAGGAACAAATGGTTCTGGATATTTGACGTTAACGCCAGGAGGCGCTGTTACTTCCTATAAAATTGGTTCGCAAAGCGATCTTGGTTTTGCTTCTTCGTATAAAACCGGCTCTACTGCGCAAGATATTAGCTATCATGTGAGTAATGGTAGTGAAGTCAAAGTTAATATTGAAGGACAAAATATAATCGGTTGGTCGGGAGATTCAGTCAATGGAGGTTATACGGCAGGAACTAACTTATTTGATACTCTGGATAAGGTGCTTTTAGGGCTTAATGGAGAAAGCTCCTACAAGACAGTTGATTCCACTGGGGCGGTTCAGACTACGTCGTTCACAAGCAGCAGCAAATTAGTAAGTTCATGCTTAGACGAACTAGATGTAGACTTGAATCGAATTACTAAATCGCAATCCGAGCTAGGTGCTCGCATGAACTATGTGGATTCGACAGATACGCGATTGTCTAGCAACAATCTTACTTTTAGTAAGTTACAAAGTAAAAATGAGGATATTGACGTGGCGCAAGCTTCAATTGAAGTAAACTCTGCTAAATCCGTGTATGAAGCGGCATTGTCGGTTACTTCTAAAGTAACCAATACGTCTCTGGTTGACTATTTGCGTTAAGAAGGTGAGTATATGGCTACTACCAGTTCGGGAAGTGTAACAACTTCCACTGTAAATGGGACCACACGGATTACTGGCTTATCCTCCGGTCTTGATGTCGATTCGATTGTTAAAGGTCTTATGGACGCGGAAAAAGTCAAACTCAATAAAATGGAGCAGCAAGAAGACCTGCTGACCTGGAAGCAAGAAGCCTATCGCAATACCATGGGTACAATGAATACCTTTTCTTCGACGTACTTGGATTCGTTATCAGCCAGCAGTATTACCAAGCAAGGGAATTTTTTGCAATATGAGGCGGAGAGCAGTGATACGGCTTACGTCACGGCAGAAGCGAGCGCTAATGCCAAGGTGGGCAGCCATACGTTGGCAGTATCGCAGTTAGCAACGGCGCACACGCTAAGCAGCGGCTCGGCTGTTTCCAAGGGAGTTCAAGGGGGGGCGGCGCCGACCTATGGTTTTACGTCAGGAACGACTTGGAAAATGTACGTTGATGCGAAGCTATACTCAGTTGACTTATCGAGTGTAACGGATCAGACGTCTCTGCAGACGGCTGTCGACAAAGCCGTCGGAAGCGGCAAGATAACGGTGGGAACTAATGCGGGCTGCTTAACCTTAACATCGGCAGATGCTGGCGTACAGTATATTTCAGTAGAAACGCAGAATCTTCTTGGTTTTACTACTTCTGGAGTACTTGCTAATCGTATTACTACCAGTCAGACCCTAAGTACTATCAATTCGTCACTTAATTCGTCTTTTTCGTTTAATGCGTCAGATGAAATATCTTTTACAATTAATGGAGAAAGTTTTACCTTTGACAAGGATGATACTTTAAGCGCTGTGATGAGCACTGTAAACAAAAGCGATGCTGGCGTCACGATGTCCTATGATTCGATGAATGATAAGATTGTGCTTACATCTAAGACAATGGGTGCGGGCGCTACGTTAACTGCAAGTGATAATAGCGGTGGAGGATCATTTATCAGTACTCTGTTGAATACTGATACAGCTGGCAAGGATGCTAAATTGACACTGGATGGGCAGGCATTAACTCGCAACAGCAACACTGTAACCGTAGATGGTGTGACGTATACGCTGAATAAAAAGACTACCAGCGATATCACGATTGGCGTGACCCAGAATTCTGATGCAACTTTTGACGTGATTACTAAATTTGTAAATGGCTACAATACGCTCATTGATACAATTCGAGGGAAGCTGACGGAGAAGTATAGCCGTGATTATCAGCCGTTGACAGATGCTCAGAAAAGCTCCATGTCGGAATCGGATATTACGGCATGGGAGAAAAAAGCCAAGACCGGCTTACTGCAGCGTGATGATATGTTGCAAAGTTTTTTAGATGAACTTCGCGGCGCATTTATGGCGAGTGTGCCCGGGGTGTCGCAGACGCTGAAATCAATCGGCATAACAAGCAGCAGTTATTCGGATTATGGCAAGTTGACTATTGATGAGTCTACCTTGAAATCGGCCATAAAGAGCGATCCGGAAGGGGTTATGAATCTTTTTAGTCAGAAGTCGACGAGTTATAGTACTTCCAGTGTACGCTCTCTTAGTGGAACGGAGCAAGCTGTGAGGTATAAAGAAGAAGGCTATGGTATGCGGTTCTATGACATATTCCAAAAATATGTCGGTACCAGTCGTGATTCAGCAGGTAATAAGGGATTATTAGTGGAAAAGGCCGGTTTGGCGGATGACGCCAGTTCTGCAGATAATTCTCTTAGCGACCAGATGGAAGATATGAAAGAACGCATTACCAACGAGGAAAAGCGGTTAAGCTTAGTGCAAACGCGTTACTATACGGAATACACGAATATGGAAACGTATTTAAATAAGTTGACGACCCAGATGTCGGTATTCAGTAATAACAGCAGTGGTTGATAGGGAGGGAGCATCCCTTGACGGAAATGGAATGCCAAGTGTTTTTTAAGGAAGAGTTGCGACTTTTGGGAAACTTGGTAGAAAATAGCAACCGGCAAATGCATAAGCTGGAAAAACGTTTGTGGGCGGGTTTGCGCCGTCTGAGTGAAGAACGTGACGGGTATTTGCGTGTTTGGCAAGAACGAAAAAGCCAGCGCGCAGAAGCCTGGAAGGTTGTCGGCAATTCTTTACAAGCTTTGCGTGAAGAAGTGCGTGCCAAACAGGCGGAAGTGGAACGTTTACACACAGCGCTTATGCAAGAGACGGAGCGTGCCAAAAATTTTCAAGCCTTAAAATTGCAGCAACTTCGCAAAGGGCGAGCTGCCACAAATCAATACGAAGGTCCGGCTCCCACCTCTATGCGGTGGAATATTCAAGGATGAGGATCGCCTGGTGGAATTATAGATATTTCACCGGGCGTTTTGCGTGACTGGACAAATGGAAGGTGTGAAATGAAAACACATTCGGTAGAGGAAGGCTTGAATCTGGCGCATGGCGGCAAGATTCGGGAAGCAGCTATTTATTTCTGTCAGGCGGTCAAAGAAGAGCCGCATAATCCAGAGCTGTATCTGCGATTGGGAGAACTGCTGGTGGCCTTGGAAGAATGGGATCATGCACAGGCTTGCTTTGGACAGTTGATCGCGTTGGCGCCGGAATGTGCGGAAGCGTATAATTACATGGGTATTATCTTGAAGCGCAAAGAGTACCTAGCCGAAGCGGAGTCCTGCTATCGGCAAGCGATTGAATTGAATCCCGACTATGCGGAAGCCTTTCATAATATGGGGAATTGTTTGTTGCGCGAAGAAAAATATGAAGAAGCTGAAGCGGCTTATTGGCAAGCGGTGAAATTGGAACCGGATTTATTGAAAGCTCGATTTTCTCTGGGAACCTTCTACTTGCTCATGGGGCAGAGGGAAAAAGGCTGGAAATGGTATGATGCCAGGCTAAACTGGGAAGATTCTTTTCGTATGGATATTCCCATCTGGCAGGGGGAAAGCTTAGAGGGACGCAGCATCCTTCTTTTTTACGAGCAAGGCTTTGGAGATATGCTGCATTGCCTGCGTTATGTGCCGCAAATTGTGGGTATGGCGAAAGAAGTTACTGTTTGGATTCAAGAGCCCTTGGCAAGACTGCTTAAGGAGATGGAACCGCCGTATCGGGTTTGCACCAGCAGTCGCGAGCTGGACGCAGCGCAGTTTGATTTCGCTTGCTCCATTTTTAGCCTGCCAGCAAAGCTTCCGTCTTTAGAGGCGGAGGTTCCGTATCTTTGGGCGGCCCAAGAAAATAAAGATACTTGGCGTAAAAAACTAGCGCTTGCATCCAATGGGCTGCTTAAAGTCGGCGTGGTTTGGGCTGGAAATCCGGAGCATACAAACGATGAAAACCGGTCAATCTCATTTGAAGAGTTTCGAAGGATGTTTACGGTTCAAGGCATATTATGGGTGAATCTGCAGGTTGGCGAGGAACAAAAGTATTTTCAAGAAGCATCTGAACCTGCGCGGCTGTTCGATGCGGCGGGAGAGTTGACGGATTTTGCTGAAACGGCCGGGGTTATCGCTAATCTGGATTTGGTGATTGCTGTGGATACGGCGGTAGCGCATTTAGCCGGAGCGATGGGGAAAGCGACTTGGCTGCTCTTGCCATACCATCCCGAATGGCGCTGGGAGCTAAAGCGAGAAGATTGTTTTTGGTATCCCGCCATGCGCTTATTTCGCCAAACGGTGCGAGGTGATTGGTCAGAAGTGCTGCTGCGGGTGGCCACGGCCTTGACCGAGAAGGTGAACTTAACAGAGAGGCGTGAGTAGAAGTGGAAAGCAATGAGTATCTTGAACAAGGCAAAAAGCTGGCTCTTGCGGGAAAGTACTTAGAGGCGGCTGAGTCGTTTGCAGAAGCGGCGCGACTAGAGCCTGAAAATGCACAGGCTGTTTGGTTTTTAGGAATCGCCTTGGGGGAGGCAGGCAAGCTGGAAGATGCCGTGGGAGCGCTGTTTCAAGCTACGTCCTTGCAGCCTGACTTTTGGGAAGCCTATTTCTACTTGGCGTTATGCTTAAAAGGCCTGGGGCGGCTAGATGGAGCGGAAGCCTGTTTGCGCAAGGTACTGAGTTTGCAGCCGGACCACGCGGAAAGTTATAATAATCTAGGTCTTATTTTGAGTGAAACTGATCAGCTTATAGAAGCGGAGTCTTGTTTTTTGCTGGCCTTGGAACTGACTCCAGACAGTGCGGAGCTTTGCAATAATTACGGGGTCCTGAAATTCAAGTCGCACTTACTAGAGGAAGCCATGCAGTGGTTTCGTAAGGCCATAGAGTTACTGCCTGCTTATGCGCAGGCATGCAACAATCTTGGTTTGGCGTTAAAAGACAGCGGTAAGCCGGAGGAAGCATGTTCTTGGTTTCGGCGGGCTTTGGCACTACAACCTAATTATGGGGAAGCGCATAACAACCTGGGGCTTGTTTTAACGGATTTGCAGCAACTTACGGAAGCGGAGCTTCATTTTCGCAAAGCGATCGAATTGCGGCGGGGGCACGAAGGCGCCTATAACAATCTTTTTTTGCTGCTGAAAGATGCCGGCAGGATGGAAGAGGCTGAAGCGTGTCTGCGGCAAGGAATTGCGGTGAAACCGGATCATGCGTTGTTCTATTATCATTTGGGAAACTTCATGCAGGATTTGGGGCGATTAGAAGAAGCGATTGCGGCGCATGAAAAAGCGTTGGCCCTTCAGCCGGAGTACCTAGAAGCGGCTTATGCACTGGGGTTGATTTATTTTTCGCGGGGACAGTATGAAAAAGCCTGGGAAAAGTATGAGCTGCGCTGGCCGTTATTTGGCAATTTTCAGCCTCCTATTCCTTTATGGCAAGGAGAAGACTTGAAAGGGAAGAAGATATTGCTGTTTCGCGAACAAGGATATGGTGACATTATTCAATTTTCCCGTTATGCGCCTATGGTAGCAGCGATGGCAGAGGAGACAACCTTGTGGGTGGATACTCCCGTAGAGCGCTTGATAGCCGATTCCTTTGCGATGCGTGTGGTTGGCGGCAATCGCGTACCGGAGGGAAATTATGATGTAGCTTGCGCCTTAATGAGCTTGCCTTATTGGTTACATACCACAGAAGAGACCATTCCGGCGCAAGTTCCTTATTTATATGCGTCAAAGGAAAGGTCAGCTGTATGGGGCAATCGCCTGGCACATGCAACTGAGGGAAAGAAGCTGCGCGTAGGCGTAGTTTGGGCTGGAAACCCCAAACATAAAAATGACGCCAACCGTTCGGTGGCGATTCAAGCTTTTCAGGATCTGTTTGCATTGCAGGATATTGCGTGGGTTAGCTTGCAGGAAGGAGCGCGGTCTAAGGAATTGCAGAAGGCTGCATATCCCGTGTGGGATGTTTCTGAGGAATTAACTGATTTTGCGGAAACAGCGGCGTTGATTGCTAATTTGGACTTGGTCATTGCAGCCGATACGGCAGTAGCACACTTGGCAGGAGCCATGGGAAAAGAGACCTGGGTGTTGCTTCCTTACATAGCAGAATGGCGCTGGCAATTGCAACGGGAGGATGCCCCTTGGTATCCGACAATGCGCTTGTTTCGGCAACGGCAGCCCGGAGACTGGCTAGGAGTGCTGGGACGGGTCAAAGAAGAGCTGTTAAAAAAGCTGTGATATGGGGAGATTTAGATTTTAAACAGGAGTCACGGGAGAATCTGAGGGGACGCAAGAGGGGGATGAATTTTCAACAGGAGTACCAGAAGCGGCCGGCAGAGCAATATCAGTGCATGGAAAAAAGCTAAAGCGAGGATGTTTGCAGTACGATTTTGCAAACACACTTGCTTTAGCTTTTTTAAAGATACCGAACCATATAAGCAAATAATTTCTCTGCTTCCCTCTGTTGCTAAGTTACTCTGCGTTTCGTGTCATTACCGTTGTAGGTTGCAGGTCACCATGATTCTAAACGGATGGATATCCGCTTGGGAAGGGAGCGTATAAGGTGAGGGATACGGCAGCAGGCTTTATACAAGGCCCAGCAAGACAAGCATACTAGAACGGTTCGCGGCGTGGGAGACGTCGCTAGACGCACCAAAAGCTCATCCAAGACCAAAATCAATTCGTTGCCGCCAATAATCAGGCCGGAGCCGATTAAGGCAATAATGCGATACAAAAGAATGCAAAAGGACCGCAACACGAAATCCGCTCCTTTCTTTTTTTCTATCATATCACTTTCGTTCTGCTTTGCCTATGAAAAGATGATAAGACGATGATTTTTTCAATAAAGCGATGCTGGAAGCAGGAAAGTGACATTTAAAAGACGAAATAAACAGAAAACTATTCTTGAATAAAGTCTACACAAGGAGGACGAGGCAATATGAAATGGGAAGATGCAATCGCTTTATCCAGTGAGGGCAAGATTGAATCCATGTGCCGGGTAGTTGGCGAATGGGGCGTGTTTATCGGCGGCCAGTGCATCGGTATCAAAGTTGTCGAAGCAGGAGACGGCAGGCTCGGGCATCGCACAAGCCATTTTTATCAGCCAGCTGGCGCAGCTTATCCGTATGTCAGCCCTAATGAATGGTTTGCGACGATGGAAGATGCTTTGATCGATGCGACTAAGCAGCTTGCAGAACCATACGATCCGGAAAATCCGGGAACCTGGACCGTGAATTGCGGGTATTAATAGCGACAAAAAGTCCCGGGGTGGCCTATGGCCAGATCCGGGACTTTCTGTTTAGCGGGCAGCTAGCGCTTGCGCATAAGTCATTCCATCAAAGGCTGTTCTTTGTAAAGTGCTGAGTTTTTCCTTTCAATGAGAGCTACCTGGTACGGAGAGACCGTATTTACGAAGCTTTTTAAGAATGGCAGTATGGGACAATCCTAAAGCGAGGCCTAGCTGACGGGCGCTGCGATATTCGCCCATTGCCTCAGCAAGAAGTTTTTTTTCTACTTCTTGCATGGAGGCGGCCAAAGATTGTGTTTTTTTTGCAGGAGCTGCCTGGATATTACTGGGAATCGTGGCAGAGGGCAAAAAGATATGTTCGCTTAAGAGAACTGGACCGTTGACGATGTTGCAAGCGCGCTCCATGATATTTTCCAATTCGCGGATATTACCGGGCCAATGATAGTGTTTGAGCTTTTCCAAGGCGGTGCTGCTGATTTCTTGTACGCTTTTTTGGAGTTTAGCGGCAAAACGGTGTAAAAAGAAGCGGCTAAGGGGATCAATGTCTTCTAAGCGTTCGCGCAGAGGCGGGAGAAATAGAGGAATGACATTTAAACGATAGTACAGATCCTCGCGAAAGGTTCCTTGGGCCATCAAAGTTTCCAGGGGACGATTGGTAGCGGCGAGGATGCGAACATTGATGGGTTGCTCCCGATTGCTGCCTAAGCGGCGAACTTTTCGTTCCTGCAGTACGCGCAGCAGCTTAGCTTGCAGGTGGGAAGAAACTTCGCCGATTTCATCCAAAAACAGAGTGCCTCCCTGGGCTAGTTCAAAAAGTCCTGCTTTGCCTCCTTTGACGGCGCCTGTGAAAGAGCCTTCTTCATAGCCGAAGAGCTCACTTTCCAAGAGTGCATCAGGAATGGCTGCGCAGTTGACTGGCAGGAAGGCTTTGGCGTTGCGCGGCGATGCAGCATGAAGGGCGCGGGCGATTAGCTCCTTGCCGGTGCCGGTTTCGCCGCGGATTAAAACGGTAGAATCACTGCGGGCGTAGGTTTGGGCTTGGGAGACTACTTCCTGCATGGCGGTGCTGGTGAAAATGATCTCTGCGAAGGTGAAGGGCGAGGGCCCTGTCAAGCGATGAACAAGCTCTTGGACATCCCGAATGTCCCGCAGTACAACCATGGCGCCGCTGACAAAACCGGCGGCATCTAAAAGAGGGGTGCTGGTAGCAAGACAATGGCCGGCAACTTTTTCAAAAAACAATTCTTCATTGTGATAACTCTTGCCGCTTTCCAGCGTGCGGCGCAGCGGGGAGGATGGCGGAAAAATATCTTCCAGCCACTTGCCTAGAATTTCTTCGGCAGGACAGTGGAGCAGCTTTTCCGCAGCTGGATTGCATTGGGTAATGCGTCCGTAACGGTCAACGGCGATAATGCCGTCTTGCACGGAGGTCAGCATGGCCTGGATTTGCTGCGAACGTTCTTGGTGAGGCATTAGGTCGATCATTTCGACATCAAGAATGCCGGGAACGGTCAAAAGACATTCGGCTAGTTCCCGCGCGGCATGGTGGGATAGAGGCTGAACTTCCAGGAAAATGACACGTAGATCGACTTCCATGGAAAGAATGTTGATATGTCGTTCCGCAAGAATGCGAGAGATATCCATGACTAAGCCGACGCGGTCGACATTGGGCAGGCGAAAACGCATAATAGAAACTTCCTTTCAGGAGGGTATAGGATATGAACTAAACTTTCTTTACAGTGTATTACACAAGTTTTATTAATTTCCTGCAACAAAAGTTTCCAAACGGAAGCTTTTGTTGCCAATGATTGGTATGAAAAGTTTCCAATGGCAGAAAAAGGCTCAGTAAAATAGTCTTACTAGACTTGGCATGGTTATTGCTATATAAAAAGCAGCGGTACAAACCGTAATTTGCAATTGGAGGGATTACGATGATTGTTGCAGTGGCGAAGGAAATTAAGAATAATGAAAACCGGGTGGGCTTGACGCCTGCCGGCGTAGATGCGTTGGTGCAAGCCGGGCACAAAGTGTTGGTGGAAAAAGGAGCGGGTTTGGGCAGCGGCTTTAGCGACGAGGCGTATCAAAAAGCAGGCGGCGTTATTATGGCGGACCGTAAAGAATTGTTTGATAGTGCAGAAATGATTATAAAAGTCAAAGAGCCCTTGCCGGCAGAATATGATTTGTTCCATGAAGGGCAAATTTTATATACGTACTTGCATTTGGCGCCGGAACCGGCTTTGACGGAAGCGCTGCTCAAAAAGAAAGTAGTGGGCATTGCTTACGAGACTATTTTGGGGAGCCATGGCGGTTTGCCGTTATTGGCGCCGATGAGCGAAGTAGCTGGACGTATGGCGGTGCAGATTGGCGCTCAATTCCTGGAAAAGCCTTGTGGCGGCAAAGGAATTCTTTTGGGCGGCGTTCCAGGGGTAGAAGTAGGACAAGTCGTCATTGTCGGCGGCGGCATCGTTGGTACCAATGCTGCCAAAATAGCCGTAGGCATGGGCGCTCGTGTTACTGTGTTGGATCGTTCGGCGGAACGTCTTGCTTATTTGGATGATATTTTTGGCGGTCGCGTGCAGACCGTTATGTCTAACAGTTTCAACTTGGCTAAATGGGTGAAGCAAGCGGACTTGCTGGTGGGCGCTGTATTGTTGCCAGGAGCTAAAGCGCCGAAGCTGGTAACCGAGGAAATGGTAAAATCCATGGAGCCTGGTTCCGTGATTGTCGATGTAGCGATTGACCAAGGAGGCTCGGTGGCGACTATTGACCGTATTACGACGCATAGCGAACCTACCTATGAAAAATATGGTGTTGTGCATTATGCAGTAGCTAATATGCCTGGGGCAGTGGCTAGAACTTCCACCTTGGCTTTGACAAATGTGACCTTGGAGTATGCGCTGCAGATTGCTAACAAAGGCTGGAAACAGGCTTTGAAGGACAATGCTGGGTTGGCTAACGGCTTGAATGTGGTGGATGGCAACGTAACTTACCAAGGAGTTGCCGAAGGCTTGGGCCTGCCCTATGTACCGGCAGCTAAATTTTTGGACTAAAGAAATATAGAGGAAGAAGCAAACCTCCTATTGTAGGTATTGAAGTCCTACAATAGGAGGTTCTTTTTTTAATTAAGCCTGGAAAAATAACTATATCTTGTGTATAATTATATTGTTAGTACTACATATGGATGGGGTGGCGAAGATGAAAAGCCTATGCGTGGAAGATGTGCAAGTAGAAGCGGCGGCATGCCTGAGTGACGAAGAAATCGAATTGTATGTGCGCAGTGAAATTGAGCAGTGGCGCAGTCAAGATAAGGAGCTTGCTTCTCTTTCCTTGCAAGTGGAGGGACAAGACGTAGTGATTGAAGCGGTGGAACGAGCGCCGATTTCCCGAGTGCGACGTATTACCGGCTACTTGAGCAACGTGGAGAACTTCAACGGTGCGAAACGCGCTGAGTGCGGCGATCGTTACCGGCACTGTCAATAAAACAGGAGCCATTGATTTATTCGCATCTCGCGCTAAAACAGCTCTTTTTCCGTCAGACATTGTCAGAAAGCCTCGGAATAGCTTCACTATTCCTGCGTTTTCTTCCTCGTTTGACGAAAAAATTTCTTGTTTTATCGGAGTGTTCATTAAATCAGTGGCTCCTGAAAAGTAGAAAAGGTTGTGGCAGCTTTTATTTAAGTTGCTGCAATCTTTTTTCTTTTATTTCGTAATCCTCCTGCGAGCCCTCCGGTTCTCCCGTGACTCTTGTTCAATCCTAACCTCGTCGAACCCTCCCTTTACTCCATCTACTCCTGTTCAAATTTCATGTCCCGTTATCCTTGTCGATAGTAAATGCCGAAGGTATGCCTAGGATATTCCCATTTTTTTAGATGAGGGCATATAGTGCGGCAAGTACCGCATTCCAGGCAGCCAGCGTAGTCGAAATTCAAGGTGCCTGTTTCATCTAAGGTGTACAGCAGTGCCGGGCAGACGATAAGACAGGGCTTAGCTTGGCAAGCGGCGCATTGTTCTGGATCAATGACGATGTGAGCGTTCTTTTCATCGGCTTTAATCTTATCTAGATTTAATAGATGATCAATATCTTCTTTTTGAATGCTCATAAGGCGCGAACCCCCTTCCAAAGATCCTTGAGCAGTGTTCCCAGGCTTATGTGCGCTTGTAAAACTTCCTTCATCGCTTTGGGCATGGAGGGAGGCACAGCGCCGTCAACATGGAACATCGTATGCAGCATGGCGTTGGCCATGGCCGGATAGGTGCTGACCATGCGTGGATTTCCCAATAATTCAGGCCAGCCAGCCAAGATTTTCATGGTGGGAAGCAGGCCGCACTGTTGCAGTTCGGCCAGATATTGAGAGCCTAGCGCTTGCGGCGACTCGCTGGCGAGAATGGCCCGGGCGGCTGCTATGCCGCTGACAATGGCTAAGTCCATGCCGCGAATGATCGTGCCGGTATTGATCACAAAGCCGGCAGCGTCGCCGACCAGCAAGAGTCCGGGCCGATGCAGCGAAGGGGGCATGCCGCGCCAGCCTGCTTCAGGAACGAGGTGAGCGCCGTATTCAACGGTGGCTCCGCCAGCCAACAAGGGATAAATGGCGGGATGCATCTTGAATTCTTGGAATAATTCGGCTAACGGTCGATTTTGTTTGGCCGCTTCTTCGGGATGAAAAACTAGACCGAGAGAAAGCGATTCTTTATTGGTATAGAGAAAACCGCCGCCGGGAATGCCCGCCGTGCCGCCGGCAATGACCCGGGCGGCCCCTTGGCCGGAGGCAACCTGGAAACGTTCTTCAATGACGTTGGCGGGCAGAGAAATAACTTCTTTGATGCCGACGCCTACCTGTTGCGCCGGGAGTTTAGGACGAAGCCCGGCCGTTTCCGCTAGTTGCCCTAAAACGCCTTCGGCAATTACGACAGTGTCCGCTTCAACGGTATCGTCTCCGGAACGTACGCCGGTGACGCGGCCGTCTTGCCATAGAATCTCGTCGATTTTGATGCCGTCGACCAAAGTGGCGCCGCCCTGCTCTTCCGCGTAGGCTGCGAGCCATTCGTCAAAAGGAGTGCGTAATACGCTGCAGGAGTGGGGGATATCCGCATGAAGAGCTGGTTCGAAAAAATCCAAACAAAAGCCGCGATCTTGGTCCAGCATCATAATTTGCTCACGTACGATGGAGCGTTCCAGCGGCGCTTTAGCAGTCAAACCTGGTTCCAGCAGTTCCAAAGCGTAAGAATATAAGCGTCCGCCGGAGAGGTTTTTGCTGCCTGTAGGCAGGCCGCGCTCTACAAGGAGTGTTTTTTTGCCTCCTTTGGCCAAGGTGTGCGCACAAGCGCTGCCAGCGGGTCCTGCGCCGATAATGATTACGTCAAAACGGAATGTCCTCATTCCCGAGCCCCCTTCCTATTTGACAGAAGAACGATAGAAAAAAGAATACATCTTTTAATTTTTATAATTATCTGTGCAATGCTTATTTCCTGCTTGTAATAGGTCTTGTTCATGAATTAACTTAGAAGGGTGTGCGAAAAGTGATTTTATTCCGGCATCTTCCTGCAAGGTTTCTTGCATGGAGGCGAGGGATACGTTACAATTTGAAAAGAGAATGAATTTTTGGAGGAATGAAATGGAGCTGGACAGGCGGGTGCCTTTGCAAGCCAAGATTGTTGGTTTGGTGTTTTGTGTCGTAGCTGCTGTTATTATGGTGACTATGCTGTTGATTTCGCGCAGCATTAATACAGATATTAAAAACTCGATTGGCTCCCAAGCTATGAGCGCGGCTCGCATGGTGGCGAAAGACTCGGTTGTGCGGGAAGGGCTGACAGGCAAACGGGACCCTAAGGACATTCAAGTCTACGCTCAGGATATGCTGGAAGCGGCGCAAGTCCGCTTTATTGTTGTCACCGATATGGCCGGAATTCGATACTCGCATCCCAATCCGGAATTGGTTGGTCAGCGCTTGACCGGCGGCGACGAGGGGGATGCTCTTTCTGGTTATGAGTATATTTCGGAGGCGGAAGGTACGCTGGGATATTCCTTGCGCGCCTTCACTCCGGTATATGATGAGGAGGGGCGGCAAGTCGGCTCGGTTCTCGTGGGCATCTTGCTTACGCATGTGCAGGAATCAGTGAGAGAGGCTTTGAAGGTTTTAGTTGTAGCTTCCGCATTGGGTCTGGTAATTGGCATTACTGCAGCGTGGCTGTTGGCCCGTAATATTAAAGAGATACTCTTTGGGCTGGAGCCGTGGGCTATTGCGAAGCTGTTGGAAGAACGCAATGTCATGCTGCAGTCGGTGCGCGAGGGCGTTATTGCCGTGGATGCGGACGGGAGGATTACTGTCATTAATAGTGAAGCTAGGCGTTTGCTGCGGCGGGCTGGCTGGACGGGCGATCCGATTGGCAGGGAAGTGGAGTCCTGCATGCCCGGTTCCGGCCTGCAAGTAGTTATGGAAGCGGGTAAAGCAGACTTGGATCGGGAACAGGAGCTTTACGGCATTCCTATTGTAGCCAGCCGTGTGCCCCTTTGGGTGGAGGGGCGCGTAGTGGGAGCCGTGGCTACTTTCCGCGATAAAACGGAGTTAAAACGCTTGGCGGAGGAATTGACAGGCGTGCAAGCCTATGTCGATGCGTTGCGTTCGCGGGGACACGAATTTATGAATCAGCTTCATGTCATTCTAGGGTTGGTGCAAATGCGACATTATGAGCAGCTGCGAGCGTATATCAGCCGCATTGCCTCGGATTCGCAAGAAGAGGTCTCCTATGTGGATCGGCGCATACGAGATTCCGTGTTGGCTGGGTTTGTTTTGAGCAAGCTTAGCTTGGCCCGGGAGCGGGATATTGAAATGTGCTTGCATGAAGATACGGAAGTGGATGTTTGTTTTGACGAAGATACGGCGCACGAGTTAGTGACGATTTTAGGGAATTTGATTGAAAATGCGCTTGATGCGGTCAAGCATTCTGCGCGTAAGGAAGTTATGCTGGCTTTAAGTACGGATGCCAGCGGTTTATATATGGAAATCGAAGACAGCGGTCCTGGGATTCCGAAAGAAATTCAAGAGACGTTATTTGTGCAAGGCGTTTCCACAAAGGCGGCGGATCGCGGTTTTGGCTTGGCGCTGGTACAGCGAAGCCTGGCGCGGTTGGAGGGGACCATTCAATTTTCTCCGGCGTCGCAAGGGGGAACTGTCTTTTCCGTTTTCATTCCGTCGCGACCGGAATGGCAATACGATAATAGTTGAGCTCAGAGACTAAAGAAAGCGAGTGAGGACGATGATTCGAGTTTTAATTGTGGAAGATGACCCGATGGTTTCAGAGTTGAACCGGTGCTATCTGGAGCGGATTGAAGGCTTTCAATTGGCCGGAATCTGCCGGGATGGGGAAGAAGCGCTGCACTTTTTGCGTGAAAACAAGGTGGACTTAGTCTTGTTGGATGTGTTCATGCCGGGCATGAATGGCTTAGAACTGCTGCACAAGGTGCGCCGCGAAGGGCATGGCGTGGATGTTATTTTGGTGACTGCCGCGAGAGAGCAGCGCAGCATTCAAGAAGCGCTGCGGCAGGGGGCTATTGATTATCTGATTAAACCGTTTCAATTTCTGCGCTTTCAGACGGCCTTGCTGGATTTCAAAAAACGCCAGGAGTGGCTGCGGCGGGAAGTCCCTGTCAATCAAGGGGAATTGGACCGGCTTTTGCAGCGGGGCAGCCGGGTGACGGAAGAGGGCGGCGAATTGCCTAAAGGCCTTGATCGCAACACGATGAAACGCATTTGGGAGGCTATTTGCCAAGTAGATGGTGAGTTTACGGCAGAAGAAATGGCAAAGCTGGTAGGAATTTCGCAGGTTTCTATTCGGAAATACTTAAAATACCTGCAGCAGATGGAATTGTTGCTATTTGAGATTCATTACGGCTCGATTGGTCGCCCCTTATATCGTTATCGCCAAAATGCGGAAGCTACCGTGCCGTCATTTCTTGTATAAGATGTTGTTTTAGTTCTTTGTACTTAGAAAAGTTACTTATATTGGATTTTATTCTCTGATCGCTTACAATAAAAAGGTTCTATGTCAATAGTTGGGGTAAAAGCATAAAGTAATATTGGCAGCGAGGATGCAAATTCTCGCTGCTATCTATTTTTAGTAACCGCAAGATAGAGGATGCGGTTACGCATTCGCTCAAAATTACGCAGTCCATAGCAGGTTCGTTTTAAGACTTTGGTTCGGTTGTTGCAGCCTTCAATATAGCCGTTGCTGTATCCTGTTTCAATGGCAGCCACAATTTCGTGTTTCCACTCAATCATGGTATTCATAAGGCGAATAAATTGAGGAAGATTATGCTGTAAAACATCCTCTTGCCAACGTTTAAAACGCAAAGCGTATGTCTGGCTGTCGGCGCTGTCCATCATTTCGTAGAAAAGCTCTTTTAGGCTATAGGCATAGCGTAGTTTTTCCGATACTTGCAGCATCAAAGAGAGTTGTTCTTTGTCCTCGGCTTTTATTAGGTTTTTATGGCGTTTCAGAAGTAGGAAGCGGCTTTTCTTGAAATACTTTCTGCGATGATTCGAAAAGTCTTTTTGCACGTCTTTGCGCACCGCTTCCATAGCCCAATTAGCAAGTCGACAAACATGGAATTTATCAGCTACAATTTGGGCATTCGGAAAGCTGGTTTTTACCACGCTACGGAATAAATTACTAAGGTCCATAACCACATGCTGAACGTTCTGGCGTTGTTCCAAAGAAAACTCAGTAAAGTATTCGTACAGGTCTTCGGATTTGCGATTTTTTAAAATATCCAAGGTGGTTTTCGCTTTGGGGTTCGCCAAAATACATTGAAACTTCTCTTTGGCAGCGTTTCCCTTAAACTCATCAATCGCCAGCACCTCTGGAAGCAGCGGCTTAGGATAAGAAACGTGGTCGAAAAGGCGAAGCGCGGTAGTGACGGAAATACGAGCTTGCCGGGCGATTTCAGTGGCGGATTTCATATTAGAAAACTGCGAGATGACAAATTGTTTTAGCAAATGGCTCATCCGCTGAAATTTGCCAAGAAAAGGAACCGTTTCAGCAAAACGCTTCGCGCAATGAGGACAATAATAGCGGCGCTTGCGAAAAAACAGTTCGTAGGATTTATGCAGCAAGGGAATGTGCTTTACCTTTTGCAACCGATAATCATGGATTTTATCAGTACGCTGTCCACAAACAGGGCAGGGGTGTTTTTTGCGCGGCAGTTCAATTGTGAGAGTCGTATCGGTAGAGTCAATTACACAGGCCTCTTCTAAGTTTAAGAAAAATGTAGTAGACTGAGTATCGAGCATAAATAAATAACTCCTTTCGATTGGTGTGTAGCAACTTTAATTGTATGTGAGTTATTTACTTTATGCTCATTTTTTTGTGCAAAAAAATGTTGAGGTAAACATGCTCTTGCGTGCTTACCCCAACATTTATTATAGAACCAATAAAAAAGCAATGTATATACTCTCCTCCCAAGTCTTCGTGTGGCAATATGGATTTGCTATGCGAAGACTTTTTGTTTTGCAAATCTTAACATAGCCAGGCAGGGAGTTGCGGATCAAAAACAGAACGTCTTTTGTAGAGCCAGCAGCAAAGGAGGAAAAAACATGGAACGAGTGTATGTGATTGATACCAATGTTTTGGCTTATGCGGCACAGGCCTTGTTTGCTTTTCAAGAGCACTTGGTAGTGCTGCCTGAGGTGGTCATTGAGGAGTTGGATCGGTTTAAGCGAGAAGCTTCTGAACGGGGCGCCAACAGCCGGGAAGTGATTCGTATTTTGGATCGGCTGAGTCAGCAGGGGGATTTGGCGGCGGGGGTTGGTTTAAACGAAGTAGGCGGACGGCTGCGTATTGAAAGCCGGGAATTTTCTGCTCGGCTGCCTGCGTTTTGGCACACTGACTTGCCGGATAATCGGATCTTGCAAATTTGCAAAGGTTTGCAGGAAGCAGGGCAAGATGCGGTGTTGGTTAGCCGGGATACGGCTTTGCGTATCAAAGCCTCTGTTATTGGACTGCCAGCAGAGGATTATCGTCATGAAAAAGTGGTTTCTGTGGAAAAGCAGTATACCGGGAGAGCTGAAGTGTATGCGGCTGCGGAGGCGATTAATCAGTTCTATTTGGATCGCAGGCAATGGTTGGATCCGGATTGTCTGAAAGTATATGATATAGAAAAACAGCAATTGGCGCCGATTCAAGATTTGGTTGTCAATCAGTTTTTAGTCGTGCGTAATGTAGAAAATGGCAGACATACGGTATTGGGGCGTTTTGACGGGCGCAAAGTAGTTCGCTTGCAGCACCAGCATCAAACTCTTTTTGGCTTAACGCCTCGCAGCGTAGGGCAAATTTTTATGCAGGAATGTTTAATGATGGACGCGGAGGAAGCTCCGGTGTGCATTATTCGTGGGCAGGCGGGGACCGGCAAGACCTTGTTTTCTCTGGCCGCCGGGTTGGAAGAAATCATGGAGCCCGAGCAGTCCCGGTATCAGCGTATGTTGATTTGCCGTCCCAGCGTGGCGATGGAGGATATTGGCTTTTTGCCGGGCGGTGAACGCGATAAGATACATCCTTATATGAGAGGGATGTATGACAATCTGTTTACGCTTCTCAATGGTGTACGTACAGAAGGCCGCAAGGAGCGAAAGCAAATTGAGGATACAGTAAAAATGTTATTGGAAGACGGAACTATCTTGATGGAGGCTCTTGCTTTCCAGCGCGGCCGCTCGTTGCATAAATACTTTTTTATTTTGGACGAAATGCAAAATTCGACACCGGTCCAGGCCAAGACAATTATTACCCGCTGCGGGATGGGGACGAAAATTGTCATTCTTGGAGATCCGGAGCAGATTGATAACCACAATCTTTCCGAAAGCGTCAATGGGTTAGTATATGCAGGAGAAAAAATGAAAGGAAGTCCGTATTGCTATCAAATCACGATGCTGCCGGAAGAATGCGAGCGCAGCCCGGTGTCAGCTGATGCATCGCAGCGTATGAGATAGGGCGGCCAATTTGGACAAGTAAAAAAGATATAGCCCAAGGTGTTGCTTTTTGTTCTTTTATTCGTTATAATACTACAAGTGTAGAGCTTGGAGAGATGTCCGAGTGGTTGAAGGAGCACGCCTGGAAAGCGTGTGTAGGGGAAACTCTACCGAGGGTTCGAATCCCTCTCTCTCCGCCATTTTTTTGCGGAATGAATTTTATAATATGTGGCTGTGGATGTTTCCAGGGCCGGACCACGGTAGCCATTGGGTCCTGCGCAATAGGAACTCATGAACCCCGCCAGGTCCGGAAGGAAGCAACGGTAAGTGGGCCCTCTTATGTGCCGCAGGAGCGCCTGGTGACTGCCGTGGTCCGACCTTGTAAACAAAACAATTTCAAGTAATCGAAAGCAACCCAATGTGGTTGCTTTTTTCGCTATATGTATTGAAAGGAGGAACCGCTATGGCCTATATTGCGTTGTACCGCCGCTGGCGTCCGCAAGATTTTGACAGCCTGGTAGGACAGGAGCATATTCGTGTTACCCTGGAAAATGCCATACGCTCTGACAAGATTGCGCATGCCTATCTTTTTGCAGGCCCCCGCGGGACGGGCAAGACCAGTACGGCGAAGATTTTTGCCAAGGCGCTAAATTGCGTACAGGGACCGACTCTGCATCCTTGCAATACCTGCTCTTCCTGCGTAGGGATTACCGACGGTTCTTCCATGGATGTAGTGGAAGTGGATGCGGCCTCCAATCGTGGTATTGACGAAATCCGCGATTTGCGGGAAACTGTGAAATTTGCACCGGTAGAGGGAAAATATAAAGTCTACATTATTGATGAAGTGCATATGTTGACCACAGAAGCCTTTAATGCGCTTTTGAAAACCTTGGAAGAGCCGCCAAGCCATGTGGTTTTTATCCTAGCGACAACAGAGCCTCATAAGATTCCGGCGACAATTCATTCACGTTGTCAGCGCTATGATTTTCGGCGGATTACCCAGGGGGACTTGTTGGTGCGTCTGCAGGAGGTAGCCGCCGCAGGAGGCATGAATGT
This sequence comes from uncultured Anaeromusa sp., assembly GCF_963668665.1. Classification (NCBI taxonomy): domain Bacteria; kingdom Bacillati; phylum Bacillota; class Negativicutes; order Selenomonadales; family Sporomusaceae; genus Anaeromusa; species uncultured Anaeromusa sp. The sequence continues at coordinate 363,605 of NZ_OY764901.1, read as the reverse complement.
CGAAGAAGATGCCTTGCGGCTTATCGCAGCCCAGGCCGATGGCGGGATGCGGGATGCGCTAAGCTTGTTGGATCAATGCGCCTCGATGGCGGCGGACGGACATGTTTCCGAAGCGTTAGTGCGTAATCTGTTAGGATTGGTAGGACACGAATGGGTCTGGAGCATGACGGAGCGTCTGGGGAAAAAAGACGCGGCGGCATTGCTGGAAGGCTTGGAAGAAATGCTGTCTATGGGGCGGGAAGCCAAACAAATGGCAGTGGAATGGGCTGGCTATTTGCGTGATGTCATGCTGTATCAGGCGGCGCCTGGTATGGAAAAATGGCAGGACTGCAGTGGCAGCATGCGAGAAAAGCTGGCAGAGCATGCGAAACAATTGTCCCAAAGTGCGATCATGCAGGCAGTGCGTCGGCTGGGCGAAGCGATTCAAGAGGCGCGCTGGGCCGTAGATGCTCGGATTCCGCTGGAAATGGCGTTGTTAGCATTATGCCGAGGCGAGGCGGAGAACGGTGATTGGGACGGCTTGGTACAACGGGTGCAGGCTTTAGAAACGGCTCTAGCGCAGGGGGGGGCTGCTTCGCCGCTGAGAACGGCTCCGGAACCTTCTGCGCCGGCCAGGCGCTTTGAGGTGCAGCCAGAGCCGGTAAGAAGATCGGCAGCGCCTGTTGTGGATAAGGTAACGAGAGCGACTCCTCCCGCAACAACTCCTTCGGCTGCAGTTGTGCCGGCGGCTAAACCCACTGTGGCTGCGGCAGCTTCGCCAGTTTCCGGAGATTTATGGCAGCAATTTTTAAAGCGTCTTATGAGCAGCGGGAAACGCTCTGTATACGCCTGTGTTTCGCAAGGACAGTTAGTAAAGGCGGAAGCAGGGGTCGTTATGCTGCAGTTTACAGCGGCGTTTCCTTGTGAAAGGACGGCCAAGGATGATTATCGGGAGATTGTAGAAAATTTATTTGCAGAACTTTGTGGTCATCCGGTACAATTACAATGTGTCCAGGGTGTTGCGGGAGCAGCGCCAGCGGCGGTCAAGACGACGCCAACAGAGCCGGATTGGGGAAATCCGGCTCTGAGAGAAGCGATGAAGATGTTCCCTGGGAAAGTGCTCCCA